>CAILDA010000095.1 GCA_903832875.1 uncultured Micrococcales bacterium | reverse complement strand
TTCGGCTTAGCAGTTGGAATAGACCCTGGCTTCTCGCCATGGGTTTAGCTCTTGGAGCAGCAACAGCAGTGAAATGGTCAGGTGTTTATTTCATAGCTGTTTTTGTGACATACGTTGTTCTAAGCGATGCGAATTTCAATCTCAGAATTCACTCCAGGATTGAAAAGAAATTTGAAGGCCCCTTACCAAAGCATTTCTGGATTGTGCCATCAATAACTCAGAGCATTAGAAATGCCTTGTTAGTAACAATCCCTGCCCTCATTGTTTATCTTGCAAGTTGGACCGGCTGGCTAGTAACTAGTGATGGCTGGAATAGAGATTGGGCAGAACAGAATCCGGTTACTGGAATCTTTGCTTGGGTTCCAAAAGCTTTGCAATCGCTTTGGCATTACCACGTCGAGATTTATAACTTCCATGTGAATTTACACACTGCTCACACTTACGCTTCTAATCCACTGAGCTGGCCGTTCATGCTTCGTCCAACATCTTTTTTCTGGGAAAGCAAAGCTAGCGGATGTTTCTTGGATAGTGCTAGTCAAGATTGTTCTTCAGCTATCACAGCTCTTGGTAATCCACTTATTTGGTGGGCTGCTATTTTGGCTTTCGGTGTTCTAATTTCTTCATGGTTTAGAACTATGGATAAGACAACCAGTTTGATTGGTTTGGGACTTCTTGCAGGATATGTCCCTTGGATAGCTTTGATGAACCGGACAGTATTTGAGTTCTATGTCATCGCATTTGAGCCTTGGGTGATCTTGTTGCTGGTTGCCGGCCTTAGAGCCTGGTTCAGAAATAGCCAGCGACCTAAGGCGGCCGCTAACTGGATATCTGGCTTTATCCTGATGAGCGTACTCGTGTCAGTTTTCTTCTATCCGATTTGGACAGGAATGTGGATTGGTTACGACTTCTGGAGGCTACACATGTGGCTTCCGTCTTGGATCTAAGACCTAAATCTAGGCGTCGCTAGGCTCGGTTAGGCTAGAGAATATGCGCACCTATCTTGAGCTGTTTAGAACCAAAGGCGTAGCCGCTGTTATTTGGTCTCAGCTACTTGCAAGATTTGCTTTCGGCATGAGCACAATCACCTTTGCGGTTCATTTGCAACAAATATTCGGTAATTACACTGTTGCGGGTCTTGCTATTGGTGCAACAACAGTCGGACAAGCCCTCTCTGGCCCCATACTGGGACGCTGGATGGCTAAATGGGGAATCAGACCAGTTGTCGTCATTGGGTCACTGATAGCCCCAGTTTGCTTCCTACTAATCGGTTTTGCTCCCATAAGTGAAGGTTTTGCTATCGCTGTTTCGCTGGTTCTTGGATTAGCGTTGCCACCAATCCAGGCAGCAGCCAGGGCGGTTTATCCGACCCTAGTTAAATCAGAATCACAGCGGACCACTTTGTTTTCCGTCGATGCAATCCTGCAGGAGATCATCTGGATTTTAGGTCCGGTTTTAGCCACCGTTTTGATTGCAACAACAAATACCATCGTGCCGATTATTGCTATGGCAGCCATTCAATTATTTGGTGGCCTCTGGTTTGCATTACTACCGCAAGTTCATGACGCCCCAATTCCAAGATCAACTAAGCGCATGGGGTCAGTACTTCGTTCCAGAATGGTCAGGGTAATGATCATCGTTAACTTGCTATTCGTGGCTTCTTTCTCAGCACTTGAAATTGGAACTATTGCTGCGGTTGGTCAAGCTGAGGCTGGATTCGTTATTTGCATGCTCTCAATCGGTTCGGTAGTTGGTGGTCTTGCTTGGGGTCACCGCGCAAGATCTCCTAGAGCTCTTACCTATCAACTTGGAATTGTGTTACTTGGCGATCTACTGATTTTCTTTAACGCAACCAATGCAATTTGGCTTGGTGTTTGTCTTTTCATCTCAGGTATCGGTGTTGCACTAGCTTTTGCGACAATCGGCATGATTATTAGCAAGACCGTCAAGTTAGATGACACAACCGAGGCCTACGGCTGGATCAATAGCGGCCAGAGCATCGGATATGGAGCAGGAGCTGCGGTAGCCGGAATCGTCGTGGATAAATTAACCAGCACCACTTCATTTGCTTTAGCTTCAGGTCTTGATTTCCTAGCCTTGGTAGTTGCTCTGTCAGCAGTTGCTATCACCCCAGCTTTCCTAAACAGTGAATCAAAGAAAGAGGACTCCAAGTGAGTGTTTTTGTTGTGACCTACGCATACAGTTCAGATGAAATTGAACTAAATCAAATTAGACCAACTCATCGAGTTTGGCTCCAAGAGCAACTAGATGCCGGGAAGCTCTTAGCTAGCGGTCCTATGGTTGACCGTCAGGCAGCGCTACTTATTTGGAGCTCCTCAAGCATTGAGGAACTGAACTCGTTGTTGGACCAAGACCCGTTTGAGATCGCTGGCATGATTGGTGAGCGCACTATCGAGGCGTGGAACCCAATCTTCGGTCCTTTTGGCAAATAAGGAAACCATGAGAGTTCTTATTTCTGGTGCATCAGGTCTTGTCGGTACTGAATTACAAAAACAACTATTAGCGCTCGGTCATACCCCTGTTGTTTTAGTTAGAAGACCCGCTACAAAAGCAAACGAACTGGAATGGAACCCAAGCAAAGGCCAACTTGATGCAACAGCGCTTGAAGACATCGATGCAGTCGTGAATCTAGCTGGTGCAACTACTGGAATACTTCCCTGGACAAAGAAATACAAAGAAGAGCTAATTCAGTCTCGATTGGATTCCACTAGGACCATCGTTCAAGCAATTGCTAAGACTAAAAACAAACCCAAGGTTCTTATCTCTGGATCTGCTTCAGGTATCTATGGCGATACGGGAGAGAACTTATTAGTTGAAACCGCCCCTAGAGGCGAAGGCTTCTTAGCTGACCTGGCCAGTGCTTGGGAACGGGAAGCTATGAAAGCACCTTCAGGTGTTCGAGTTGTCTTAGTCAGAACAACCATGGTGCTCTCAAGAGAGCTTGGTGCGCTTGGCAGGTTACTGCCAATAATTAGAGCTGGGGTTGGTGGCAAACTTGGCAACGGTAAACAGTGGTGGGCTTGGATCTCTTTACCTGATGAAGCAAGAGCAATCATTCACCTCATCAACACACCATCCGCAAGTGGTCCATACAACCTCACTGCACCAGAGCCAGCAACATGCAAGCAAATGGTTAAAGCTCTTGGTAAGGAACTAAAAAGACCCACTCTTATTCCGGTACCTGCTTTTGCTCTAAAGATTGCTTTTAGGGAAGGTGCTCAGGAGTTGTTGCTATGCAGCCAGAAGATGAGTGCCGCCAGATTACTTGCAACTGGTTTTGTATTTGAGCACCCAACATTACAAAGTGCTTGCCAGTGGGTTACTCGCTCTTAATTGAGCTGATAAATCTAATCCCGCTTGAAGCAATAATGGTTGCTGATATGCCGCCAACAATCATTGGCAAGGTGATATCGATCTTTCCCAGGAAGCCACCAATCAAACCACCGATAGGCATTAGTCCCCACACCAGAGTCCTTCTGGTGCCATGGATACGACCGAAGATTTCATTTGGAATCATGGCGTGATAAGTAGACATCAGCAAGATGTTCCACTGGGCAATAAAGAATCCATGTAAGAGTGTCGCTGCCATATACCAAGTTGCGTCAGGGGCAAGACCTGCTAGCAAAAGCGTGAGTGCTGAAACAGGCAGGCTATAGGCCAGGGTCTGACTTCTACCAAAGCGAGCTGATAGCAGAGGAGATGCGAAAGCACCGGCTAGTGCACCAACAGCTAGTGGAATCATCAAGAGACCATAGCTAGCCTCTGGAACGTGCAGGTGATCAAGAATGAACAGGACCAGGGTTGACTGGCCTAAGGCGTAGCAGAACCCGACAGCACCGGTAGTAACTACAAGTCTGAACAGCACCTTATCTTTCCAAAGATAGAGAAGACCTTCTTTCATTTCAGCCCGAAGGGTTGACCGTTTTGGAGCATCCGATGCTCGAACATTCTGCATGGCTTTAGAGGAAATAGAGCTAACCAGAATGATGGCTATGACGTAGCAGACCGAAATACCCATGAAAGGTGTGAAGGCAACAAGTGCAAAAATAATGGCACCAAGCGGAACCCCAATAAAGCTCTGCATGATTGTGTCTGCTATTTGGAGCCTTGAGTTACCTCTTTCCAACTGACTCCCCTTGAGTAAGGAAGGGATAGTCGACTGAGTGGCGGTGTCATAGACCACTTCGGAAATACCAAAGATGAAGGTCAGCACCATAAGGAGCCAAAGGTTCATCTGGCCGGTAATCATAAGAGAAGCAATGGTTGCTCCAATAGCAACCCTGGTTCCCTGAACCAGAATCATAGACAAACGTCGGTTGAGTCGATCCATAAGGGCACCGATTGGAATTGCAAAAAAGAGCCAAGGCAAAAGCATCATGTTTGCCTGAATTGAAATGAGAACGGAGTCTCTGGTAAGAGTGGCAGCAAGAAGCGGAATCGCCGCGCCAACTAATCCATCAGCAAATTTGCTGAACATTGCAGCAGACCAGAGTTTGTTAAAAGTTGCCCCTAAACTTTCAGACGTTTTAGTTGACAACTCGCTCCTTCGCTTTATCTAGCCTAGCCAAAAAAGAAAGACCCCGATCTTTCGACCGGGGTCCAACTTCTAAAAAGAAATTTACTTCTTCTTAGCTACAGTCTTTCTTGCAGCTGGCTTACGAGCTGGAGCCTTCTTTGCAACAGCCTTCTTAGGCGCTGCCTTTCGAGCTACAGGCTTCTTAGCCGCTACCTTCTTAGCAGGAGCCTTCTTTGCAACAGCCTTCTTCGGCGCTGCCTTCTTGACTACCTTCTTAGCAACTGCCTTCTTAGCAGGAGCCTTCTTTGCAACAGCCTTCTTCGGCGCTGCCTTCTTGACTACCTTCTTAGCAACTGCCTTCTTAGCTGGAGCCTTCTTTGCAACAGCCTTCTTCGGCGCTGCCTTCTTAGCTACAGTCTTCTTAACTACCTTCTTTGCAACAGCCTTCTTAGCAGCAGGCTTCTTAGCCGCTACCTTCTTAGCTGGTGCAGCCTTCTTTGCAGCAGGCTTCTTCTTAGCCACTGCCTTCTTTGCTGTTGTTGCCATTTTTTTCGCTCCTTTGTTTGCGGCCTTTTCGGCCTTAGCAGTAATCACAGGAGTTGCCTTTACGACAACCTTTGCTGCTTTCACTACACCTTTATTTATCGCCTTAGAAGCTTTAGCAGTTGCAACAGGTACGGCTTTATCAATTGCCTTCGCTGCTTTAACCACGCCTCTTCTAGCGTCTTCTTTTAGATCATCAAGTTTGTCGTCTAACATGTCGACAGCCTCGTTGACTTCTTGCTTGATTTCCTTGACGGCATTCCTACGAGAACGTCCGCCTCTTACAAGGTCATCTAGTAATCCCATTTGTAAACATCCTTCACTTAGGGGTTCTATTAAAGATTAGTGGAACTTATAAACGTGTTGCATAAAAAATTGCATTAAGTTTTCGGCGAGTTTTATAAAGATTTTTAGCCATTTGAGCGTCTTCGGCGTAATATCTCATCCAAATTTTCTGAACTGAGCTGCTCTTTTTCAGCTCTTGCATCTTCAAGTTCATGGACCTGAGCCCACTGCACGCTCTCAATTTTTCCAAGACGAGCTGAAAGTGGATCAGGTAATCGATTGATAACAACCTTTTGTGTTGCCTTCGCAACTGGAACTAGTGTTTCTACCTCAGTAGCCCTGGATGCTAGATAACTATTGGCCTCGCGAGGTGCTGCCACTGTGTTTTTTTGTGTTTCTGAATAGCTAACAGTGCGAATATTTCTTTGTTTTTTTGTCTTTACTTTCCGATCGGATAAGCCTCGCTTACCGGATGGTGTCATGAACCCCAACCAGAGCACAGCGACGATGAGCAGAAGAATGCCGCCTGATCCAGTGATTTCCATATCTCTAGGCTATTTATTGGTTTTGTTATATTCGGCTATTTTTTGGCGTGTCTAAATTTGTAAAATATGACTTATTTTCGAAAACTGTACTTAATTTTTGGAATTTCGTTTCTCAGCCATCTATTTAGGACTCCTGAGCTAACCTCGTCTGAGGTCAGCGCAAAGACATAATGATCACGCCAATCGTTGTTGATGTGAATGTAATTTTCTTTGAGGCCCTCGTACCTGAGACCTAATTTTTCTACCACTCTTATGCTGGCTTCGTTCTCTGGTCTGATATCTATTTCAACTCTGTGTAGCCCAACAACCTTGAACATGTAATCCATGGCTAGTGCCACTGCTGTTGGAGTTATTCCTAAACCTGCAACCTCAGGGGCTATCCAGTATCCAGCCACACAAGAAGATACTGAACCATGCAAAATATTTGCGACGTTTAGTTGTCCAACAATTTCATCTTTATAGAGAATTACAAAAGGAATGCCATCGTTATTTTCCAGAGCTCTTAGCAGCGATCTAATCTGGGCTTTGAAATCAAATGAGGTTGGGCCATGTGGATTGGTTGCTTCCCAAGGTCTTAGCCACTCACGATTAGATAGCACTAAGCGCTCAATGGTCTTAGCGTCACGGTGTCTGATGATCCGAAGCGAGACATCGCCATGGGTCAGTGCAAAAGAGTTGCTCATGGTGGCAAGATTAGTGGCATGAACGATATCAGGCTTGCCAAGGCACAGCTAAGAGCAGAAATTCTTTTAGCTCGTAAGACGATCCTCGCTTCAGATAACGAAAAACAGCAGCTAGCTCAGAACATAGTTGCTTTAGTTAATCGCCTTAGCCCAACCAGAGTTGCAATCTATATTCCTTATCCGACTGAACCTGATCCTCAGTCAGCGATTACTCAACTTCTTGCCAACGACGTTGTTGTCTTGGTTCCAGAAACTCTTCCTGAAGGATTACTTAGCTGGCATGAAATAGGGTCTGAGAAACAAACAGTTTTAGAACAGACAGATTTATTGTTTGTGCCAGCTCTTGCAATCGACATGCAAGGAAACCGCTTAGGTCGAGGCAAAGGTTACTTTGATCGTGAATTAGCTAATAGTGCCGTGATCCAGGTTTATGCCGTGGTCTTTGAATCTGAACTGTTGAGCAGTATTCCAGTTGAAACTCATGACCAGAAAGTTACCGGTGTGGTAACCCAAGAGGCCATTCGGGATTTAAACTAAATAGATGCCCACCTACTCATACAAGTGCACACTCTGCTCTCACGAGTTCGATGTTCAACAGTCGATCTCAGATGATGCTTTGACTGCATGCCCAGAATGTAAGGGTGCTCTTCAAAAGGTGTTTGGCAAGGTTGGGGTAACTTTCAAAGGAACTGGCTTCTATCGAACCGATAGCAAAGCTGCACCTAAGAAAGACCCTCCTAAAAAAGAAGGCTAGTTAGCCCCAGTGTGGCGGCTTATCGT
>CAILDA010000094.1 GCA_903832875.1 uncultured Micrococcales bacterium | reverse complement strand
TGAGGAACTCAAATCACTTGAGGCCAATCGCGCAGCAATGGGAGCTTTTAGAGCTAATGAATTAAAGAATGCATTAGCAGTGCTTGGGGTAAAGAACTTTAAGTTTGCTGGTACCAGAGCCTATTTAGATACTGGAATGCGAATCGGAAACCTAGGGACACCAACTACTCCGCTAAGACCGGATCTGATGTCGCTATCTGCTGTTTCAACTCCAGTTATTGCGGATGATATTTACCAGGTCATGGTCAGTTTCAAACCGGATGCAGTTATTACATATAACTCCAAAGGTGGTTATGGCCATCCAGATCATAAAAAGGCTCACGATGCAACCGCTATGGCGATGCGTCGTTATCGTAAAAATGTTAGAGGTAAGAAACCGCAGTTCCTAGTCATTTCTGAACCAGGGGAGCGAGCAACCATATTTGTTGGCGGGGAAGCAACTGCCGAGAAGAAGAAGTTAGCTTTGCTTGCTCACGCCTCTCAGGTAACAGTCAAACGCGATACCTATTCAGTTGCTGATGGCATCGATTTCAGATTCGATCAACCGGAAAGATTCCGTCAATCCAGCCCAAACTTCTTACCTTGGTTCAAACCTGTGTTTAGAGCACTCTTTGGTTTGCCACTTGGAATTGTCTTAGCTTATGCAGGTGCCTTTGTTCACAACATCTTGGCTGATAACGACAGACATTCACCGTTAGGTCTTTACTTGGCTCTCGGGGCAACAGCCTCTATCGCTTTTGGTCTTAGGACCTGGCGTAACTCAAGAGGTGCTCTTTATCTTTTGAATGCGGGTATGACCATCGCTATTTGGTGGATGTCTAGACATGAAACTTTCGGTGCTTTCATAGCTGATGATAAATATGGCAATAGGTATATCTGGTTCGCAATGCTAATTTGTGGTGTTGCAGCGGTATTCCCAAAAATAGATTTAGCCAAGTGGCGTGCTCGTTCACACAGAGCCCACCTCTAAGGCGATAATTAGTATCAAAGAAAAAGGATTACAGATTGACTTACGTAATTGCACTTCCATGTGTTGATGTCAAAGACAAAGCATGTATTGCTGAGTGCCCAGTTGACTGCATCTATGAGGGTGACCGAATGCTATACATCCAGCCAGATGAGTGTGTTGACTGTGGTGCTTGTGAGCCTGTGTGTCCAGTTGAAGCTATCTATTACGAAGATGACCTGCCAGCTCAGTGGGCAGATTATTACAAAGCCAATGTTGAATTTTTTAGTGAAGTTGGTTCTCCTGGCGGGGCCGCCAAAGGTGGCCCAATCCCAGGAGATCACCCAGTCATCTCTGTATTACCTCCGCAAGGCGAGTAAGTAAAAATGTTTGATGGCTTGCCAGAATACCCTTGGCAGAAACTAAAGCCTTACCAAGCAATTGCAGAAGCTCATGCCGAAGGCATGGTTGATTTCTCTGTTGGATCTCCAGTTGATCCAACACCATCAGTTATTCAAGAAGCACTAAACCAATCAACTAATGCGCCCGGTTATCCATCAACTGCAGGTTCGCTTGAATTCAGAACAGCAGTTGTTGAATGGTTTGCAAGAAGACGCGGTGTTCCAGGTTTAACTGTTGAACAGGTCATGCCAACCATTGGCTCTAAAGAACTCATCTCTTGGTTACCACTGATGCTTGGTCTTGGTAAAGGCGATGTTGTTGTTCAGCCATCAGTTGCATACACCGCTTATGTTGTTGGGGCGGCCCTTTGCGGCGCTGAGATTGTTTCTGAAGATGACCCGGCTAAGTGGCCAGAAAATGCAAAACTAATTTGGATTAATTCACCAGGTAACCCTGATGGTCGTGTCCTAGATGTTGAGCAGATGCGTGCCTGTGTGAAACGTGCTCGTGAGTTGGGTGCAGTTCTAGCTAGTGATGAATGTTATGCAGAACTAGGTTGGGGAAGATGGTCTGACGAACTTATTCCATCAGTTTTAGATCCAAGAGTTTCAGATGGTAACCATGAGAACCTGTTAGCCATTTACTCTTTGAGTAAGCAATCAAACCTTGCCGGTTACCGTGCAGCTTTTGCCGCAGGCCCTAAGGAAATGATCAAGGGCCTAGTCAACATTCGTATGCATTCAGGGCTAATGATGCCAACACCGGTGCAGAAGGCTGTCATTGCAGCTTTAGGTGATGAAGATCATGTTGCAGTTGAACGTGAGATCTATATGGAACGTAGAGAAGTCTTGCTTGCTGCAGTTAGAGCATATGGTTTTGAGATAGCTGAATCTCAGGCTGGGTTGTATTTGTGGGCTACCTTAGGGGAGGACTGCTGGGTCACCGTTCAGAAGATGGCCGAACTTGGTATCTTGGTTGTCCCTGGTGAGTTCTATGAGGCTGGGGGCAGTAAGTATGTGAGATTCTCGATTACTGCTACCGATAGCAAAATAGCTGAGGGTGCCAGAAGACTGCATGATGCCCTAGGGTTAAACCACTAGCACTTACACACAGGAGCAGGGTTTTGTCAGCTGAAAACGACCAGAAGGTCACACTAAATTACCCAGGTGGTTCTGCCGAATTCCCTATTATCAAAGCCACCGCTGGTGACTCTGTTATTGACTTCTCTAAGCTCAATGCCACCACCGGACTGAACTCTTACGACATCGGCTTTGTGAACACTGCTAGCACCAAATCTGAGATCACATACATCGACGGTGACGCTGGAGTTCTTCGATACCGAGGTTATCCAATTGAGCAACTAGCCGGTTCAAAAAGCTTTGTTGAAACTGCTTACCTTTTGATTTATGGTCAACTACCAAACCCAACCGAACTTGCTGACTGGGAAGAACGTATCAGTAGACACACTCTGATTCACGAAGACCTAAAGAACATCTTCCATTCAATGCCGCAGAACGCTCACCCAATGTCTGTTCTGGCAGCAAGCGTTTCTGCTCTATCAACTTTCTATCAAGACTCACTAAACCCACACGATGATGCTCAGGTTGAACTTTCAACTGTCAGGTTGCTTGCCAAGCTGCCAACCCTGGTTGCTTATTCACACAAGAACTCTTTAGGTCAAGCACTTCTTTATCCAGATAACTCACTTGGTTATGTTGAGAACTTCCTACGTATGGCTTTTGGCAACATGGCAGAGCCATACATTCAAAATCCAGTGGTAGTTAAAGCCCTAGATACTTTGCTAGTTCTCCACGCAGATCACGAACAGAATTGTTCAACATCAACTGTTCGCCTTGTTGGTTCTTCACAAGCAAACCTGTTTGCTTCTGTTTCAGCAGGTGTTTCAGCTCTGTTTGGCCCATTACACGGTGGAGCTAACGAAGCAGTGCTTTCGATGCTTGCAGATATCCGTGACTCAGGTGAATCAGTGCAGAAATACATTGATCGCGTGAAGAACAAAGAAGAAGGCGTAAAGCTCATGGGCTTTGGTCACCGTGTTTATAAGAACATGGATCCAAGAGCTACCATCGTGAAGGCAACTGCAGATAAGGTTCTTGCAGATCTAGGTGTTTCCGATCCACTATTAGATATTGCTAAAGAACTAGAAGCAGCAGCTCTTGCTGATGAATACTTCATCTCAAGAAAGCTTTATCCAAACGTGGACTTCTATACCGGTGTTATTTACAAGGCAATGGGATTCCCAACCAGAATGTTCACTGCTCTATTTGCAATGGGACGACTACCAGGTTGGACTGCACACTGGCGTGAAATGAATCATGACCCTGCTACCAAGATTGGTAGACCACAGCAGCTATACATCGGTTCTCAGCAAAGAGACCTATAAAAACTATTCAGCTTTTATGAGCTTTAGCTGCTCTTTGTATACGGTAGGAAATAGCAGCAAGAAAGTGATGAAGGCTAAAGATCCCGCAATAACAAATACTTCTCTAACGCCAAATGCCCCAATTAGGTAACCAGCTACTGACATCGAACCAATGCTGGCAACTGAAATGATCGCTCCGAAGGCTGCAAATACTCGACCTTGAACCTCGTGCGGAGTTATTTTGATCATCATCCCAACGCCGTAGGAGTTGATGGTGGCATTACCCATTCCAGCAATGAACCAGACCACCATGATGAACCAATAGTTCGGTGCAATTCCAACTCCGAAACCGGATAGGGAAAGTATTGCCATACCAAAACCTAGGATTATTAGCTCAGTCTTTGGGCTAGCTTTTCTAGATCCAGCGACTGCGCTAAATAGTAAAGTGCCGAGGGCAAAACCAGTTCCCACTAATCCATAGATGAATGAGTCTGCACCCATGATGTCGGTTAGCAAGAACACATCGCCAACATTCACGACGCTCATGCAGAGCACCATTCCGAATACCAAGATAACTAGCGATCGCAGCAGTGGATTATTCATCATAAATTTGAAACCTGCGGCCACTGAGGTTTTTTCACCCGGCTCTAGAGGCTGAGGTTTGTGATTCACATTGATTAGGAAAGGCACAAGTGCAATAAAGGTGGTTAGGAAACCATCAATCATGAAGGTCACCACAAAACCAGTTTTAGCAACCAAGAACCCGGCAAGTGCTGGACCAAACAAACCTGCAATAGAGAAGTAGCTCTGGATAGTTCCCATTGCTCGGCCAATGTCTTCTTTTTTAGCAAGGGTTGGAGTTAGCTTTCCCCAGGTCGGCCCAACAACAGATGCACAGGTGTTTGCGATAAATAACAAAGTCAAGATGAGGTAGTTCGGGAGCTGCTGTGATTGAGCAAAAATTGTTGCGCCGCCGATCACAGATGCAATCGGAATTACGGTCCTAGTGCTGAATCGATCAGCAACTGTTCCAGCCCAAGGGGCGAAAAGAATCATCGGAAGTGTTCCAACAATAAACAAAGCAGCGACTGCGGCAGGCCCTTGATCTTTCTCTCTAAAGACAAGAGTGAAAATGGTTAGTTCTGAACCTAAGAGGCTAAAAGCCCTAGCTAAAGCCATGGCTTGTATTTTGGGCCATTGCGTCTTTGCAGTTTCTAGCATTTATTCAGTCTATTTAGTTAGCCAACCAATAAACCACAGTGTCTCCGTATGACTTCTCTTCTGTAACAGCTAGTTCTTGCGGTAGTTCAGGAATAGGGGTTCTAGAGGAACGTTCTAGAACTATGACTGCATCCTCATTCAGATGAGCTAGCAGTGCCTCAAGGTTCTCCGTCACTTCGGTATTGGCAACTTCATAGGGAGGATCAATGAAGACAAGGTCAAATTTGCCTGAGAAAGTT
>CAILDA010000093.1 GCA_903832875.1 uncultured Micrococcales bacterium | reverse complement strand
TTGGTACAAACTTGACCGCGAAACACAGGCCATCATTAAACAAATTGAATCGCGCACCAATCAGGTAGCTAAAACATTTGACCGAATAAGTCAGGCGCTTATTGAACTTGAGTATCTTCGGGAATCTGAAGGCGACCTTGAGATAACTGAAGCCGGTGGAAAACTAGCCAAGATTTACGGTGAACGAGACTTACTGGTAGCCGAGTGCATTAAAAGACAAACCTGGCATGGAGTTGATTCGCAAACTCTGGCAGCACTTGCTGCTGCTCTTGTCTATGAAGCAAGACGTGATGACGAAAACCTGAACCCAAAGCTACCTAAAGGCGATTTTGTTGCGGTCTTTGATGAAACCCTTGCGGTTTGGGATGACCTCCAAGATTTATCTAAGCGAAACAATTTACCGCTTACCTCAGAGCCAGATGCCACGATGGCTTTACAGATGTATCGCTGGGCTACTGGATCAAGACTCGATGGCATCATGACCGCTACCGGGATGCTCGCGGGAGACTTTATTCGATGGTGTAAGCAAGCTATCGATCTACTGGAGCAGATTTCAAAAGTACATCAGGACGAACTCTCAGTAACTGCTCAGGCTGCCATCGACCGAATCAAACGTGGAATAGTCGCCTATTCCTATTACGCTTAGATAGTTATGATGAGCTCTTTATTGAACTGGATTAGGCAATCGAACTCATTTTGGGGGAGAGCACTGCTGGGCATACTTGGCGGTCTCGGGATTGCGATTAGCTTCCCAGCGTTTAATGTTTGGCCAGCCATTTTTGTAGGTATCGCCCTGATAATGGTTGCAATTCGTCAACTCGGCTTCTTCAAAGCTTTTTTCGTTGGCACACTGTCAGGTTTTGCGTTCTATGGCTTAATTCTGAAATGGTTGACCACATACCTCGGTCCTTTGCCTTGGGTACTTTTGTCCATCGTCGAAGCACTAATTTTTGGTGTCGCCTGCGGTGTAATGGCTGTGGTTTGGCGTTGGCTGCTCACACTAAAACTTGGCAGATACCAGTCGTTTGTCATCGCTTTTGTTCTCGGAGCTATCTATACAGCTCGAGAATATGTTGCCGATCACTTTCCATTCGATGGATTGCCTTGGGCTAGAGCAGGATTGAGTCAAGTCGACTCTTGGATTGCAAAGCTGGTCTGGGCAGTTGATATAGCTGGCTTGTCTTGGATCATTGCCTTCCTAAGCGCTCTGGCTGCTATCAAATTCATCAAACCACTTCCAGCTGGATCTGGTTTGAATTTGAGGTTTAGAAGTTGGCTCCCAACACTAACTACCTGGGTAATAGTGCTCGGTATTCCTGCGTTGATGGTTCTTCCAAATGAAGCCAATGCTGGAACCATGAAGATTGCAGCCGTTCAAGGTAACGCCAATGCTGGTTTGTTTGCAATAAATCCACCCGGTTCAATACTGGATAAGCATCTAAATGTTGCTCGTCAACTTGTGAAATCTGGTAAAGCTGAGGGAGTTGATCTCATGGTGTGGCCGGAGAACTCATCAGATCTTGATCCGGTAACAATGCTTGAACCAAGTATGAAGATAACCGAGTTTGTCGATAATGAATTAAAAGCACCGCTACTTTTCGGCAACAAGACTTTCCGCGGTAAAGACTTCTTTAATGAAGTGGACTTCTGGGTTCCGCAAAAGGGTTTAGTTGATTGGTACGACAAGAAGAGACCAGTGCCATTTGGAGAATATGTTCCTTATCGTTCTTTCTTTATGCAGCTTGCGCCTGAAATGATCGGGCTAATTGGATGGGATATGAGTCCTGGCACCAGAGATGGCATATTCGAAGTTCCTAATAAGGGCAAAGTTGGGTCGTTGATTTGCTTTGAAGTGACCATCGACTACTTGGCCTATGACTTAGTAGATTCTGGGGCAGAAGCCATCATGATTCAGACCAACAGCAGTGACTTTGGTCGAAGCGAACAAGGTGTTCAAATAGCTGCTGTTTCAAGAATGCGAGCAATCGAAACTGGCAGAACAGTAGTAGCTATTTCAACTGTTGGTGTTTCAGGTATTTATTCACCTGATGGCAAAGTTATAGATGAATTAGAAACATTCAAACCCGCTGCCATGGTCTCTGATGTTGCCTTGAGAAATGACATTACTCCTGCGGTAAAGTACGGTCGTTACGTTGAAGGAGCTGCCTTCGATCTAGCGATAGCTATTTTCCCTATCGCAGTAGTCGGATTAGCCATCCAAAGACGACGAAAGAAAAAGTCTTGAAGATTTTGGTCATAATGCCAACCTTCAACGAAGCTGGCAACATTAATAATGCAGTTACCAGATTGTTTCAGCACAATTCCAATGTTGACCTACTAATTGTTGATGATTCATCTCCTGATGGCACAGGTCAGCTAGCCGATGAATTAGCTAAGGGAAACAAACACATCTCAGTTTTACATCGAGCTGGCAAAGAAGGCCTAGGAGCTGCTTACATTGCTGGCTTCCGCTGGGCTTTCGAACGTGGCTATGACTATCTAGTTGAAATGGATGCTGACGGCTCACATCGCCCTGAAGATCTTCCAAAGCTTTTGGCAGTCTGCTCTAATTTTGATTTGGTTATCGGCTCTAGGTATGTCCGTGGCGGCAAGACCATGAACTGGCCTTTTTATAGACAGTGGCTCTCTCGCGGTGGAAACATTTATGCCCGAATCATGCTTGGTTCAAAGCTAAATGACATGACTGCAGGTTTTAGAGTTTTTAACGCTAGCTTCCTGAAGAGCTTTGATTTAGAGAGCATCAACGCTCGTGGCTATTCATTCCAGATTGAGATGGCTTACCGCACGATTCGATCCGGTGGCAGAGCAACAGAAGTGCCAATCACATTTGTTGAACGTGAAATTGGTGTCTCAAAAATGAGTACAAACATTGTGGCCGAAGCTTTGCTACTAATGACCAAATTTGGATTACGAAGAATCTTCCTTCGCAAGTAATTAGTTGTTTGTTGCGTCAGCCTGTCCGCGCTTGCGTCTAGCTTTCAATTCGTCAAGTCTCTCGGTAAGAATTTCTTCAAGCTCTTCACGTGACCTGCGCTCTAGCAGCATCTCGAAGTGAGTTCTAGGAGCTTTAGGAAGTTCGGTAGCAAAAGCCTGGTTACCATCTGTGTCGAGAAGAGCTGCTTCAAGCGAGCAAGACTTACAAGGCCAAGCAGTTGGAACTTCAGCCTCATCAGCAAAAATCATCTCGCTTACGTGCTCTTTGGCACAGCGATACAGGTGTGTGTTTCTAGGGGAGAGGGTTACACCTCTGGCACTTTCAAAACTCTCTGAGCCTAAGCGCATCCCGCGCATTGATTGTTGTGCCATTATTTTTTTCCTCGCTTTAGTTCATGATATGTGTGCTACAAGATAGAGAAGCGAAGTTTTAGCTAAATACTTCCCGGACTCAGGCTTTTCTCAGGGTTTGAACTGCTAACTCTGGCACATCGGTGACGATTCCGCTTGCACCTAACCTAGTGAGTTCCAACATTTCTTCAGGTGAGTTTATAGTCCAGTAGTGAATCTGTGTCCCTGAGGCAAGAACACTGTGGATAAAGCGCTTTGAATCAAGTCTCATGAATGACTGACTTCTAGGAATTTGAAGTGCTCCGATGTTCTGCAAAGCCTTGTTTATGAGTGACTGTGGTGCTCTAAGTACTACCAGAAGCCAGATCTTGATTACAGTTGAGGCACTGGCGGAGGTGGCAACGGGGAGTGTAAAAAGTTTCAAGGCTGCATTTCTTCTGCCATTACTGAAACTTGAAACGAGAACTCTTGAGTGAGCTTTATGGGCTTCGATGACATTAACTGCAGTTTTGACTGATTCTCTATCTTTCAGATCAAGATTGAATCTTGCCTGGGGGAGAGAAGTTAGAGCTTCTTCCAGTGATGTGATGGTTCCGCCACCATCAAGTTTTAAGCTCTTAACTTCAGCCCAAGTGAGCTCAGCAATGTTTTTATCCAATCCAGTCAATCGCTTGACCGTTTTATCGTGAAAAAGTATTGCGATCTGATCCTTAGTGGTTCTGACATCGGTCTCTAGATAGTCAGCTCCAGCAGCCAAAGCAAGTATGAAAGCCTCTAACGTATTTTCTGTGGGTGTCGCTTGACCCCGATGAGCAAAGATCGAAACCTTCGTGGTTTGGAAATAGGGATGCTCTTGCATGTGTTTCCTTCCAAAAATTAGCGAATCGTTAGGCTGTTTGTTATGAGTTCAATCAAAACTAGTTTCGCCATTAAACCTATTGGCAGACTGATGGTTGGACTGTATCTGGTGGGCTTGGGTTTAGCCATGATGATTCACACCGGTCTCGGTGTTCCACCTTGGGATGTTCTAACTCAAGGTTTGCAGCATCAAACCGGCTGGAGCTTTGGAATCTCAGCAACAGCTATCAGCGCTCTTGTTTTGTTGATGTGGATTCCAATCAAGCAGAAGCCAGGTTTTGGAACTGTCATTAACGCTATCTCCATCGGCCCTTTTGCTGATCTGAGCAAGCCGTTGATGCCGGAGCTTGATGGATTGTTATTGAATATAGTTTGGCTTTGCCTAGGGTTGGCTTTTGTAGCTTTAGGTTCGGGCCTTTACATCTCAGCAAACCTTGGTGGCGGACCTAGGGACGGTCTGATGGTTGGTCTAACCAGAGTTAGCGGTTGGCCATTCTGGCTCGTTAGGAGCCTAGGAGAGGGGACTGTGCTCTTAACTGGCTGGTTACTCGGGGGAACAGTGGGGATAGGTACTGCCCTATTTGCTATAGGAATTGGTTATATGCTGCAAATAACGATGAACTTGTTTGGTTTTGACCCAAAAAAGACTCAAAATGGAGCAAAAACCTCCAAATGACGGACAAAATCCACGTTAAACACCGTGCAACAGCTCGAGTTTTGCTAATAAATGAGCAAAATCAGGTTTTTATGCTCAAAACTCACTTTGATCCTGAGGTTGGCTTACCTGCGCGATGGCTGGTCCCCGGCGGAGGCATAGATGCTGGCGAAGACACTCGCACAGCAGCTCTCAGAGAGCTTTACGAGGAAACCGGACTGGTTGTTAAACCTGAGGATTTGGGAGAAGTCATTCTGGAGGCATCAGGGCGTTGGGACTGGGCTGATGGTATGAACTACCACACATACACAGATACGATCTATGAACTTAAAGTTCAGGATTTCAAATTAGATACTTCAGGTTTTACTCAAGATGAATTGCGTGATGTGTTGGAATATCGCTGGTGGAATTTGTCAGAACTGTTTGCAAGTGAAGAGTTGGTAGCACCACATGAGCTCATCGGCTGGCTAAAGACCAGGTTCGAAGTCTAGGCGTATCTTTATCTATTCGCCGATAATGAACATTATGTCAAGTAATGTTTTATTAGCCAAGAAAGGCTACTCCCCAGCAGATTGGCTTACTGAAACCCATTCGTTGAGTTTCGCAATTGCTCTGCCGTCATTGATCGCAGCAATGGCTTCCTGGAAATGTTTTGATAACTCAGAGTTCAAATCGAATCCTTCAAGGCTGTCGATTTTTGTCAAATCATAGGCAAGCATTCCTGCAGCTGCATTTAGTGCAACTATGTCTCGGATGGCCTCTGACTCCCCTACCTTGCCTAGAACATCCCTGGCAACTTGGGCGTTAGCTTTGGCATCTCCGCCAATTAGTTGGCTTGTTTCAGCCTTAGGAATGCCTATTTCTTGGGGATTGAAGTCAAATTTGTGGACTGAACCCCTGAAGACGACCCAAATTTTGCTTGGACCAGTCGTAGTTAGCTCATCTAAGCCATCAGATCCCCTAAAAACAAGGCCTGTACGGCCTCTTGAGGCTAATTCTGCTGCTAAAAGTGGTGCCATTGCCTCGTTGGCAACGCCTAGAGCGGTTGCTACTGGCTGGGCTGGGTTGGCCAAAGGGCCTAGGAAATTGAAGGTTGTTGGCACTCCTAGCGATTTTCTGGTTGGACCCACGTTTTTGAGTGATGGATGGAACATTGGAGCGAAGAAAAAGGTTATTTGAGTCTTAGCGAAGACCTTGGCTAGCTGATCTGGAGTCAAATCTAAACGGATGCCTAGCTCCTCAAGCATCTCTGAAGAACCAGTCTTGCCCGAAGCAGATCGGCTGCCATGTTTCAAGACTGGGTAACCACAAGCTGCTGTCAAAATCGCTGCCATTGAAGAAATGTTGACTGTACCTAGCTGGTCCCCTCCGGTGCCAACGATATCGATCGCATCATTACTAATTGGAA
The DNA here is from genome assembly GCA_903832875.1 of uncultured Micrococcales bacterium. Taxonomy (GTDB): domain Bacteria; phylum Actinomycetota; class Actinomycetes; order Actinomycetales; family Microbacteriaceae; genus Rhodoluna. Next base: position 26,432 of record CAILDA010000093.1, on the reverse strand, counting down.
GTTTTAGCGCATTTTCTAGCATGACATCAACAAAGCCAGAGAGCTCGTCGATGTGTTCGCCTTTAGATCTAAGTGCGAGTAAGAAGCCACCCATTTGAGCTTCGGTTGCATCTCCAGACATGATTTGGCTCATTGCCCACTTTGCTTCTCCCCTGGTCAAATCTTTTTTGGCGAGAAGTGCTGTGAGAATTGTCGCCCAAGTGAGTTCTGAATTCATGTTCCTAAGTTTAGCCTTGCAAACAAGTTGAAAAGTGTTTAAATTCCGCACCACCATGCGGTTTTATCCGTTTTATAACGATTTGGGAAGGTAGGATTAAGGCATGTCAACAGCTCCCATGACTCACAATCAGATTCATCGCCCAAGCTCTACTTCGGTTGGAACAATCGTCTGGCTGGGCAGTGAAGTCATGTTCTTCGCAGCCCTTTTTGCCATGTATTTCAGCCTTAGAGCAAACTCACCTGAACTTTGGGCAGCTGACACAGAGAAACTTAACATCCCATTCGCACTGGTCAATACATTGATCCTGGTTGCCTCCTCGTTTACTGCTCAGTTCGGCGTTTTCGCTGCTGAGCGTATGCAGCCAAGAGCGACTGGAAAGTCCCCTTTGAAATGGGGAATGGTTGAGTGGTTCATTCTCAGCTATGTTCTCGGAGCGGTTTTCGTTTCCGGTCAAGTCTGGGAATACGCAACTTTGATTAGCGAAGGTGTTTCACTTTCAAGCAACAGTTACGGGTCTTCGTTCTACATCACAACTGGCTTCCACGCCTTGCACGTTACCGGCGGTTTGATTGCCTTCCTATTTGTGATTGGTAGATCATTCGCGGCTAAGAAGTTTGGCCATAAAGAGGCAACGGCAGCAATTGTTGTTTCTTACTACTGGCACTTCGTCGATGTTGTTTGGATCGGCTTGTTCCTAATCATTTACGTCTTGAAATAAACCCTGAAACCGAAAGAACTAAGTAGATATGGCTCAGCTAAAGCGCAAACTCAACGGACTACGTCGTAGCCCAAGAGCACTTGTCGTTGTTCTTTTCGCAGGACTACTAGTTGTTGGTTCTGGATACACAGCTGTTCAAGCTGCCGTCTCTCCCTCAACCGCTGTTACTAGAAGCCAAGAACAAATTGATCTTGGTAAGAGAATCTTTTTGTCTAACTGTGCTTCCTGCCACGGCAAAAATGCCGAAGGAACAATGAATGGTCCAAGCCTTATCGGTGTTGGTGAAGCTTCAGTTGACTTCCAAGTTTCAACCGGTCGTATGCCAGGAGCTGCTAGCGGACCTCAGCTTGAAGTAAAGCCAGTTCAATTTACCGAAGAGCAGATCTCAGCTCTTGCTGCCTACGTTGGTTCTTTGGCTGATGGGCCTTCAATTCCAGATGCTTCCTATTTGCAAGCTAACGGTGATTCAACCAAGGGTGGCGAACTTTTCAGAATCAACTGTGCGATGTGTCACAACGCTGGTGGTGCAGGTGGTGCTCTTACGCAGGGTAAGTATGCTCCGAACCTAATGGGTTCTTCTGAGAAAACAATTTATGAAGCGATGTTAACTGGCCCACAAAATATGCCTGTCTTCAACGATGCAAACATCACACCTGAAGAGAAAAACGACATTATCACTTACTTGAAGTATCTCCAGAACAACCGTTCAGTTGGTGGGGATGAATTAGGAAACCTAGGTCCAGTTGTTGAAGGCCTAGTAGCTTGGTTGGGATTGCTTGGGCTAATCATTGCAATCACAATCTGGCTTGGCGCAAAGTCGAATTAAATAGAAAGATCAAATTGAGCGATAAGTCTAAAGAAATAGCAAAGCAGTCTGGAGCTTACTCAGACCATGAGTATGACGCTGGTCTCAGAGTTATTCATGAGGATGCAGTAGCTAACCCAGGAATTGAACCGCATCGCGTTCGTATGACCGATAAGTCAGTCAAGCACGAGAAGAATGCAGTCCGTCAAGTTGCTGCATTTTTCACACTTTCAATGCTCGGTAGTGCTCTTGCCCTTTACGCATACTTTGCATTCCCTATTTCTGAAGATCTAACCACTGTTCGTTTGAACACTTTGTACCTTGGTGTTGGAATAACACTTGGTCTACTTGGTATTGGTATCGGCGCAGTGCACTGGGCTAAAACACTCATGCCAGATAACGAAGTTTCAGAAGAGCGTCACCTAACTCGCGGATCAGACGAGAAGCGTGCAGCTGCTATCGAAATCATTAACTTGGCTAACCAAGAATCTGGTTTCTCAAGAAGAAAACTTATTCGCAGAACACTTTATGGTTCTCTTGCTCTATTCCCACTGCCGGGAATAATTCTGTTCGCAGATCTAGGCCCTAGCCTTGGCGACAAACTCAGACACACAGCATGGAAGCAAGGAACTCGCCTAACTAAAGATCCTTACGGCTCCCCTATCAAAGCCTCTGAAGTAACTATTGGTTCTGTGTTCCACGTCATCCCCGAGGGTCTAATGCCAGGGGAAGAAAACTACCTGGAAGAAAAAGCTAAGGCCGCAGTTCTTCTAGTTCGTGTAGATCCTGAAATATTGATTGAGACCGAAGAGCGTGCAAGTTGGTCTTACCAAGGCATCGTTGCGTACTCAAAGATTTGTACCCACGTCGGTTGCCCAGTTGCTCTTTACGAACAACAAACTCACCACCTACTTTGCCCATGTCATCAATCAACCTTTGATCTAGTAGATGGTTGCAAGGTTATCTTTGGTCCAGCAACAAGATCGTTGCCTCAGTTACCAATTTCCGTGGACGCGGAAGGTTACTTGATTGCACAAAGTGATTTCCATGAGCCTGTAGGGCCATCATTCTGGGATAGGAGCGTACAACAGTGAGTAACACTGCGAACACTCAAAAGAAGAATGGCTTTTTAGCCGGAACAGCTAACTACGTTGACGAACGAGTTGGCGTTGGCGGAATCCTAAAAGAATTCGGTCGCAAGATCTTCCCTGACCACTGGTCATTCATGCTTGGTGAAGTTGCGCTCTACTCATTCTTGGTGCTCTTGCTTTCTGGAACTTTCCTGACTTTCTTCTTCCAGCCTTCAATGACTGATGTTATTTACGACGGTGTCTATGCCCCACTAAAGGGTGCACACATGTCTATCGCGTATGCCTCGAGCCTAGACATCACCTTCGAAGTTCGTGGTGGCTTGTTGATGAGACAGGTGCACCACTGGTCAGCTTTATTGTTTGTGGCTGCTGCTGGTTTACACATGCTCAGAGTTTTCTTCACCGGTGCTTTCCGTAAGCCACGTGAGATCAACTGGGTTGTTGGTTTCGTTCTATTTGTTTTAGGTATGGCGGCCGGTTTCACCGGTTACTCACTACCTGATGACTTGCTCTCTGGTAATGGTCTTCGAATCATTGATGGAATGATCAAGGGAGTTCCATTTATTGGCACCGGCATCTCATCATTGCTCTTCGGTGGAGAGTTCCCAGGCCATGCAATTGTTGGACGTCTATACAGCTTGCACATCATGCTTGTTCCAGCTCTGATTCTTGTATTCCTAGCGGTGCACTTGTTCATGCTAGTTATTCACAAGCACACTCACTACTCAGGTCCTGGTAGAAAAGACACCAACGTTGTTGGTTACCCACTAATGCCTGTTTATGTTGCTAAGGCTGGTGGATTCTTCTTCATCGTCTTCGGTGTGATCATGTTGATTGCTACCTTCTTCACTATCAACCCAATCTGGAACTATGGCGGGTATGACCCCTCCCCTGTTTCAGCTGGAACTCAGCCTGACTGGTACATCGGTTGGCTAGACGGTGCTCTGCGTTTGGCTCCAACGGGTATTGAATTCATGATTGGCGATTACACAGTTTCAACAAACATCTTGTTGCCGCTGGTTGTCAGCCTCGTATTCCTAGCCTTAGTAGCTATCTATCCATTCGTGGAGAACTGGGTTACTGGTGACAAGCGTGAACACCACGTTCTAGACCGTCCTCGTAACGCTCCAGTTAGAACTGCAATTGGAGCAGCTGGAGTTATGTTCTATGCAGTGCTCTGGGCTGGTGCCTCAACTGACTTGATTGCAACCAACTTCAAGATGAGCTTGAACCAGGTGCTAGTAACCATGCAGATTTCTCTAATCATTTTGCCTATCGTTGCTTTCCTAGTTACCAAGCGTGTCTGTCTCTCGCTACAGCGCAAGGATAGAGAGATTGCTATCCACGGTAGAGAATCTGGCCGTATCGTTCGTTTGCCGCACGGTGAATACATTGAAGTTCACGAGCCATTAGATCCACACGATCTATACAAGCTAGTTGACTTCAAGGACTACAAGCCAACTCTTGCTAGACCTAATGCTCAAGGCAAGATCACCGTTGCTGCAAGACTTCGATCCTCATTGTCCAAGTTCTACTTCGAAGACCGCATTGCACCGGCAACTCAGACTGAGATCGATGAAGCAGCTCACCATGCTCACGAGATTGAAGCTGAAGTTCAGAAAGCTATTGAATCATCTAAGTAATTGATAAAGAAAACCCCCGGTTGCGCAACCGGGGGTTTTCTTTAACTCGTTGGAGTTGAACCTAAATGCTAGTGCGCGTGCAATCCACGGGAGTGTTCGAAGACGAAACCAATTAATGCAACTATTGCTAATGGGAAGCCGATAACAAACAACCACCAGCCAATTGCAAGCGAAGTGAAACATAGCGCTCCACCGATACCTAGCATCAGTGGCCACCAAGACCATGGGGCAAAGAAACCTACCTCTGCTTCACCATCTTCGATGTTTGCATCTGGCATGTCTTCAGGGCCAGTAAAGTTTCTTGCACTTTTACCTAGGTAAAAAGCAATAAAGCCTGACAAGAAAACAAGCATCGCAATAGCAGCAGTTCCAATAACTTCGATCTGCTTGTTATCCGCTGGAGCTTCGAGCCACGACCAGTAGCCATAAACAACGGCAACTATTAAATAGAACACAGTTAGCAGAGTGAAAATATTGGTATTAGTCTTCATGATCTAAACCTTTACCTTTTTCTTCTTAGGAGCTGATGGCTGAGCCTCAGGAGATGCAAACTCAGGATGGTTCAAATCGAACGCTGGAGATTCGCTACGGATTCTCGGAATAGAAGTGAAGTTGTGGCGAGGTACTGGTGAACCAGTTGCCCACTCCAGAGATCTTCCGTAACCCCAAGGGTCGTTCATTTCAACCTTTACACCGTTACGGTATGTGATCCAAACGTTCCATAGGAACGGAAGCATTGAAAGCCCTAGCAGTGCTGAACCAGCTGTTGAAACTTGGTTCATCCAGGTGAAGCCATCGCCTTCAAGATAGGTCGCGTATCTTCTAGGCATGCCGATAACACCTAGCCAGTGTTGGATTAGGAAGGTGGCATGGAAACCTACAAATAGCATCCAGAAGTGGATCTTGCCTAGACGCTCATTGAGCATCTTTCCCGTGAACTTTGGCCACCAGAAGTAGAAACCAGCGAACATCGCGAATACAACTGTTCCGAATACTACGTAGTGGAAGTGAGCAACTACGAAGTATGAGTCACTCAAGTGGAAATCAAGTGCAGGTGAAGCAAGGATTACACCGGTAAGACCACCAAAGATAAAAGTGGTTAGGAAGCCCAAGCTCCAAAGCATTGGGGTTTCAAACGTGACGGAGCCCCGCCACATCGTTCCAATCCAGTTAAATATTTTCACACCTGTGGGAACCGCGATGAGCATTGTAGTAAATGCGAAGAATGGCAATAGCACTGAACCAGTGACATACATGTGGTGAGCCCACACAGTCATTGACAACGCAGCAATAGCGATGGTCGCGTAAACAAGTGTGCGGTAACCGAAGACTGGCTTACGGCTAAAGACCGGGAAGATTTCAGAGACGATACCGAAAAATGGCAACGCAAGAATGTATACCTCTGGGTGTCCAAAGAACCAGAACAAGTGCTGCCACAACATTGGTCCACCGTTAGCTGGATCAAAGATATGTGCACCAAACTTGCGGTCAGCACCAAGAGCAAACAAAGCTGCAGCTAGTGGTGGGAAACACATGATTACCAAGATTGATGTGACCAGTGTGTTCCAAGTAAAGATAGGCATACGGAACATAGTCATACCAGGAGCACGCATGGTGATGATGGTTGTGATGAAGTTCACACCACCCATGATTGTTCCGAAACCAGAAAGTGCAAGACCGAACACCCAGAGATCTCCACCTAAGCCTGGTGAGAACGTCGTGCTAGATAGCGGCGCATAAGCAAACCAACCAAAACCAGCAGCACCCTGAGGTGTGAAGAATCCAGCAACAGCAATAAACGAGCCGAAGAAATAGAACCAGTAGGCAATTGCGTTCAATCTTGGGAAAGCAACATCAGGTGCACCAATTTGCAAGGGCATCAGAACGTTGGCAAAACCAGCGAACAAAGGTGTTGCAAACATAAGCAACATGATTGTTCCGTGCATTGTGAAAAGTTGGTTGTATTGTTCTTTTGTTTCGATGATTGTCAGCCCCGGCATTGCCAACTGAGCACGAATCAAAAGCGCCATCACACCGGCGATCATGAAGTAAATAAAAGCAGTAATCAGATACAGGTAACCAATTTTCTTGTGGTCTGTTGTTGTCAACCAATCGACAACGATACGACCCTTAGATTTCTTAGCTTCGATAATCATTCTTAACCCTTAATCTCTGGGTTGTCACCCGGCAGGTTGTTGTTGCGGTTTAGGTTGTCAGGGTCATTTGGATCAGCAGTTAGTTGACCAGTGAAGCCTTGTTCTGCAAGATCTGAAACGTGTGCGTCATATTCTGCTTGTGAAACAACCTTGACGTTGAAGAGCATCATAGAGTGAAATTCACCACAGAGCTCAGCACATTTACCTTTGTAGTCGCCGATGACTTGAGGTGTCAGATACATTTTGTTGACCCGACCTGGGAAAACATCTTTCTTGTACAAAAAGTCAATCACCCAGAATGAGTGGATAACGTCTCTAGAAATAAGATCAATTTCTACTTTTCTATCGACTGGTAAATAAAGTGTTGGTAGTTCGGCTTCAGTGCCGTCTTCTTGGTATTGGATACCACTGTCAAAAACATTGTTATCGGTGTAATTGAAATCCCATGACCACTGTTTGCCAATCACTTCAATGCGGTAATCGCTGGCCACTGGCTTTTCAATCTCGCCTATGTCTCTTGCAGTCAAAGCAAAGAAACCAATAACCAAAATGAAAGGAACAATCGTAAACAAAGTTTCGATTGGCATGTTGTAACGAAGTTGAGGTGGAATCTCAGCATCACCTTTGCGGCGACGGTAAACAATGATTGCCCAGAACATTAGTCCCCACGCAATTAATCCAACAGACCAGAGGACGATCCACGAGCCGGTCCAAAGCGACACGATGCGCTCAGTGTGGTTAGTTACACCAGTAACACCAGGTAGCCATCCTCTAGAGAACTCCTGCGAAGTGCAGCCAGTTAGCGAAGCTATGAGAATTGCAAATATGGGCAGGGCAGCCCATTTAAATCGTGGCTTTTGAGGCACAATCGACCCTTCATTATCATTTCGTTACATTGCAAGTTTATTACCTAGATTCATTGGAAACCGCCTAAACACAAAGCAAAGCGAATGATTAAAGCAAGAGACCTGCACCGATGAAGATGCAGGTCTCTTAGTAAAACTTTTTAGTTGAAAGATGAACCACAGGCACATGAGCCTTGGCTGTTTGGGTTATCAATCTCAAAGGCACGCTTTTGGAAAGTGTCAACGAAGTCAAAAGTTGCACCGGTGATGAAAGGTGCAGTCATACTGTCAACAACAACCTCTACCCCATCGAAGTCTTTGATCATGTCGTCTTCGCGAAGTTCTGGAGTTAGCACGAAAGGCAGGTACTGGAAACCAGCACAGCCACCAACTTTGATTTCAACACGCAAACGAAGCTTGTCGCCTGGCTCGAGATCGCTCACATCAGCAGATTCAATGTGTCGACGAAGCTCAGCCTTAGCTGCCTCAGTAATTTCAAGTCCGTGGGTCAATGTGTCAGTCATTTTTACTCCTATTTCGTAACTATTCTAAGCCTTTTAGGCTATTCGGACTGCAACTCATTGCCACTTAGCAGGAATAACGCTTCAGCCACCATAGCGTTCTTCAATCCAATCAAATGGACTGACTCGTTAGGGCTATGGGCTCTGGAATCGGCGTCTTCAACACCTGTGACCAAAATCTGTGCATTGGGAAAGACTTCGGTCAAATCGGCTATGAACGGGATAGATCCGCCGATGCCAATGTCAACAGTTGGGTTCCCAAAAGCAGCCTCTAGGCTGTTTTTAGCCATGTTTTGAGCCCAGCCAGATGCATCTGACATGAAAGGCTTACCGGTTTCAAATTGACCGAACTCAACCACCGCTCCAAAAGGAACATTGGCGAGAATATGAGCTTTTAGGAGTTCTAAAGCCTCTTGCGGGTCCTGTCCTGGGGCGATTCTTAGGCTTACTGCGGCTGAAACGCTTGGAAGAAGAGTGTTTGAAGCCATCGCTACTGACGGGTAGTCAATGCCGATAACAGTCAGAGAAGGCTTACCCCAAAGCCTGTCCATAAGGCCACCTTCACCAATTTGGCTAACTTGAGGCAAAAGACTGCTATCTGAACGCAAATTGGCCTCGGTGTATGGCAAATCCTCGAATTTATAGGTTTTTAGGCCCTGAATTGCGACATTTCCCTTATCGTCGTGCAAAGAATTCAGAACTTTGACCATTGGAATCATGGCATCTGGGATAGCGCCACCGAACATGCCTGAGTGAACGGCATGTTCCATGGTTCTGATTTTGAAATCAATAGCAACTACTCCTCTAAGGCTCACAGTCAAGGCTGGAACCTCCGGTGACCAGTTCATGGAATCGGCCACAATGATTACATCGGCAGCCAATTTGTCCTTGTTTTCGTCCAAAAATGCCCTAAAAGTCCTTGATCCTGCCTCTTCTTCACCTTCAATGAAGATAGAAATACCCAGGTCAAAGTCATCCCCAGCTATAGCTTTGAGGGTTTCAATAGCCGTCACATGGGCAATAACTCCGGCCTTGTCATCTGCTGCTCCTCTGCCATAAATACGGCCATCCTTGGCGGTTGGCTCAAAAGCCGGTGTCAGCCACTCCTTGTCATCCCCTGGAGGTTGAACATCGTGGTGAGCGTAAAGCAGAATGTGAGGTCTGCCATTTTTAGCTGGTCTCGAGGCAAGGATCGCCGGTGCCCCAGCGACACCGTCAACAACAGCTCTCTTTATCTCCACTTCAGCAAACACACCTGAATCTTTGAACAACTGAGCAACTGCTTCAGCACTTCGCTCTAGGTCGTTGGCATCGAACGCTTCCCAGGCTATGCCTGGTATGCGAACCAGTTTGCCGAGAGTGGCAACGCGTTGAGAAAAGTCGAGATCAACTTGCTCTCGCACCCTCTCAATAAGTTCTGGGTTGGGTGTCATTGCGGATGAACTGGCTGGAGTCGGCGAGAATGTCATGAGAGTAATCTAAATCAAAACCCTGTGAAAACTAAGGACATAAATGAGCGACCAAGACAAAGAATCAGTAACGAAAAGTTCAAGTAAAGGTCGCCCTACCCCAACCCGTAAAGAACGGGAAGCTGCTAACCGCAAACCACTGGTTGGCAACAAGAGTAAAGAAGCCATGGTGGCAGCTAGGGCTAAGCAGCGTGAAGACCGTCTGAAGGTCCGTCAGGCCATGCTTTCCGGTGAAGAAAAGTATTTACTAGGTCGTGACCGTGGTCCGCAGCGAAGGCTTGCTAGAGAAGTAATTGATGGCCGTTACACATTGATCGAAGGTTTGATGCCATTGATGGTGCTTTTTCTTCTTATTACCTCAGCCACTAATGACTCCGTGAAAAACATCATCACTTTGGTAATGATTTTCGCTTTGGTCACAGTGACAATCGAAGTTTCATTGCTCCAAAGACTCATCAAGGCAAAAGTAAAAGACAAGCTTGGCGCAGAAACTAAAATTCAAAAAGGTACTTGGTTCTATACCTTCACCAGAGGAATGCAGCCACGTCCACTTCGAATTCCTAAGCCTGCACCGAGACGCAAGACCAAGTAGATTTAGCCAAAATTTTCTGATCAACCCAAAAGGAATGCTCAGGAAAAGCGAACCACAAGTTCACAAAGGAGTTAGCTGTGGCGAACAAAGATAATTTGGACCTACCTGCATTAATAAACCAGGTGGTTGGCGCAATTGAGTCACTAAAAAACACTTACGGTGAATTTGAACCGCATGAAAGTGTTCGATCGGATCAAGCAAGAGTTTCTGAGGTGCTCAAAGAACTCACCGATCGACTAGAAGATAACTTTCCTTACTTCCATCCAAACTATGCAGCCCAAATGCTCAAAGCCCCTCACCCAGTTGCAGTTGCAGCGTATTTAGCTACCATGATGCTCAATCCAAATAACCACTCAATCGATGCATCCCCTGCTACTACTCAAATGGAACGTGATGTTCTAAAGCAGATGGCTGCAATGTTCGAGTATCCAGAAGAATTCCTCGGCCATCTAACCTGGAGCGGCACTACTGCAAACCTTGAGGCTCTCTGGATAGCGCGAGAGTTGCAACCAACCAAGAAGATTGCGCATTCAGCAGATGCTCATTACACCCACTCCAGAATGTCTGAAGTTCTTGGCACTACAAATGTTTCAATACCGACTGAAGCCGATGGACGAATGTCTATGGAAGCTCTCGTAGTAGAACTTAAAAAAGGTGACATTGGAACAATTGTCGCAACCATGGGAACCACTGGTCTTGGTGCAGTTGACCCGTTGGCGGATATCATCGCATTGGCTAGAAAATACGATGCTCGTGTGCATGTTGATACTGCCTACGGTGGTTTCTTCAAGTTAATCGCAGAAAACCATCTTGAACCAGAAACTGCTAGGCATTATGCTGCTCTCAAAGATGCCGATTCAATAGTTGTTGATCCACACAAGCATGGCTTGCAACCTTACGGTAGCGGAGCAGTATTCTTCAAAGACTTATCTATCGGTAAGTTCTATAAACACGACTCCCCTTACACCTATTTCATCTCAGACGATTTGCATTTTGGTGAAATACAACTTGAATGCTCAAGAGCGGGAGCATCAGCTGCAGCTATTTGGGCAACCTTGCAAATCTTCCCTCTAACCGAACAAGGCTTAGGTTCGGTGCTAATCCCAACTAGAAATGCCGCCAAGAACTGGCATGAATTACTACTTACTTCTGATTCATTGATGCCTTATCAAAAACCTGAGCTAGACATTCTGACCTATCTGCCGAGAGTGGATTCGCTGTCAAAACTTGATTACGTATCTCATGAGATCTTGGTTCAGGCAGGTGCCGGTAGCAGAGAGCAACAGATTCATTTAGCAACCTATGTCGTAAAGCCTGAACAACTCCAAGCAAGAGGCATTTCGCTAAACGAAGATGCAACGAACGCAAGGGTCCTCCGCAGTGTTTTAATGAAGCCGGAACACGAAACTTGGGTGCCAACCTTACACAACCGAGTGCAAGAAATTGCTCGCAAACTTATCCGCTAACATCAAAGCAATACAAAATTAGGAGATTTAAGTGAAATATCGTTACCTCGGAAATAGTGGTTTCAAAGTCAGCGAACTGGTTTACGGTAACTGGCTAACCCATGCAACTCAAATCGAAAACGACGCTGCCTACGCAACTGTTAAGGCTGCGCTTGAAGGTGGCATCACCTCTTTTGATACCGCAGATGTCTATGCAAACCAGGCCGCCGAAGTTGTTCTAGGCGAAGCACTCAAAGGTGAAAGACGTGAAGGCATCGAGGTTTTCACAAAGGTTTATTGGCCGGTAGCTGAAAAACTTCCTAACGACACTGGACTGTCCCGCAAACACATCATGGAGTCCATCAATGGCTCACTCAAGCGTTTGCAGCTAGATTACGTTGATCTTTACCAAGCTCATCGCTATGACCTTGAGACCCCCCTAGAGGAGACCATGCAGGCTTTTGCTGACATCGTTCGTCAAGGTAAAGCGCTATACATCGGTGTCTCTGAGTGGAATGCTGAACAGATTAGAGCAGGCCACAAACTCGCTAAAGAACTTGGTTTCCAATTAATCTCTAGCCAGCCTCAGTACTCAATGCTGTGGCGTGTAATCGAAGCTGAAGTTATCCCAGCCTGTGAAGAACTTGGTGTTAGCCAGATTGTCTGGTCACCGATGGCTCAAGGTGTGCTAACTGGTAAATATCTTCCAGGTCAACCAGTTCCAGCTAACTCAAGAGCAGCCAATGAAAAGGTAAATGGTTTCATTCAGAAACTTCTGACCGATGATGTGCTAACTCGAGTGCAGCAACTAAAACCAATGGCTGAGGAATTAGGCCTAACCATGGCTCAGTTCTCACTTGCTTGGGTATTGCAGAACAAGAATGTTTCAAGTGCAATCGTAGGAGCAACAACACCTGAACAGATCACCAGCAACCTTGGTGCCGTTGGTGTTGAGATTCCAAAAGAGATAATGAAAAAAGTTGATGAACTATTTGCACCAATCGCAGTTACCGATCCAAGTGAAACAAAAGCTCCAGAAACTAGACTCGTCTAAATTCGATTTAGCTTTCTAGCCCAAAGTGGGCCGAAGTAAATGAAGCCGGTGTAGCCCTGAACAAGGGTTGCACCGGCTTTTATTCTTTCCAAAACCTGCTCTCTAGTTTCAACTCCGCCAACGGAGACAATCGCTAAATCATCACCAAGAGTTTTCTGTAGTAGAGATAGCACCTCAAGCGATCTCGCATTAACAGGAGCTCCTGATAAACCGCCGGCACCCATAGCCTCAACCGTTGAGCTAGCTGTCTTCAAACCTGCACGCGAAATAGTTGTATTTGTAGCAATTACTCCTGCAAGGGATAGCGTCTTGGCAAGCTTTGCTACCGCAATAACATCCTCATCGGCTAAATCTGGAGCAATCTTGACTAAAACCGGTTTGCCCTTTGCTTGAGATAACACTGCTTCCAGAATTGGCTTTAGCGCTTCAACGGATTGAAGCGAACGCAGTCCAGGAGTATTAGGTGAAGAAACATTTACGGCAATGTAATCCGCGAACGGGGCAAGTAATCTTGCGCTTGTCTCATAATCTTTGACGGCATCCGCAACTGCAACTACTCGAGATTTTCCGATGTTGACACCGATAATCGGAAGTTTTTGATTGGTCGCACGAAGACTCTCAAGACGCTTGGCAATAACTTCTGCCCCGTCGTTATTGAACCCCATCCGGTTAATCAAAGCTCGATCTGGTTTTAACCTGAATAATCTCGGCTGTTCGTTTCCATCTTGAGCTATCGCCGTTACTGTCCCGATTTCAACGTGAGAGAAGCCCAACTCCCCTAACGCTCTAATAGCAATAGCATTTTTATCGAATCCAGCTGCTAAACCAAACGGTGCATTGAAAGTTAAACCAAAAGCAGAGACACTTTCACTCTTAATTTTTGGCAATAACTTGGTCAATCTAAGACTGGACGCCAAACGAATAGCAAACATACCCAAGTGATGGGCGTCTTCTGGATCCAGTTTGGACAAGAAGAGTTTGAAGGCTAAAGAGTAAAGCACCTATCTAGGCTACCTTTTCAAATCATTGATTTCGGGTTTAAGAAAAGGGTCGGCTTCAAATAACTGAAGCCGACCCAAATTCTTTTTATCGGTTTAGCTGCAACCGCTGGTTGATCCACAGCCTTCGCAGACGTGGCATGAACCAGAAGGTCTCATCTTGATTCCACAGTTGAAACATAGTGGAGCATCAGATTCGGTGCCCTGGAGCATATCGAACAACTCAGCTGATGAGTGAACCTGACGAGGTTCCGCCTTCACTTCCTCAACCTTTAGTTCGATAACTACTGGAGCTGCAACTACTTCTGCAACAACTGCGGCAGGTGCTGCAACAGGTGACTCAGCAATAGCTGGGTATGAACCTGATGCATCAAGTGCTGCTGATCGCTCAGCTGAAGTGTTGATGCCTAGTGCCTGACGAGTCTCAGTTGGTAGGTAGTCAATTGCTAGACGACGGAAGATGTAGTCCATCAGTGACTTAGCCATACGAATGTCAGCATCGTCAGTCAAACCAGCTGGTTCGAATGAAACGTTGGTGAACTTCTGCACGTAAGTCTCTAGTGGAACACCGTACTGAAGACCGATCGAAACAGCGATTGAGAATGCATCCATAACACCGGCAAGAGTTGAACCCTGCTTACCAAGCTTTAGGAATACTTCTCCAAGAACGCCATCAGGATAGGTTCCTGCAGTCATGTAACCCTCTGCGCCACCAACAGTAAATGAAGTGGTTGATGAAGGACGTGACTTAGGCAGACGCTTACGCACTGGGTGTGACAAAGCTGTTTCTGGCTTACCAGCAGCCGGCTTTTCCTCAGTCTTAGCCTTAGCGTCGCTAAGCGGCTGACCAACCTTACAGTTGTCGCGGTAGATAGCAAGAGCCTTTAGGCCCATCTTCCAACCCTGGAAGTAAATCTCCTTGACTTCTTCAACGGTTGCAGTTTCCGGCATGTTGACAGTCTTAGAAATAGCTCCTGATAGGAATGGCTGTACTGCTGCCATCATTCGGACGTGACCCATAGGTTCAATCGCACGAACACCAACAGCTGTGTCGAAGATCGCATAGTGCTCTTGCTTGAGCCCTGGTGCGTCAACTACGTGACCGTTAGTGCCGATGTGATCGATGATCGCTTCGATGGTCTCCTGTGAGTAACCAAGACGGTGCAATGCGAATGGAATTGTCTGGTTGACAATCTGCATTGAGCCACCAGTTGATAGCTTCTTGTATTTCACCAAAGAGAAGTCTGGTTCGATACCGGTGGTGTCACAGTCCATCATGAAACCAATGGTTCCTGTTGGAGCTAGCAATGAAGCCTGTGAGTTTCTCCAACCGTTACGAGAACCGATCTCAGTGTTTAGTGCCCACTGACGTGTTGCCGCTTCTAGAACTGAACGATCAATTTCAGCAACTGAACGCAAAGTAGCGTTAGCGGCTTCGTGCTTACGCATGATGCGGTCGTGGCCAGTCTTGTTGTGAGCGTAACCGTCGTAAGGACCAACTACTGCAGCAAGTTCAGCTGAACGGCGGTAAGAAGCTGCAGACATCAATGATGTGATTGCTGCTGCTAGTGCCTGACCTTCAGAGCTGTCGTAAGGAAGACCGATAGCCATCAACAAAGCACCAAGGTTTGCATAACCAATACCTAGTTGACGGAATGCACGAGTGGTTTCACCGATCTTCTCAGTTGGGAAATCTGCGAAACAAATCGAGATGTCCATGGCTGTGATGATCAGCTCAGAAGCCTTAGTGAACTTCTCACTGTCGAATGAACCGTCTGGATTTAGGAACTTCAACAAGTTCAAACTTGCAAGGTTGCAAGATGAGTTGTCCAAGTGCATGTATTCAGAACATGGGTTAGATGCTGTGATGCGACCTGACTCTGGAGTGGTGTGCCAGTCGTTGATGATGTCGTCGTACTGGATACCAGGGTCAGCACATGCCCAAGCAGCTTGTGCAAACTTATCCCAAAGCTCACGAGCGTCAACTTCTTCGATAACTTCACCGTTGGTACGTGCACGAAGACCAAAGTTAGTGCCACGCTCAACCGCATTCATGAATTCTTCATTCACACGAACGGAGTTGTTAGCGTTCTGGTACTGAACTGAGTTGATGTCTTTGCCACCGAGCTCCATGTCGTAACCTGCATCGCGCAGAACGCGAATCTTGTCTTCTTCACGAGCCTTAGTGTCAATGAATTCTTCAATGTCTGGGTGATCAACATCAAGAACAACCATCTTTGCTGCACGACGAGTCGCACCACCAGATTTGATTGTTCCTGCAGATGCATCTGCACCACGCATGAATGAAACTGGACCTGAAGCTGAACCACCGGATGAACGAAGAAGTTCTTTCGATGAACGAATACGTGAGAGGTTAAGACCTGCACCCGATCCACCCTTGAAGATCATTCCTTCTTCGCGGTACCAGTTAAGAATTGATTCCATTGAGTCATCTACCGACAAGATGAAACAAGCTGAAACCTGCTGCGGTGATGAGGTACCTACGTTGAACCAAACAGGTGAGTTGAATGCGAACACCTGGTTTAGCAACATGAAAGTTAGTTCGTGCTCGAAAACGGTTGCGTCTTCTTCAGTTGCGAAGTAACCGTGGTCACGACCACCCTTGGTGTAGGTAAGGACAACCCGGTCAATTAGTTGACGCAGGCTAAATTCACGAGCTGCTGTTCCCATCGCACCACGGAAGTACTTAGTGGTAACGATTGTCGAAGCGTTTAAGCTCCAGAACTCAGGGAATTCAGCACCACGCTGCTCGAAGATGGTCTCGCCAGTCTTCCAGTTGGTCTGAACTACGTCACGGTATTCCCAGTTGACTTGTTCGTAAGGGTGAACGCCTTCAGTTGTGTAGATGCGCTCGATCTTGAGCCCTTTACGCCCCTGACTAGCTGCACCGGCGTCGGTGTAAGCCGATGTATCGGTCATTTGTTGCCTTTCTTTTGTTTTTAACTTTTATGTTTTGTGATCGCCTTCGGTTAAACCGACTGCGAAACCTGATTTTCTCGCTCAACTTTGAGCACTGCTATTGCCGCTTCGAAATCCTCAAGTGTCTCCCAACCCTGGTAAACACTGGCAAATCTCATGAAAGCCACCTCGTCGAGCTTCCTAAGTGGCTCAAGGATGGCTAAACCAACCTCTTGAGCCTCAACTTGGGCTGCTCCGGTGGCCCTGATGGTCTCTTCGACCGTTTGAGCCAACATTGCTAGATCTGCCTCTGTTACAGGCCTTCCCTGGCAAGCTTTTCTGACACCATTTGCGATTTTGTCGCGGCTAAATGGCTGTGTCGTGCCACCTCTTTTGACTACTGAAAGGCTTGAAGTCTCAGTAGTTGAGAAGCGAGCACCGCACTCTGGGCACTGTCTGCGACGACGAATCGATGATCCATCGTCTGCAGTCCTAGAATCCATAACCCTGGAGTCTTCATAGCGACAAAATGGACAGTGCATGCTGACTCCTTTCGGGTTAATTCACGGTAATTTCACTCAAGAGAAATCAACTATACACACAAGATGTGGTGATATTTCACTTCTCCGTCCCTATATCTTGTGGTTTCTTCGGCTTTGAAGCAAATTATCTTTGATGTCGGCGTGTTGCCTATAAATACGCGGATTTTGCCTCGCAAACCATAACCTTCAACCAAAGATTTAACCTTTCTGTTATCAACTAATCAGAAAGATTTTGGCTTAGAAACGAATGCGGATCGCATCCCCATGAGCTTGTAAACCCTCAGAATCAGCGATAGCGACAACATTATTGGCCACCTCTGACAAGGCTGACTCGCTGTATTTGATGACCTGCTGAGGCCTTAGAAACGTGTGTACGCCCAATCCTGAGCCAAATCTAGCCTGCCCTCCAGTTGGTAGCACGTGATTAGATCCAGCCAGATAGTCGCCTAGCGATACCGGAGAGAAATCTCCGACAAAAATCGCCCCAGCGTTGCTGATTTGACCTAAAAGCTGCTCATTTGAGCGTGTTTGGAGCTCCAAGTGCTCAGTTGCGTAAAAATCGGCTATTTCAGCGGCTTGAGCTAGGTCAAAAACCAGAACAATCGCGCTTTGTTGACCTGAAAGAGCGGTCAAAACCCTGGCTTGATTGCTGGTTCCAGCTGCCTGACTAGTCATAGCAGAGCTAACCTTTTCAGCAAATTCCAGAGAATCGGTCAGCAGCACCGCAGCAGCGAATTCATCGTGTTCAGCCTGAGAAATCAAATCAGCAGCAACAAAATCAGGGTTAGCGCTTGAATCTGCAATAACCATCACTTCGGTTGGTCCAGCCTCAGAATCTATGGCTATAACTCCCCTAAGCAGTCGCTTAGCAGCAGCCACATAAAGGTTTCCTGGTCCGGTAACCAGATTCACCGGTTCTAAGCCAATTTCTGGAATTCCATAGGCAAAGGCAATAACTGCAGATGGACCGCCAATCACATAAACATCTTCGACCCCAAGTAAAGCTGCCGTCGCCAAAACAGTTGGATGTGCTCTGCCCCCGAATTCCTTTTGGCCAGGTGTCGCAATAGCAAGTTTTTTGACCCCAGCGACCTGCGCTGGAACCACGTTCATAATCACACTCGATGGATAAACCGCTTTGCCACCAGGCACGTATAAGCCAACTGAGTCGATGGGTTGATACCTCTGCTGAACCTGGGCACCATCGGCTAACTCAGTTGTAAAAGATTTTGGTTTTGCTTGTTCAGTTACTTTGCGAACTCGCTCAATAGCAACCTCTAAAGAAGCTCGAAGGCTTGGTTCTAGTGATCTCAAAGCACTGGCAAGTTCTTCGCTAGCGACTTTGATTGGATTTATGTCAATGCCATCAAACTTTTGAGCAATAGCTAGAAGAGCCTGTGCCCCACCGGCTCTGATTTGTGCAACTAGCGGGCGAATCTCTTCAAGTGCAGAATCTATATCGATTGCAGCTCGTGGCAACTCTTGGGACACTAGGTCAGCAGAAATAACTTGACCTCTGAGATCAAGTAACCGAATAAGTTCTGCCATGTTTGTTCCTGCCATTTTTTCCATTTTAGGTGAAGTAAGTCAGTTCTACTGGTTTAGTTGCTGCAAATGTAAGTTAGCCTTGGGTTGAACTTAGAAGAAAGTTATGTTGTGCAAGAGATTAATGATCCAACCGAGAGTTTGAAACAGGCATTTAGAAGACATGCTTCAGGCGTCTGCGTAATCACATTGAACGATGCATCAGGAAGCCCTGTTGGCTTCACAGCGACATCAGTGACATCGCTTGGGTCTGAACCTGCTCTTGCTACATTCAACGTTGCCAGAGGCGCAAGCAGCTGGCCAGCGCTAAGTTCTGCAGAGTATGTCTCCATTCAAATGCTCAACGAAGGTTCCCTTGAGCTTGCCAAGAAAATGTCTCAGGATCACACCAAGCGATTCCTTGATGACGATTGGTTCGTGGAACAGAGCACAAAACTTCCCATTTTCAATCAAGTCAATGCTGTGCTCATTTGTAAGATTCGTGAACGTCACGAAGTTGAAGCCAACGCTGTAATTGTCGTTGAGATTGTCAGCGGCCTATTGGCCGAAGAGTTCCCCAGTTTGCTCTACCACCACAGAGGATACGTCGTCCCCGGTAACCGCCTCAGCTAGATCATCAGCTGGTTTAGGCAGTTCATCCAGAGCACTGGTTCCAAAGTGTTGCTTGATTTCTGAAATCAAAGGGTCGCTAACAAACACTTTGTGTTTGAGTCGATAAGGCGTTGAGCCATCAGCCGTTCTAAGCAAAAGTTGCACTTCTGTTTGACCTGGGTAACGGGTAAAGATTTTATCCAGCAATTCAATGTTCGTCTTAGTTGCTAGATGCTCGGCTATTACAACTTTCAAAGGTCCAGCAAATCTAGAATCATCTTTTTCTAGAATCGCTATTTCATTTACATTCATAGCGAAGCCTTCATCCCTTGGACGCATTCTTCCTCTAACAGCAACAATTGAATCAACATTCAACTTTGAAAGATTCTCTTGGTAGGTCTTACTGAAAATCATCAGCGTGATTTCTGCATCAAGATCCTCGATGGTCACATTGGCGTAGATGTTTCCAGATGATCTAGCTGTCTTTACTTCAATGTTGGTGATCAAACCTGCAAGTGTCACAGGTTCCGCATCGACAAAGTTTTTACGCTCGTTGAAAGAGGCAATGGTTTCGGTGGCACTTGATCGAAGCCTGCTCTCCGCTCCTTGCAAGGGGTGAGCGCTAACGTAAAGACCTAGCATTTCTCGCTCAAGAGTTAGTAACTGACGTTGCGGCCATTCGGCAAGATTTGCAATCTTGTGATTGGTTTCATCGCTTTCAAAATCATCAAAGAGATCTGCTTCACCTGTTGACTTGGATTTCTTTGCCTTAATTTCAGCTTCAATTATCTGCTCATGCGCTTCGAAAAGTGCTCTGCGAGAAACGCCAAATGAATCAAATGCTCCCGCTTTGATTAGTGACTCGATAACTTTCTTCGTGCAAACAGATGCTGGGACTTTAGCCACGAAGTCTTGGAAAGATTCGAATCGTCCTTTGGCTTCTCGTGTTGCAACTATTTCCTGAACGACACCGAGGCCAACATTTCTAACTGCTTCAAGCCCGAACCTAATGTCCTTACCAACGGCTCGGAAATCAGCAATCGAGTCATTCACATCAGGAGCTAAAACCTGGATTCCAGCTCTTCTCGCCTCGCTTAGATAAACACTTAGCCGATCTCTTGAACTTCGAACAGAAGTCAGCAGTGCAGCCATGTATTCCTGTGGGAAATTTGCCTTCATGTATGCAGTCCAATAAGAAAGCACTCCATATGCAGCACTATGTGCTTTGTTGAAGGCATAGTCAGCAAAAGGCAGCAGTGTTTCCCAAAGGATGTTGATGGCATCGTCAACAAAACCGTTTTGCTTCATCCCAGCAGAGAAATTAGCAAACTGAGCATCCAGCTCATCCTTCTTCTTCTTACCCATGGCTCGACGAAGTTCGTCAGCTTGGGAAAGACTGAAGTTCGCTACTTTCTGCGCAACCGCCATTACCTGCTCTTGATAAACAATCAACCCATAGGTCGGATCAAGTACATCCGACAAAGGTCCTTCAAGTGATGGATGGATTGGATCATTTTTCTCTTTACCATTTTTACGTTGAGCGTAAGAAGTATGTGAACCCATACCCATAGGTCCAGGTCGATACAACGCAATAGCAGCTGAGATGTGTTCAAACTTTGTTGGCTTTAACAATCTCAAGAGCGAACGCATTTGACCACCATCGAGCTGGAAGACACCTAGCGTGTCACCTCTGGAGAGCATCTCGTATGTTGTTTCATCACCATCTAAATCAAGGTCCTCTAGAACAACAGACACACCTCGGTTTGATTGGGCGTTCTCAATTGATTTATCCAAGACAGTTAGGTTACGAAGACCTAGGAAATCCATCTTGACTAGCCCTAGTTCTTCACATGGATGCTGCGCAAAAGCAGTGATAACTGCACCATCATCATCACGTCGAATAACTGGAATCACATCTAACAAAGGTTCTGCCGACATAATCACACCAGCAGCATGCACGCTGGTCTGTCTCTTTAGACCTTCAAGCCCTCTAGCTAAATCAAATACTTTTCGAGCATCAGGATCTTCTTCAAGAATCTTTCTGAACTCTGCCGCTTCCTTATAACGACTCTTCGAATCTGTAGCGACAGCTGCAATAGCAATAGGTTCAAATTCAATCGGATCTTCATCAAACTCTTCAAAGGAATCTTCAACCATAGTTTCCAAGACTGCTCGTTGCTTAGGGTCTTCAACCATCTCCCCCAGTGTCATGTCTTTACCAAGGACCATGCGAGGCATCGCCTTAGTTAGTTTCTCTCCAACTGAATAATCCATGCCAAGAACACGGGCTGCATCTTTGAGACTTTGTTTTGCCTTGATGGTTCCGTAGGTAATAATCTGAGCAACTCGGTCATCGCCATATTTTTGAGTTACATAGCGAATAACTTCACCACGTCGTCGATCATCGAAGTCCACATCGATATCAGGCAAGCTAACTCGAGCTGGATTCAAGAATCGCTCGAAGAGTAGGCCGTATTTGATTGGGTCTAAAGCAGTGATACCAAGTGCATATGCAACGAGTGAACCAGCGGCAGAACCACGACCTGGGCCTACTCTGATGCCCTGTGCTCTGGCCCAGGAGATGAAGTCAGCAACAACTAAGAAATAACCAGGGAAGTTCATGTTGTTGATTACCTGAATTTCAAAAGCAACGCGCTCTTGATACTCCGGATCGATTTTCTCGCCGAAACGTTCACGCATACCTCGCGCAACTTCTTTCTCAAACCAACTGGCTTCGGTATGTCCTTCCGGAACGTCAAATCGTGGCATGAGATTGCGTTTAGCGAAACTGATGTCGGCTCGTTCAGCGATTAGCAAGGTGTTATCGCAAGCTTCCGGGAACTCTGCGAATAACTCACGCATCTGGCGAGCACTCTTTAGGTAATAACCAGACCCATCAAATTTGAATCGACGTTCGTCAGTTAGTTTGGTTCCGGTCTGAACACAGAGCAAAGCCTCTTGAGCATCAGCGTGACCTGGTTCGGTGTAATGAAGGTCATTGGTGGCAACTAATGGAATACCCAAGTCTTTAGATAGCTTAATCAAATCGCTGAAGCTTCTTCTTTCAACGCTGGCACCGTGATCCATAATTTCGATGAAGTAGTTTTCTTTTCCGAAAATATCTCTGAATTCGGCAGCAGCTTCTAAGGCTTCCTTGTATTGCCCTAACCTTAACCGGGTTTGAACTTCACCACTGGCACATCCAGAGGTCGCGATAATGCCTTTGGCATACTTGGCCAAAAGTTCACGGTCCATGCGAGGTTTAAAGTAATAGCCATCAAGCCAGGCATATGAAGAGAGCTTGAAGAGATTTAGCATGCTGTCGTTATCGGTTGAGAGCATCGTTAGATGAGAGTAAGCACCTTGAGAGATATCATCATCTCCGCCATCAGCCCAATAGGTTCTCGACTTATCTAGTCTTGAACCTGGTGCTAAATAAGCTTCAATACCGATAATCGGTTTAATACCTTTTTTGGTGGCTTGCTCCCAGAAGTCAAAGGCACCAAAGTTATTGCCATGGTCGGTAATGGCAATTGCCGGCATTTTGAATTCAACGGCTTTATCTAAAAGTTGATCAACCTTGGCCGCACCATCAAGCATCGAGTAATCAGTGTGCACATGTAAGTGCACAAAGTTTTCACTATTACTGGACATTGATGTTGAACTTTTCTCTGAATTTTAAGGCTTAGGGCAAATAGCCTAATCTGACCTTAGTCATACCTATTTTGCCACTCCGCCAAGGCTTCACTCGCCGCGGAGGATTGCAAGGGAATCAGACAAGTCTTTAGGGTAGGTACTCTCAAAGCTCACATACTCCCCCTTGGTGGGATGCATAAAGCCCAATCTGATGGCATGAAGCCACTGTCTATCCATGCCTAGCCATGCAGCGAGTTTTGGATCACAGCCATACAAAGTGTCACCAACCAAAGGATGTTTGAATGCTGAGAAGTGCACTCTGATCTGATGAGTTCTACCGGTCTCAAGTTCTATCTCTAAAAGAGATGCTGCTGAGAATGCTTCCAGAGTCTTGTAATGGGTTACCGAAGGTTTACCCTCAGGTGAAACTGTGAACTTGTATTCATGTTTGAGGTGTCTGCCCAGTGGCGCATCAATGGTTCCCGCACTTGGATCTGGATGGCCTTGAACCAATGCATGGTAGGTCTTATCCACTACTCGATCGCGAAAAGCTTGCTTCATTCTGGAATAAGCGATTTCTGTCTTGGTTAGGACCATTAGACCGCTGGTTCCTACATCTAGTCGAGAAACGATTCCTTGGCGCTCAGCAACACCACTGGTGGACATTTCAATGCCTAATGCTAGAAGTGCTCCACCGACACTGGGGCCATCCCAACCAACTGAAGGATGAGCTGCAACACCTGCTGGCTTATCAACTACAACAATGTCGTGGTCTTGGTATATAACTACTAAACCTTCAACATTCTCGGCAACAAGTTGCAAGGCTGCTTTTGGTTTAGGAAGCATCACTTTCAACCAGGCATCTGCCAAGAGTGAATCAGATTTTGAAAGTACAACATCGTTTTGTTCCACTAAGCCCTCAACAATCATGTCGGCAACTGCAGATCTTGACATGCCAAGTAACTTCGCAATTCCAGCATCAGCTCGACTGCCCGCTAAGCCTTCAGGAACTTGAACCAATCTCTGCTCAGACACTCTTGCCACCAATGCGCTCACCGCGGATAACTTTTAGAGCAATCAAAGCTGCAGAGATAGTAATTGCCATATCTGCAATGTTGAAAACCGGAAAATTGAACGGGATTTGAATGAAATCAACTACGTGGCCATTAGGAAAACCAGGTGAACGAACTAGACGGTCTATTAGATTTCCAGCAACACCACCTAGAGCGAACCCGCCAAGTATTAGCCAATCTCTACTTCTAAATTTTGGGACAAACCAAAGTAGTGCCAAGCTCGCTAAGGTCGAAATGATTGTGAACACCCAGGTGCTTGCCGGTCCTATTGAAAAGGCTGCTTTCGAATTGAAAGCCAACGTGAAGTGAAGCACCTCACCAAGAACTGAAACGGGTTCGTAAGGATTTAGAAAGTGCACCGCCAGGAACTTAGTCAATTGGTCCATGAAGACCACAGTTAGCGCAATACTCAAGAACAAATATTTGTTCTTAGCTTTTGAATTTGTGCCTAAGTTTTTCAACTAACTCAGATTTTGAAAGTTGCGTTAGTGATCTGAGTAGGAGAAGTGGGTACCTTCTGAGTAGAACCCCCAGCAGCCTCAAGATCGCCTAATTGACCTTCAATGTACGACTTCAACTTTGCGCGGTACTCTTTTTCGAAGTTCTGCAAGCGCTCAACATCGTTTTCAGCAAGTGCCTTCTCTTGTTCCAGTCTGCTCATGTCTGCCTTGTGCTGAGCTTCTGCTTCACGAACAATACGTGCCGCAGTTGCATGACCTTCAGCAATAAGAGCATCGCGCTTCTGCAAACCTTCACGAACGTGCTCTTCGTGCAACTTACGAGCAAGCTGTAGCAAGTTGTTGGTGTTGTTAGCTTCAAAGGCACTCATGTCCTTAGCTGCTTCTGGGAAGGCACTGTTAGGAGTTGTTGACTCAGGGATAGATGCTTCAGCAGAGTTCACCTGCTGCACTAACGAAGCTCCGCTTCGTTGCAGTTCAGCAATCCGTCCATCAGCAGCAAGAACGCGTTGACGAAGTTCTTCATTCTCCTGGCTCAGCTTGCGCATCTCTAGAACGATCTCGTCTAGAAAGTCATCAACCTCATCCTGGTCGTAACCTTCACGGAATTTTGTAGGTTGAAAACGCTTATTAACTACATCTTCTGGAGTTAAAGGCATCAGATTCTCCCTGTTCTCAATGGTCATAAACAAATAATGACCGCGGTCAAAAGTTAAGGCTACCCTACCTTGTCGGGCTAAGCGAGTGTTGCTAACAACCCGTCAAGAAGTCCTAAGGCTAGAAATAGCACGAATATCGAAATATCTAGGTAACCCCCACCAACTTTGATGGGTTTGATAATCCTAGAAAGTGGCTTCACAATCCAGTCTGTTAGTAGATATGCTGTCTCTGCAAGAGCTAAGAAAATACCTTTTGGTCTGAATCTAGGGTTGTATGCCCTGACCCAATCCAAGATGATTCGGCCCAACAGGACAATACGGAAAATATCTATGATCCAAATAAGGATTGCTGCAATTTGAGGCATGAAGCTCGTTACTTATGGACGAATGATCAGACGATCACTTTCGGCTTCGAGAACCTCGTCTGAATCACCATCAATTTCAACACCTAGAGGAGCTAAAAGGTAAACATGCTCTGCTACACGCTTTGACTCAGCCTGCAGACCAGCTTTCAGACCTGACATAAAGTCAACAAGTCTTCTAGTGTCTGAATCGCTGAGGTTCACAACGTTGACAATAACTGGAACTGAATCGCGAAGAACTTCTGCGATCATTCCTGCGTCTGCATAAGTATTTGGTTGCACTGTTTCAATGCTTGAAACTTCGTAACCTCGCTTTTGAGGTCGCACTGCTCTAGTTCGTGACTCAGTCTTAGGGGCAGAACTTCGTGCCGGCTGAGCTGGCTTGGTACCGCCTAGTGAAAAGAACTCTTTTACCCAGTCAATTGCTCCTGACATGGCTTCTCCTTTGGTCTAAAACCCCGATATCCCTAGATTAAGGCGGGAACTAGCGGTTTCCAGTTATTGCGGTACCAATTCGCAAGTGTGTCGCACCATAGCCAATTGCCTCTTCGTAGTCCCCTGACATGCCAGCGGAGATAAATTTGGCTTCAGGAGCAATAGTTCTTAGTTCTGCGCTTGATTTGGCAATAGTTTCAAAGTAGGAAGTAGATGATCCTGTAAGGCCTGCAACACCCATAACCCCCAATAAATTCAACTGTTTAGCCTCAAGAACTGATTCAGCAAATGACAATAAGGCATCAGGGAGTATTCCGCCTCGGCCAGGATCTCCAGTTAGGTTGAGCTCAATAAAGACATCTAGGTGGCTCTCAGGAGCCTTAGCAAGCTGCTTTACTAATTCACTGAGCAGTGATGGCCTATCCAGCGAATGCAACACGGTGCTGTAGCCAAGCATCGATTTGACCTTGTTGGATTGGAGTTGACCAACAAAGTGCCAGGTTGGCTCAAGGCCCGATTGGTTTGATAACTTGACTTGCTCTGCCTTAGCAGAAGCTTCTTGATCCTTATTTTCACCAAAGTTTGTTTCACCAAGCTCTAGAAGTTCAAGGACTAAATCTGCTGGGTGATTTTTAGAAACTATAACTAACTGAAT
>CAILDA010000092.1 GCA_903832875.1 uncultured Micrococcales bacterium | reverse complement strand
TGGGTAAAGCTTGGCCCGAAATTGTTGCCAAATAGGCGTGCGATTATGCGTTTGCCTAGCGTGGGTCTAACCAGCTCGTATCTGCCCATTTGTTCACCGCCTTCGCAACCTTAGAAGTTTACCAGAAGGCCATTTTTAGCTTAGGAATTAGCCTCTGGGGATTAATTTATTTGGGCAGGCCTTGAGAACACGGGCCATAGCGTCATGTTCAGCACTGGTAACCCACAACCGATACTTGTATTTCACGGCTATCTGGCGGGCGACATAGGAACACCAGAAATTACGATTAGGCGGTAGCCAGCTAGCTGCATCACTATCGCTCTTCTGCATATTTGCTGGTCCATCGACCGCTAACAGGTTTAGCGGGTCGTTATAGAAGGAGTAACGCGTAGCAGAGTTCAACTTCTGAGCACCTTTTTGCCAAGCATCGCTAACAGCAACAACGTGGTCAATCTGAACAGCATTTGAAGTGCCAACACCTCGGACAAAGTAAATCTTTCTGGCAGTGTATGGGTCGTTGAGGATACCCGTTGCAACAGTGCATCTAGGAGAAGATCGCCAGGTAAGAGAAACTAGGTCTCTTCGCAGAATATAGTTCCGAGTATCACAATCACCGATATCTCCCCAACCATCGCTAAATAGCGCTCGGTCATAACCGGTTTTAGGAGCTCTACCTTTGATTGGAATCTTGGCTAGCGCAACGGTAGCTTTTAGAGTGGTAGCAGCCTGAGCAGGTGCAGTTAGTTCAAATCCAGCTAAGACCAGCCCTAACGCAATAGCACTAGCTGCTATGTTTCGAAAGAATACTTTCGCGCTGGAGGACTTCAACGAGCTTTTCAATGAAGGCGTCAACTTGATACTCTGCATAACCTCCCCTTTGGGTCTTGAATACTGCAAGTCTTACTTCCTTAACAGTTAATTCTGCACCTTGATTCAGGTGTGTTGCTATGCGAGAACTGAAGTTATCGACCTGCTTGCGGTTATAACCGCGGTTAGGCCACTTGCGCTTAGAGAACAGTTTTCCCTTTGATCTTGAAGTTCTAGTTCTAAGTAGCTCTAAGCCTTCTTCAAGTAGTCGAACAAAATCAGATTGTCCGACTGAGCTATAAATTCGATTTAGCTCACGTTCAGCAAAAACATCCTCAAGCTTCTCCATTGCAGTGTCGACTGCGGAAATTGAATAGCCATCTTTTACTAATTCGAATCTTGCCGATCGAACTGAGGCTGCGTCCATGGTTTGGGTTTGTGGATCTAGATACTGTTGCCTAGCGGATGCTAAAAATTCATCAACTTGGCTTGGAACATAGCCAAGTTTTGATCCAGATTTACTAAAAGCGAAACTCACAGTGCTATTCTCTCAAACTTATTAGAACAGTCGCACCGCAAAGAACATGAGCATATATCCGCTCAAGGCAGCCGGCAGCATGGAATCAAGTCTGTCCATCACTCCACCGTGACCTGGAATCCAACTAGACATATCTTTGACTCCAAGGTCTCGCTTGATAAGTGATTCTGCGAAATCTCCAAGCACCGCAGCCATCAAAACAACTGCTGCAATTACAAAGCCAAACCACCAAGGTAGTTGCAATAACCAAACAGTTTGCAACACGGATGAAGCTAGACCAAATAGCGCGGAAATAAAGAAACCTTCCCAGCTCTTTTTAGGGCTTACCTTAGGAAGCATCGGGTGTTTGCCAAGCTTTCTACCAAAGAGATACGCACTTGAATCTATGATGATCACTGTTGTGACAACGGTAATAACCCAGTACTTACCCTCAACAAAACCATTGTGAGCAGGTTCACGCAGTAACAGTGCAGCAAAGCTCATGGTCAGTGGCAGATAGATAACCACAAAGGCTGAAGCACAGAAATCTCTGATCATCTCAGCGAAGCTGCGCTCCAGGGTCGCATGTTGAGCAATCAGTTCTGTACCGCGCCAGAGCAGCAGAGCTGCAACAATTGCCAACACTCCTAGCCACTGCCACACTTCCCCTCCCCAGTAAGCCAAAGGCATCACCAGTGCAGAGCCAACAGATACAGGAACTCTTGGGACGTGCCAGTTCTTTTGCCTTAGCGCGCTAGATAGTTCCCAGGCACCGGCAGCAGAAGCTACGGCGATAAGGGCTATGAAAAGTTCCTGAACAAAAAGAACAGAAGCCAAAAAGGAGAAGGCAAGAATCAACCCAAAAACTATTGATTGGGAGAGGCTCCTACCACCCTTAGGCTCGCTCTGACTCAAACTAAACCTCGAGAAGTTCTGTTTCCTTGCGCTTGAGCGCTTCGTCAATGGCGTCAACGTGGGATTTAGTTGTTGCTTCTAGTTCCTTTTCGCCACGAGATAAATCGTCATCGCCAGCAAGCCCATCCTTCTTGAGTGCATCAAGTTCATCTTTAGCCTTGCGACGAATGTTACGAACAGCCACTCGGTGATCTTCCGCTTTGGTCTTTACGATCTTGACATAGTCTTTGCGGCGGTCTTCAGTGAGCTCTGGAAGAGAAACACGAATAAGAGTGCCATCGTTAGTTGGGTTAGCACCAAGGTTAGGCATATCCCTAATTGCCTTCTCAACAGCAGCTAGCGCACCTTTGTCATAAGGAGTCACAACAATGGTTCTAGCTTCTGGGTTAGCAATAGAACCAAGTGAAGATAGCGGAGTTGGTGTTCCATAGTAATCAATCATTAGTTTCTGGAACATGGCAGGGTTTGCTCTGCCACTTCTAATAGTTGCAAAGTCTTCCTTAGCTGATTCAACAGCCTTACCCATTTTTTCGTTGGCGGTAGCCAAAATATCGTTAATCATGTTTCTCCTTGTTTTAAAAACTAAGCGCTGACGCGTGTGCCAATCTTCTTACCTAGCAAAGCCTTAGTGATGTTACCTTCAGGCTGCATGCCGAAAACCACCATAGGAATGTTGTTATCCATGCAAAGACTAAACGCAGTTGAGTCAACAACCTTAAGTTTCTTCACAAGAGCTTCCTGGTAGGTGATAGTTTCAAGTCTCTTAGCCTTAGGGTCCTTCTTAGGATCAGCTGAATAAACTGCATCAACACCATTCTTGGCAACCAGTACTTCTTGAGCATGAATCTCCAAAGCTCGTTGAGCTGCAACAGTGTCAGTTGAGAAATAAGGAAGACCTGCACCTGCACCGAAGATTACAACTCTTCCTTTTTGCATGTGTCTGATAGCACGAAGAGGAATATAAGGCTCAGTAACCTGGGCCATTGAAATAGCTGACTGAACTCTAGTTTCACATCCAGCTTGTTCTAAGAAGTCTTGCAACGCTAAAGCGTTCATAACGGTACCCAACATACCCATGTAGTCGGCACGTGCACGATCCATACCTCGTTGAGATAGTTCAGCACCTCTGAAGAAGTTACCGCCACCAACAACGATGGCCACTTCTACTTTCTTAGCTGCATCGGCAATCTCACGGGCGATTCCAGCCACAATGTCTGGATTGACACCTAGTGTGCCACCACCGAAAGCCTCACCTGAAAGCTTGAGCAAAACACGACGTGGAGTTGATGGCATGGTTATCCCTCTCAAAGACCTGATACTCCCTCTAGTTTAGGCTTCATAAAGGAAAAGGCTCGGTCTATTAGACCGAGCCAAAGATGTTTAAAAGTCGATAACTGGGATGTTTGGCTCTATAGAGTCCACGCCACAAAAATCAATGTCTCGCCTGTCCAAGGTCACATAAGTAATTTGGCGTTCACGGTTCATAAAGAACAGAGCGTTATTACTTTCGCTTTGGATTGAGAGCTTGTAGTCACCGGGGATGCCAGTTGCTGGGCTTAGAGAATATGGGTGTTCGCTATACGGGCAGCTATACCCGGCTATAAACCAATCGGTTCCTTCGACTCGAAAATCTAAGGAACTTGGTACTTTATTAAGCTTCTTACCATCACTAGCTGCATGTACTTTCGACTCCAGGTCTTTGATGCTCATGATTTTCTGAATATATGGGGCGGCTATCAGACCCACAAGTGCAAAAGCAAGCACGACTATAACTATCTTCTTCATTTCTTCCCCGACCCCTAATTGAATGCCGTCTGGCAACACTTTCAATTTAGCAGGTAAAGGAAAAGGCTCGGTCTATTAGACCGAGCCAATTCACTTTTAGAACTTATTTGTTATGCGCCTACGCGGAATCTAGCGAAAGCAGAAACGGTTAGACCGTGCTGCTCTAGAACCTTAGCAACGCTTAGCTTGTTGTCCTTAGCGAAGTCCTGCTCTAGTAGGCAGTTCTCCTTGAAGAATCCCTTTACGCGACCTTCAACGATCTTCTCCAATGCAGCCTCTGGCTTACCTTCGTTACGAGCAGTCTCTGTTGCAATACGACGCTCGGTGTCAACGATGTCCTGAGGAACATCAGCGATGGTTAGGTAGGTTGGGCTGAATGCTGCAATGTGAACTGCAACATCGTGAGCTGTCTCAACGTCTGATCCCTTGAACGCAACAAGAACACCAACCTGTGGAGGTAGGTCCTTTGATGTGCGGTGTAGGTAAGCGTCGATGTTATCGTCAGCAATCACTGAAATACGACGAAGTTCAACCTTCTCGCCCATGATTGCAGCTTCATCAGTAATAGCATCGCCAACAGTCTTACCTGAAACAGCTGCAGCAAGAGCTGCCTCAACAGTTTCAGCACCGGCTGCAGCAATAGCATCAGCAATCAAATCACCTAGAGCGATGAACTTCTCTGCTTTAGCAACGAAGTCAGTCTCACAAGCTAGTTCGATTAGGTAACCTTTGTCTGAAGCAACACGAGCAATAACGATTCCATTGCTTGTGGTGCGACCTTCACGCTTGGTAACGCCCTTGAGACCCTTAAGTCTTAGAACTTCCATAGCCTTGTTTAGATCGCCATCAGCCTCATCAAGAGCACCCTTGCAGTCCATCATGCCAGCGCCTGAGCGCTCGCGCAGAGTCTTCACATCTGCTGCTGTGTAGTTAGCCATATTTATTCAGCTTCCTTTGGGGTTTCGGTTGCAGCTTCTTCAACTACAACAACTTCTTCAACAACTGGAGTTTCAACAACTACTTCTTCAACTACAGGAGTCTCTGCAACAACTGCAACTTCTTCAACAGCTGCAACAGCAGGTGCTGCTGCTTCAGCGGACGCAAGAAGTTCCTGCTCCCAGTCAGCTAGCGGTTGGTTCTGCTCAGGCTTAGAGTGCTTCTGCTTTAGACCTTCTGCAACTGCATCTGCAATAACACGGGTAAGTAGGTGAACTGAACGAATTGCATCGTCGTTACCTGGAATACCGATGGTTACTTCATCAGGGTCACAGTTAGTGTCAAGAATTCCAATAACAGGAATACCAAGCTTCTTAGCTTCAGTTATAGCTAGGTGCTCCTTGATTGTGTCAACAACCCAGATCGCTGAAGGAGTCTTAGTTAGGTTACGAACACCACCAAGAGTTTTTTCAAGCTTTACTTTTTCACGAGAAAGAATCAAAAGTTCCTTCTTTGTGTAACCTGTGGACTTCTTGTCCTTGAAGTCCATGACTTCAAGTTCCTTTAGACGAGCAAGACGCTTTGAAACGGTCTGGAAGTTAGTCAACAGACCACCCAACCAACGCTCGTTGATGTATGGCATACCAACACGAAGAGCTTCAGTTGAAATTGCTTCCTGAGCTTGCTTCTTTGTTCCTACGAACAAGATGGTTCCACCGTTAGCAACTAGGTCCTTGGTGAACTCATATGCCTGGTCAATGTATGCCAATGACTTTTGCAAGTCAATGATGTAAATACCAGAACGGTCGGTCAAGATGAATCGCTTCATCTTTGGATTCCAACGGCGGGTCTGGTGCCCGAAGTGAACACCGCTGTCTAGCAGCTGGCGCACGGTTACTACTGCCATGGCAGTATCTCCTTTTTGACACACGAATGCGTCGATCAGTTGTTTGCAAAAGACGGTTGTCAATTGCACCTGGTGCCGCACCTAGTTCACCCGTTAGGGACTGATAAACCAGTGTGTTAGTCGACACGCGAAGTCGGACAGCACGCAAAACACTCACTTTTTAGGGCTTGGATTTTTACGGCTAACCGCTAGGAATAAGCATACCAGCGGGAATAAGGACTTTTCCACCCCTCAACAAGCAACAAACCATAGCTCAACCCGCAACCCTGATACTTGCTAGATGAAGATACAAATCAGTGCTGTTCTAGCCTTCACCATGCTGTTTATAGGCCCTGGAACCAAAGCTGACGAGGCAATAGACCTGCCAATCGAGGGTTTAGTCAGCTCTGATGTAATAAACCAGTATCTAGGCCCAGAAACTCCTTATTCAGCTGGCCACCGAGGAATAGACCTACCTGCAGAGCTAGGCACCCCTATAGTCTCCCCTGCCACCGGAACCGTTTCCTTTGTTGGCAAGGTTGGCTACCGCAATCTGATCTCCATTGAATTCGGAGCATCTAGTACAGCATCCTTGGAACCAGTCTGTTCTGAACTAACCGAAGGGATGACTGTGGCAATCGGTGAACCGATTGGACTCTTATGTGATGCAGCACCTGAGTATGAATGGCATTGCCCTAGTTACTGTCTGCACTTCGGAACAAGAAATGAGCAAGGCTATTTTTCCCCGCTAGCTCTTATCGGTGGATTAGCACCAAGTCGGTTAGTTCCCTAAGCCCTCGGATGAGCGTTCTTATAACCAGCCCGCAGTCGATCAACCGAGACATGAGTATAAATCTGAGTGGTTCCTAAACTGGCATGGCCAAGGAGTTCTTGAACTGCTCGCAGGTCTGCTCCCCCATCCAGTAAGTGTGTAGCGGCAGTGTGACGAAGTGTGTGCGGACCTGCAACCCCAGTTGAGGTATCAGCAAGAAGTGATGCAACTAACTGATAGACAGCTCTAACTCCCAAGCGCTTACCTTTTGAGTTAATGAGTAAAGCTTGCTCACCGGTTGCTGGATTTAGAGTGGCTCGAATTTCTAACCAACTATCGAGTGCATCTCGAGCTGGTAAGCCAAATGGAACTACACGTTCTTTTGCACCCTTACCCATAACCCGAAGGATG
Organism: uncultured Micrococcales bacterium; assembly: GCA_903832875.1. Classification (GTDB taxonomy): domain Bacteria; phylum Actinomycetota; class Actinomycetes; order Actinomycetales; family Microbacteriaceae; genus Rhodoluna. The sequence continues at coordinate 6,248 of CAILDA010000092.1, read as the reverse complement.
TTTCTACCTAGATCAACTGATAACAGATTCAAACCACAGAGTTCACTGACACGACAACCTGTTGCATATAAAATCTCAAAAACCAAACGGTCTCTGATTGCATTTGCATCACCAGTATCAGCAAGAGTCTTGAGAAGTTGAAAGACATCTTCAAGAGATTCTTTAGCAACTACCTTGGGAAGGTGTCTTTCAGCTTTAGGAGATTTGAGTCTTTGACCTGGGTCTATCTCAACTAACTCTTCTGTTGCTAACCAGGCTGTGAAAGATCTGATTGCTGCACTCTTTCGAGCAAGTGTGCTCTTTGCCGCATCGCGTTGACTGACGCTCCAGAGCCATTCGCGAAGTATTTCAAGATCAATTTGCTCAAGCTTTGTAATTTGTTTTGTGCCAAGGAAAACTTCCATGTCCAAGACATCGGTGAGGTAACTCTTCACAGTGTTCTTGGAGTAACCGCGAGCAGCAAGTAGGTTCTCCGCGAACCTGTGTGCCTGAGCTGCGATTTCACTTTGCATATCTCTTAGCGTAATTCAGGAGCGCAACCAGCCCTTGGATGTTCGAGTTATCAGAGCTTGATTACTAAGCCTAGACACTGCAAATTCTGCTTCAGCTATGGTGAGCCCTGAGTTTCGAGCAATCTCATCTAATGATTGCTCTTTGTATTGGAGGGCATCTAAGGCCCTTATTTCATTGGAAGTTAGATTGAATTCTGGCTGCTCTTCTGGCTCTTGAACTGCCAATAGTTCGAGGAGATCAGCTGGACTACTAATGAGCTCTGCTCTGCGTTCACGAATCAATCTGTGACAGCCAGCCGAACGCACGGAGTTGATAGGTCCTGGCACTGCACCAACGGGGCGATCTAGTTCGTTAGCGTGACCTGCAGTGTTTATTGAGCCTGATCGATAACCAGCTTCTATTACTAGTGTTGCTTGACCTAAGGCTGCTATCAATCTATTTCTTTGCAAGAAACGCCATCTAGCTGGAGCAACCCCTGGAGCAACTTCGCTCATGAGCAGACCTTGCTGTCTGATCTGGCTAAACAGATCAATGTTTCTAGGTGGATACAACCTATCTATGCCACCAGCCATTACTGCAATTGTTTTGCCTTTAGTCTTCAGCGCACTTTTATGAGCTGCCGCGTCTATACCTAATGCTCCCCCTGAAACAATTGAGTAACCTCTTGAGACTAAATATGAAACGAGGTCTTTAGTAACCCCTAAGCCATATTCACTAGCCAACCTTGCTCCAACAACTGAAACCATCGGCTCGTGCAATGCCTTAGCATCTCCTAAAATCCAAAGTGCCGGTGGTTCACCATTACCAAGATCAGCCAACTGAGGTGGCCAGTGGCTCGATTGCGGAGTGAGCAATTGCCCCTTGTGTTCTAAAAGAACTTCTATTGACTGCTCTATTCGATTGTTCTTTAGTCTTCTTCGCCAGCATTCAAGAGAATCTGATAGCGAAGATACGAACATAGGTGCACGGAATTTATCTTCAGGAAGTAAGGAAAGAATTTCTTTGGCATCTTTTGTTGTTTGAATTTCTTGCAGTGCAAGCTCTGAGCCAAGTTGTTTTCTTAGTGTTCCTGCCAGCATGTCTCCTGGTTCACAGATGTAACTCCAGGTAGCTGCCGTGATATCGATGTTGGGCATCACCCAAGTTTTTATCAGTAGAGATTAGTTTGGAACAATAAGCGAAGGTTTGTTGAAAACTTTTGTTATTCGCCGACTGTTAGTTCTTTAGGAAGATCAAAGGCTTTACCGGTGAGTTCTTCGATGTTTACATCCTTGAAAGTCAAGACTCGAACGTTCTTTACAAAACGGTCGGTGCGGTAAATATCCCAGACCCAAACATCGCTCATGTTTAGCTCAAAGTAAAAGTCCGTTTCGGTATCAATTCTTTTGAACTCAACTTCGTTGGCTAGGTATAGACGACGCTCAGTTTCGATGACAAACCTAAAGGTGTCAACAACTGACCGGTATTCGCGGAATAGGGCTAACTCAGCCTCGCGGTCATAATCGTCAAATTCGTTCTCGTCCATGTGTGTAAAAGTCTAGTCCTGAAGAATCTTGGTTAGCCAACTGAGCCTATGAATTGGGGATGGACCGTGTTCTCTTAGTGCCGCTATGTGATCTGCCGAGGCGTAGCCCTTATTTGAATCAAGGCTGAATAACGGATGGTCTTTGGCTATCTCGAGCAGCAGGCGATCTCGGGTTACTTTTGCTAATACCGAGGCACAGGCAACGCTGACACAGTCTCTGTCGGCCTTGGTCTTTGCAACAACGTCAAAGCCCATGGTCTTGGTGCCAAGCCAGTTATGTGAACCATCAAGGATGATTTGCACCCCCTCAAGTGCAAGAGTTGCCCTCAGTTGTGATTCTTGGAGTAATTCAGTTAGTGCTCTTGAGCCAGCTAAGGCTAAGGACTCAACGATGCCTTTGGTTTCAATCTCTTCAACACTGGCCATACCAACAGCCCAGGAGTGCACCCAATCAGAGACATCAGGAAAGATTGCTTCTCGTGTTTTTTCGCTGATTAGTTTGCTGTCTCTAAGTTTTGCTGGCCAGTTATCACTTACCTCTTTGAGATCGATAAGGGCAACGCCAACTGCTACCGGACCTGCAATAGATCCTCTACCAACCTCATCAATTCCGATAATGAAACGTTTGCTGTTAGCAAACGTATTCTCGAAACTAAGGCTTGGGAGCTGGGACAGCTTTGAAGACATTAGGGTAATCATCTAACCAGGTGATGTTAGCTAAAGGCCATGAAATAACGAACGCTCGACCAACAACATAACTTGAAGCTACAAAACCTTTCCCTGGAGTATTCGGGTGATATCTAGAGTCTTCAGAGTTCCCTCTGTTATCCCCCATAACCCAGAACGAACCTTTAGGAACAGTTACATCAAACTCAGTGTTCGATGGATTAGAACCTTTAGCAACATAGGGCTCAACAATTGGTTTGCCGTTGATTGTGATTCGATTATCCGCATCGCAGCAAATAACGTGGTCGCCGCCAACACCGATGACTCGCTTAACTAGATGCTGGTCATTATCAGGAGCTGAGAGCCCAGTTACTGAAAGTAGCCATTCACTTATCACAGCTAATGGATGAGTTGGCTTTTGTTCAGGCATGGTTCCCAGCCAGCCACCTGGATCTTTGAAGACCACAACATCACCGCGGTTAAGCGGAACAACGTTGGGGACAAGTTCATTAACAATAATTCGATCGTTGATCTGCAATGTTTCAAACATTGAGCCTGAAGGAATATAGAAAGAGCGCAGGAAGAAAGTCTTGATTACGAAAGAAATAACTAGAGCTGAAACCAGAATTACTGCGGTGTCAATAAAGAACGCGAGTAGCACGTTCTTCTTTTTGATTTCGTTTAGTTTGCGACGAACGTTTTTGAACGGTCCCCGAATTCGACGCTCTTCGCCTTTTTTCTTAGCCATGGTAGGAGGTTAAACCCTCTGCCTGATAACGGGCTGAGAGGCTTTAGCTCTGAACCTGGTTGTCGCGCTTTTCGCGGATCTTGGCCTTCTTACCGCGTAGATCACGCAAGTAGTAAAGCTTCGCACGGCGAACTGCACCACGAGAGACAAGTTCAATCTTTTCTAGAACCGGTGAATGAACTGGGAAAGTTCTTTCAACACCAACCTGGAAAGAAACCTTACGGACGGTGAAGCTTTCGCGAACACCTGCTCCTGAACGACGGATAACTACGCCCTGGAAAATCTGCACACGGCTGCGGTTACCTTCAATGATGTTTACGTGAACCTTCACGTTGTCCCCTACGCGGAATGCTGGGATGTCCGTCTTTAGGTTTGGCTGGTCGACTGAGTCGAGAGTTTGCATTTTGTTCTGCCTTCTGTTTTGCACGCAGGTCAATAACGGGTATTTGTTTAGTGGTTTGTTGTCTGTGCTCCCCTGCGGCAGAGCTTGATTTAGGCAACTTGTCTATCTTGCCACAGATACTGCCCTAGGGCAATCTCAGGGCAGAAGATCAGGTCTAATGGCCTTTGTTCTTGCCACTGCCTGTTCATGTCTCCACTTAGCTATCTCAGCGTGATTGCCACCTCTGAGAACCTCTGGAACCTCTAAATCACGCCAAACAGCAGGTTTGGTATAGCTCGGGTATTCCAGCAAACCATCAGAATGAGACTCTTCTATGAGGCTTTCAGAGTTACCAATAACTCCTGGAATCAGTCTGGCAATAGCTTCAATCATGGCCAGGGCTGCTACTTCGCCACCATTTAGGACATAGTCACCAAGGCTTACAAGTCTTACCTCAGCTTTGCCTTGTGCCCAATCAAAAACTCTCTGATCAATACCTTCATACCTGCCACAGGCAAAAACAATGTGTTCTTTATTAGCAAGCTCTCGAGCAGTTGACTGCTTGAATAGCTCGCCTGCAGGAGATGGAAAAATCAACACTGTTGAGCCATCAGGATTTAGCAGTTGATCTAAGGCATCGCCCCAAGGTTCAGGTTTCATGAGCATGCCAGCGCCACCACCGTAAGGTGAGTCGTCAACAGTCTTGTGTTTGTCGTGAGTGTAATCACGAAGGTCTATTGCTTTGAATTCAATGACCTTGTTCTCTTGGGCTTTACCAAGCAAAGAAATATCTAGTGCATCAAAGTATTGAGGAAAGATCGTTACGGCATCAATGCGCATTGCTAATCCTCGATTTCCTCAAACAAACCAGCCGGTGGGGTAACAGTAATTGTCTTAGCGTCAATATCAACCGTTGAAACAAATGCCTTTACGAAAGGAACCATAACTTCTTTTTCATCTTTGGTGCCAACGATAAGCATGTCCTGAGCTGGGTAGTGCTCAACACGAATGATTGAACCAACTTCAACACCATCTCTAAGCACTGCTAGTCCAACTAGTTGCTGGTCAAACCAGGCATCAGGTTCGGTAGGGAGTTCATCAAGGTCTTGGTTTACCAGCATGATGGCTTTAATTAAAGTCTCAGCTTGGTTTCGATCTTCAATGCCTTCAAGGAATAGCACCGGTTGAGCGTTATACCAACGGAGTTCTTTAACGGTTACGGTTTGACCGAACCAAGGGGAAGTTTCAGGAACTTGAAGATTAAATGTGGCTCCAGGAACAAAACGTTCATTCGGAGCATCTGTGTATAGCTCTAGTTTGATAGCACCTTTAAGGCCGTGGGCCTTTAGTAACCGACCGACCCTAAGGCTGGTCTTACTAGAAATCGTTATCTACTACGTCTACGCGCACCTTCTTGCCATCGGCAAGAGCGTTAATGATGGTGCGCAAAGCTTTGGCGGTGCGTCCGTTGCGCCCAATCACTCGGCCAAGGTCGTCAGGGTGAACGTGAATCTCTAAGAGATCTCCACGGTTAGTGGAGCGTTCAGTGACAGTGGCATCCTCAGGATGATCCACAATACCTTTAACTAAATGTTCGAGCGCAGCGGCAAGCACGACTAAGCCTCTTCGGTCTTTTCAGCTTCAGCGGCAGGTGCCTCTTCAGCTGGTGCAGCTTCTTCAACTGCTACTTCTTCAACAACTACTTCTGCAGCTGCTTCTTCAACAACTTCAGCTACAGCTTCTTCAGCTACAACTTCTGCTGCTGCTTCAACAACATCTTCCAAGACGCCTTCAGCAACGGCTGCTTCAACAACTGCTTCGACTACGTCTTCTGCAACTTTGTCAGCCTGCTTCTTAACAACGATCTCTTCACGAGGCTTTAGAACTGGCTTCTTCTTGGTGTCTGCTACGAAAACTTCCTTAGCAACCTGAGGCTTAACTGTGTTCTTTGCTGTTAGGTCACCCTTTGACTTCTGGAAGTCACCGGTGAGCTTCAACAAAGCAGCTACCTGCTCGGTTGGCTGAGCACCAACACTTAGCCAGTAAAGAGCACGCTCTGAATTGACTTCGATGATTGATGGATCATTGGTTGGTACGTAACGACCGATCTCTTCGATTACGCGTCCATCACGCTTGGTGCGTGAATCTGCTACGACGATACGGTAATGAGGCGTCTTCAGTTTTCCGAGACGCTTTAGGCGGATTTTTACAGCCACAATGCTCCTGTTTGTTATGTATTGGGGCGAACGATCAACCGTGAGCGTGGGGGCACACTCGGCATTCAAGCTCTATGGGGTTACCAGATCAGTTTGGTTAGAGGGTCAAACTGCAGGCAACCTCTCTATTGTGCCAGAAATAGTGAGGCAGAGCAACAAACTAGCCACCAATGCCGAAGGCTGAGCCACCTTTATCAG
>CAILDA010000091.1 GCA_903832875.1 uncultured Micrococcales bacterium | reverse complement strand
TGCTGAAACAGAAACATTCTCATCTCTAACTAAATCAACTGACTATGAAGTTATCGGAAATCAACTTCGTGAAGATTACTTGCAGAGTGTTCTTCAGGTAGCTGGCAAGGTAATCAAGAAATCACTCAAAGTTGTTTACACGCCTATGCACGGTGTTGGCTGGGCAACAATAGAGCCATTGTTTGCTAGAGCTGGTTCAGAAGCCCTTATTACTGTTGACCAACAATTACAACCTGATGGCGATTTCCCAACGGTAGCTTTCCCTAACCCTGAAGAACCTGGTGCTCTAGATCAGGCGATGGCGTTAGCTTCTGATTACAACGCAGATCTGATTATTGCCAATGACCCAGATGCTGACCGAGTGGCTCTAGCTCTGCCAACCGATTCAGGTTGGCAAAGACTCACCGGTGACCAGGTTGGACTGATTCTGGCTGATGAAATAGCAAGTAAGGCTACCTCTGGAACTTTGGCTTGCAGCATAGTTTCATCTTCTGCTTTGAAATCCGTTGCCAAGGCCCATGGCCTTGACTTCAAAGAAACCCTCACTGGTTTCAAATGGATCAGCAAGATTCCTAACCTAATCTTTGGTTACGAAGAAGCGCTTGGCTATTGCATCGACCCCGAGCACGTTGCTGACAAAGATGGCATCAGTGCTGCATTGCTGCTCTCGAACATCGCTAGAAGAGAAGCAGCACAGGGTAGAACTCTCTGGGATCTTTTAGCTGACCTAGGTGCTAAGTATGGTTATTACGCCACCGGTCAGATCTCTATTCGTGTCAAAGACATTGCCATCATCGCTAAAGCAATGAGCACACTTAGAGCTAACCCACCTAAAGAATTAGCTGGCCAGAGCGTTGTCTTTACGGACTTAGCCCTAGGAACACCTGATTTACTGCCCACCGATGGCTTGAGATTTGATTTAGCTAATGGTGGCAGGGTGATTATTAGACCTAGCGGAACAGAGCCTAAGCTCAAGTGTTATTTAGAAACTGTTGGTAATAGTGCTCAAGAAGCTAATGAACTTCTGGCTAGCTTAACTCAGAGCTGCGGAGAGCTTCTCGCGGATTTCAATTAGATCAAAGACATGGTCGATTGGAACAATCTTCCCTGGCATGCCCTCTAACTGGTAAACCAGTTCAGGGGTTGTCAGGATGATGTCCGCTTCATGGCCTTCACGTTTAGCTTTAGAAATATCAGCGGCTTGAACTTCAGCGGTTACGCCTAGCGCCTCAAGAACTTTCTCAGCATTCATTTTGAGTAATACTGAAGTTCCGATGCCCATCCCGCATACCGCAATAATCTTCACTAGTTAAGACTAACTAAGGGTTTGCCGAACTTCTGGCTCTTTATCAGCTTGTAACAAGATGTTTACTTTTGTTTCGTCCATCAGAAGTTCACTCAGGGCAGCCATCAAATCAATGTGGCTATCGTGATCAACTGCAGAAAGTCCAATTACTAGTCGAACAGGATCATTGTTTAGTGAACCAAAAACCACTGGTTCACTCAGTGTCACCAAAGATAAACCGGTTTCGAGAACTGACTTAGAAGGCCTTGCATGAGCTAGAGCAATACCAGGAGCTATGACCATGTATGGGCCTAGCTCTTCAAAAGCATCAATCATTTCTTGAATATAAGTTTCAGTAACTCTCTTGCTTGAAACAAGAGCATTTCCTGCTAATTGGAAGCATTCACGCCAGTCGCCTGCGCGCTGTTGAAGAAGGATTGAACCTACCCCAAGAGCGTTATTGACCAGCAGTGTCATTTTCTATTGAGCATCCGCAAAAGCATCGGTGATGCGTTCCATGATCTCTGTTCTAACATCCATGTCAATAAAGGCAGCGTTAGCAGCGTTTAGTTGGAATAGCTCAAGATCATCAAGGTCATAACCAAAAGCTTCAGTTAGTAGCTCAAGTTCCCGAGTCAAAGTAGTTCCACTCATCAACCTGTTGTCTGTGTTCACTGTGACATTGAAACCGAGACGGTAAAGATCATCGAAAGGATGATCTGACATCTGCGGGTTTTCTATTCCTGGGATTGCACCGGTCTGCAAGTTTGATGAAGGGCTTAGTTCTAGTGGAATTCCACGCTCTAATACCCAGGTAGCAACATCACCGAAGGCATATTTACTGTCATCGTTTGCATCAACAAAAACATCTTCAATTATGCGGACACCGTGCCCTAAACGTAGTGTTCTGCCATCAACCAAAGCATCCTTGATCGAATCTTTGCCAGCTGCTTCACCAGCGTGCAGAGTTACTGGCATAAGTTGTTCATTTAGCCATGCGAAAGCTTCAGCGTGGCGGCTAGGACTAAAGCCTTCTTCAGGGCCGGCATAGTCAAAACCAACTACTCCGCGGTCACGGTATTTAACAGCTAGTTCTGCAATCTCTTGAGATCTATCGTTCTGTCTCATGGCTGTGATCAATTGACCAGTTCTAAGGAACCCGCCCTTAGCCTGGACTTCAGCTCTTGCCTGGGTGAGGCCTTCTTCAACGTATTCAACGACCTGCTCAAGGGTTAGCCCCTTTTCCAAGTGCTGTTCTGGAGCCCAACGGATTTCACCGTAGATAACTCCATCCTCAGCTAGATCTAAAGCAAATTCACGACCTACTCGAACTAGTCCTTCTCTGGTTTGCATGACTGCTGTGGTGTGAACGAAGGTTTCTAGGTAGCGCACCAGTGAACCTGAATCACAAGATTCTAGGAACCACTGCTCAAGCTCATGTGCAGTTTCAGCAGGTAACTTGTGATCTATCTCTTTAGCTAAATCAATGATGGTTTGCGGACGTAGCCCACCATCTAGATGATCATGAAGAGAAACTTTTGGAAGTGCCTGAATGTTTAG
>CAILDA010000090.1 GCA_903832875.1 uncultured Micrococcales bacterium | reverse complement strand
CAGACGAAAAGTGATTAATTAATTGACTCTCAAGGTGAACACCAGGCTGATAACAGCCGCAGAGCTTGGTTTAGACCAAGGCTTTGAGTTCACCGAACTCCTAGGTTCTGCCTCAACTTCCTTCCTGCATCAAAACCAGGGACTCATCGGCTGGGGTGAAGCACTCAGAATTACTGGCACAGGCTCAAACCGTATTGAAGAACTAGATGCAAAGTGGCGAGAAGTTGTAACAGGAGCTGAGATAACCGATCAGGTAAACCTGCCTGGTTCTGGTCTCATTGCCTTCGGCTCAATAGCTTTTGCTGATCAAAGTAACGCTGAGAGCGTTCTGGTCATCCCTCAACTCATCATTGGACTTAGAGATTCAAGACTTTGGCTAACCAGAATCAACATAGAAGAAACTGTTGCATTAGAACTCATCAAAAAGGCAACATCTAATCAACCAATACGTTTTGAAGTAGGAAATATCACACCAGAGCATTTCACACAAAACGTGGTGACAGCACTAGAACTAATCAAAACCAATGCGGTTGAGAAAGTTGTTCTAGCGAGAGATCTAAAAGCAGAAGTAACCAGTGCTTTCAACATCAATCCAGCGCTCGCTACCCTGTCTAAGAAGTTCAGTTCCTGCTTCACATATTCAGTTGCCGGACTTTTTGGTTCAAGTCCTGAATTACTCGTTCAGGTAGCTCATTCTCAAGTTTCTGCAAGAGTGCTTGCTGGAACTGCAGGTCGAGGAACTGACCCTGGCGTTGATGAGGCTATCGGTGCAGCATTACATAGTTCAACTAAGAACAGAGCTGAACATAAGTTTGCGGTTGATTCACTTGTTTCTGCTCTTGATGAACTCTGTGTTGAGATAGATGCAGATAACGAACCATTCAGTCTTTCTTTACCTAACCTTTGGCATTTAGCCAGTGATGTTCATGCTGTTCTAAAAGCAGATAGTTCATCCCTTCAGGTAGTAAACGCATTACATCCTTCAGCTGCGGTTGCAGGAACACCTAAAGATAAAGCACTAGAACTTATCCAAGAGATTGAAACCATTGACAGAGGACGCTACGCAGGACCAGTTGGTTGGCTAGGTGCTGATGGTGATGGTGTTTGGGCTATTGCTCTTCGAGGTGCTCAGCTAGAGAAGAACACACTAACTGCTTTTGCTGGTTGTGGAATTGTTGCAGGCAGTGATCCAGAAGCTGAATTACAAGAAACGAACCTAAAGTTCAAACCAATAGTTGAAGCGTTAGCTTAGTTTCACTTCAATAATTACTCTGCCTGGAATTAGAAGTGCTGCTTCATAATCACTAACAGTTGTTGGGTTCACATACTTCCAGCCATAAGCCTCAGCAAGTTTTTCAAAATCAACTGACTGAGGGGTTGCAAAGACTCGATCAAACATATTCTTTTCAACTGTCTTAGCAACTTCTAGGTTGCTAAAGATCTTTCCACCATTGTCATTACCAACAATTATTTGAAGATCAATAGCACCATCGTTTTCATCAATAACCAGAGACGAAGCATCGTGCAAGAAAGTCAGATCTCCCATCAGAGCACGAACTTGTTTGCCCTGCTGCAAAGCAATACCGGTAGCAGTTGCGATTGTGCCATCAATACCCGCTAGGCCTCTATTAGCCCAGACCTGAACCTTGTTACCTGGAGCAAAGAAATCAGCCTCACGAATAAGCTGCGATGCACCTAAAACAATCACACCAGCTTCCGATGCTTCCCAAACTCCGGTAATCATTGCTCTGCGGTCTAGTTCTCCGGTTGGCGCAGTGCTTACCTTTTCAGATTCAGTAAGCCAGCTAGCCAGCCAGTTAGCATCAGCATTAGTTGCTGCTATTACTGAATCAACAGCACTGCTCTCTGCTGGAATACGGAAAGTCCCCATCTGACCTTCACGAACAAATACCTTCACTCCAGACCTAAGTAAGGCAATAACCGGTCTACTCAAAGTTGGTTTACCGTAAACAACGATCTGCTTGATCTGACTAACCAGTTCTGAATTACTTGCAAGCAATGTTCTGTAATTCAGAACTGCATTATCTAAATGTCTAAGTCCTGATGAAGGCTCCGCTAGAACAGGAACACCTAAGGCAGCAACCTCTTCTTCATAACTAGCAGCAGTTGCTCCAGCAACAACAACTGTTGGTAGAGAAAGATCAAGAGTGTGACTTTCTTGAATT
>CAILDA010000089.1 GCA_903832875.1 uncultured Micrococcales bacterium | reverse complement strand
GCTTAATCGCATCAGCGGAATCCAGTGGAAATTGTGCCCTGGCCAAAAGAACGCGCATTTAACTTTGACCTTTTCAACTTCGAACCTGCTTGCGGCGGGATTGCCAGCATCTGTGTTCAGTTGCTCTTGAGTCCCTATGTTGAATACCGGTAAGTGTCTAGCTTCTGTGGGTGCGTTGTTTTCTTCAGACATTCGTAATGCCCTTTCTTCAAGCTTTCGCTTGATCTAAAGGGGCATTGATGCCCCATCTTTTTTTGTTTAGGCGGTTGTCTAAACCTGTTCCTTTGTTACTTTTTGGCACCTTACCGATGGGAGGCAGGTTGCACTCTTCTTAAGTTCTTTTAGAACCTGAACAGTTGATATTTAGTTTTGAAGCTCAGAAAACTCTTCTGAATTGCTTGGAGAAGTCGGAAGGCTTGTCTGATTAGAAGGTATCTTTGTGTCCCCGGAACAAACTTGTACTCCCCCAAAATCAAAATCATAATATTCCCGCAGCCAAAAGTACTTCTTGGAAGATTCGAAGTAAAGTATCAGTCCTTTCAGATTTCTAGACTTCACTTCCTGAAAATTACTCCAGCCAGATTCATTTAGAGTGGCAATCAGGTCTTCCGGATCGTGGGTGACATAGATACTGAAACAGAAGCATTCCCGGTCTGATTTGTGGTTGACAGGCCAAAAGGTTTCCGAATCTACATTTATGAACCAGGGATTACCGCAACCGACGCGGATTGGCCTACAAGATCTATGCAAACGGAAGTGATCGCCGTCTAGTTCTAAGCGAGTTTTTGAGTTTTTGATGCGTCTTAGCTTGCCTAGACGAAGCTTTGCTGGGAGATTGTGCCCAGGCGCTTCGATGTCACATTTCTTTTGTTTCTCGGACATTAGAAATGCCCCTTTCTTCAAGCTTTTGGCTTGATCTATCGGGGCATGACTGCCCCACCATTAGTTGCCTAGACGGTTGTCTAAGCCTGTTCCGTTGTTACTTCTTTGGCACCTTGCCGATGGGCGGCAGGTTGCGCTCTTCTTAAGTTCTGTTACGAACTTGAACAGTTTTATTCAGTTGTATGTGTTACTTGTAGCTTTCAGGATTACTTTTGTCGTTTCCGCCTCTGCGAAATCTTGAAAGTTTTAGTGCACGCTCAATGTTACCTGCTTCTATGTTTTCTTCAATAGCAAGATCAATCCATTTTGAACTTCTCTTCTTTTGAGCTTTTAGAAGACGTGCTTTGTTTTCGTGAGCGTAAGCTTTCTCCTGAACGTTTTGTCCTAAACGGTAATCTGCAAGAACTTCTTCATTTAGTTGGAAGGCTTCTTCAACACGTTCCATTACATACAGTGCATGGCTGACAATGTTCTTGACCTTGATGACAATGTCATCCTGGAACTCCAAGGCAGCGCGGGACAGTGAATCCCAAAGAGTTGTAATTGCTAACTCATCATTCATCTCACGGTGACAACGAAGGGTTTCATAGATACCGCTCCAGTAACCAGAGATATCTCCCTGCTCACTCTTTTCTTCAACAAAGTCACCGGCAACTATCAAGGCCATTTTCGGTTGCTTCTTCTTGATTAGCTCATCGATCTCTTGAGTTCGAGCAAGGTCTTTAGAGTGATTAGGAGAAGGTAGGCGGTTCTTTACAGCTTGAACCTGATCTAGTAGCACCTTTGCTCCTTGAAGGTCACCTTGAGCAGTCAGCATGTTTGAGTATGCTTCAGCAGCGATAAGACCTAGCTTGTAGTTGGTGTTCCAGTTGTTGAAGGCTTCTTTCATCAAGCGCTTGAATAAGCGCTGAGCACGGTCCACTTCACCAACGTGACCATAGGCAATAGCTAGGTAAACCTTGGTTTCTAGGTTTGATTTCTGCTTTAGCAGCTGTTCTGCGCTTCTAACTTCACGAAGCAGTTTCACTGCTTGCGTGTATTGGCCCTGCCCAATCATGGCTTTTGCAATGATCCGGTCGGTGTCACAGACATCGGTAGGACGCTCATTTTCAAAGTAAATCTTCTTAGCCAGGTTGGCGTACTTGTTGGCTTCTGTGTAGTCCTCAATCTCTACTAAACACTCAGCAGCCATCTCATAGCCAAAGGCCATGCCTGGTTCATTGCCCAATTGCATTGAGATCTCTGCATGGGTTTTAGCCTGGTAGAAACCTTCGTCGTAGCGCTCGAGACTCATTAGGGACTTGTTCTTGATCTGAGCAACGTTCGCCTTAAAAGAGTTCTCTTCAGCATCGAGGGTGAACTGAGGAAGCAGTGCTTCAGCTTCGTTGGCAACATCCAGAGCTTCCTGGTGTCTTTCAAAATGGTTCTCTAGGACCCTAGCCATAGTGATTCTGACGTCGATGCCCTTGCTGACTAAATTGTGGGTGCTGCAGATTTCACGGGCTGTTTCTAAATAGATAAGCTCTGTGTCGTGATCGTTTTTAGCGCTTGCCTGATAAGCAAGTGTGTATAGGATTTCTACTTTTCTTTCCCAAGCTGTGTTTGGGTCGTTGTATTCGGTCAAGAGATCGCTTTCGTCTGCATGCCATTCTGGGGTCATTTTTGCTCCAAGGTTCTGACAAGGCCACTTGTCTGTGGGGTTTGGAATTTTTAGTTAGAGATGTATCTTGATACACACCACTGACATTTAATGTGAACACGCCGTGGCTGAAAATATTTATTTTTAATATTCGCTGTTGTTCCCAACAACGCATTACCCGTTATGGTTTGTCAGGCAAGATCGGTTCAATTGTTAGTTCCCAACCTTCATCTGTGAACAACCGAATAGCTCTTTGAATACGATCAGCCGGGACTGTTCCCTTACTCGCCAGGTTCCCTTCTGAATCGAGGGCTACTAAATAGTAGAAGTCTGCAATAGGCAGTGGGTTGCCGTTTTGATCTCTAACAATGCGAGGTTGGGGTTGGTCGGTTATGGCTGTTCTCCTAAAAGTTGGGTTTGGAAGTAAGTACTGGTAAATCTTTAGATTTATTCCCGCTATGCAGAAAGAATTAGATCTGCAATTGTGAGCTCTTTTTCTCTAACTACTTCGTTCTTTACTCGACCTAGTTCTTGAGAAGTTGTGTGATAGCCCTTGCAAGCGCTGCACTCATAAGGACGCTTCTGGTTATAGGTAGTAGAGCCGGTAGCAGCTTTCTGCTCCTTGGCATTGCGCTTGAAATGGAACAAAGCGTCCTTAGCCTGCTCCAGGTCACGGTAACGAACCTTATCTGGAGTAACTGAACATCTTTGGTTGTGCTTGCCTGCTTGACGCTTTTGGAACTTCTTTGCATTTTTACTCATGTGAAACTCCTGCTCTTATAGGTTTCGGTCTATCAGGCTAGCCCCCACCACTGACATTTCTGTCTGTATCAACCAGTAGGGGATGTGGTTTATTCCCGAATTCTTTTCTCACCTTAGGGTCAGCTGGTAAGAACCTTGTTAGTTCCCAAAACTCATTGAACTTATCCACAATCTCATTTATTGTTATGTGTATTACATGTAATACAGGAGAGAATTATGGCCATGTTGACCCTTCGAATTGACGACGAGATGAATGCCCGCATCGATTGGCTAGCCCAACGAAGCGGCAGAACTAAATCACACTTCGTCAAGAAGATGATTGCCGATGCCATCGCCGAAATGGAAGAACAAGTACTTGACGAGATAGCCATCAAAGAGTTCCTAGCCAGTAGTCCCGAAGATCAGCAATTAATCCCCTGGGAGCAAGTGAAAGCTGAGCTACGTGAACTCGAATTGGCAAGTAAGCCTAAGCAGAAAAGCGCTAAAGGAATTGGTAAGACTGGATCAAAGCCAAAGAAGCCGGGTAGAGGCAAGGATTGAACTCCTCCCAACAATAAGCATTCCCGGCAATTACGCAAAAGTCCTCAGTGGCAATGGAGCTGGCTTTTACGCTTCTCGAGTAGGTGACCTTCGAATCCTCTTCAGACTGCACACGGGAAGTAAACAAATTGAAATAGTGAGAATCGAGTACCGCGGAGGTTCATACAAAGGACTTCGGAATCTCAACAAGTAAACCTTATTGACTTATCCACAATCTCATTTAGTCTTACATGTAAGACAAGTAAGACAGGAGATACTTATGGCCATGGTAACAATCAGGCTTCCCCAAGAACTTCGCGACCGAATCGATAAACTCTCTGAGCGTAGCGGGCGCACTAAGTCTTACTTCATTCGTCAACTAGTTGAACGTGGCGTAGACGCACTCGAGGAAGAACAACGCGAACTCGAGGAGATACGTGCAGCTATTCGATCAGGCCGTCGTGGCTTTAAGACATATTCGATGGATGAGGTCCTAGAACATGTTGGACTCACCCGAATGGATATTGGAATGGACCCAGAGCGCGGACAGCCAACTAAGAAAGCTAGACAACCCAGTAATGCAAAGGATCCTAAAAAAGCTGCAGTGGCTGAGCCAAAGCGAACAACCAATCGGATTGCTAAAGCCCCTAAAAAACAATAGATCTGGACAACTAAGTCTGCGTGTTCAGGACTACCGGGTAATCATCGAATTATTCGAAACTGAAAGAACAATATTGATTATTGAGGTTGGCCATCGAAAATACATTTACGACGCATAGCTACTCTGGTAGAACTACAAATGTCTCTAGAGTTCTATCTGCTGCAAAAGCGATTCTCACTCCGCTATCTCTTGCTTCAAACAAAGCATCTAAGGCTTCCTGAGTGATTCGCTCACCTGGCGATAGGACTGGAACACCTGGTGGGTAAGGGCAGATCATCTCTGCTGAAACTCTGCCAACAGCATCCTCAGCTTTTACTACCTCTTGTTTAGAGAAGAAGGCATCTCTAGGGCTAACAACTACTTCAGGAATTATTGAGAAGGCAGCAGCTGTTGCTACCTGTCTTGGTTCTCCCCTGTGTTTATTCACCGATGCAATGATTCTGTTGATTAGATCATCAATAAGTTCAGGGGTGTCAGCAAAGGTAATCATTGGAATGATTAGGTCTCTGTTGGCCATCTCAACATCGATGTTTGCATCAAGTAAATCTTTTTCAACTAGGTTGCCATCTGCTCCGGTATTTGGAAGAAGGATTACTAGTTTTAGTGGGTCGATGTATTCACCATCGATAACATCGATGCCATTGGCAACAAGTGTTGCTCTGCCTTTTTCGGTTGCATCGATGATTGGGTCAATCAGGTCATAGCCATGCTTTTGCAGAAGGGCACGGGATGCATCTATCGATGCAAGGATTCTTCCTGACATTGAAGTTGTTTGAGTTGAGTCAAATGCTTTGTTGAATCTGTTGAGATCAACAAGACCTTCTCTTACTAGGACAAAGCTTGCCTGTGACCAAGCCGGTAGTGTCTTGTGTGCTGAGGTGACAACGATATCTGCACCTTCGGCAAGTGGGTGCTGAGGTAGTTCTGGATGGAAGCCATAGTGAGCAGCCCATGCTGCATCAACAACCAGAGGAATGCCTGCATCGTGACAGACCTTAGCAAGTCTTGGAATGTTGGACATGGTGCCAACATATGAAGGTTCACCAATTAGAACTGCTTTAGCATCTGGATGTTGTTCAAGAGTTTCTCTCAGTTTTGAAGATGGGAGATACTCAGGTAAGCCTGTTGCTGGGTTGATCTCTGGTCTTACCCAGACAGGGATTACTCCTGCATAGACCATTCCAACTAGAACGGATTTGTGTAGTGTTCGAGAAACGATTACTTTATCGCCAGGACCTGCAACAGCCATAACAGCTGCGTGGTTAGAACCAGAAGATCCGTTCACACCAAAGCGGCAGAGGTCTGCTCCCCAAAGATCAGCAGCAAGTTTTTCTGCTTCAAGAATTAGTGAAGGTGAGATTCGGTAAGGGTGGTTACCTGGAAGTACTGGAATATCCCCGTCAACAATAGGTCCGGTGAGATTAGTGCGGCCTTTGTGGCCTGGTATTTGGAAGGGAGATCTATCTGTCTCCATGTCGCGAATCCACGCGTCTAGTAATGGTGCAATAGAACGAAGACCCATCGGGTCTTTAGAATCAAGCAGAGTTGCTGCGCCGAATGCCTCTGGTGTCAATATCCCAACCTTTCGAACTACATTCACACTTCTGTGAACTGCTTACAAGATGATGAAGGACCAGGATTGCCCCTGGTCCTTCAGCCTAACTTTCTTTAGTGAATGCTAGGTAAATCTCTTTAGAACTCTACTTTGGTAACGCTGGTGTCTAGTGGGATACCAGGGCCAAAGGTTGTTGCGATAGCTGCCTTCAAAAGGTACTTACCCTTTGATGATGAAGGCTTTAGTCTCATGATTTCATCTAGAGCAACACCTAGGTTCTCGCCTAGCTGTTCCTTAGAGAAGGAAACCTTACCGATGATGAAGTGCAGGTTTGACTGCTTGTCGATACGGAACTCAATCTTTCCGCCCTTGATGTCAGCAACTGCCTTTCCAACATCAGGTGTAACGGTTCCAGTCTTAGGGTTAGGCATTAGGTTACGAGGACCTAGGACCTTACCAAGACGACCAACCTTACCCATAAGTTCAGGTGTTGAAACTGCTGAATCGAAATCTGTCCAACCAGCTGCAACCTTCTCGATAAGCTCATCGCCACCGACTTCGTCTGCTCCAGCTTCACGAGCTGCATCAGCAGCTGCACCTGTTGCGAAAACGATTACGCGTGCGGTCTTACCAGTTCCGTGCGGCAAACCTACGGTGCCACGGATCATCTGGTCTGCTTTACGAGGGTCAACACCAAGCTTCATTGCAACTTCAACGGTTGCATCGAACTTAGATGATGTGTTGGTTTCTTTTACTAGAGTCACTGCTTCGGCAGGTGTATAGAACTTGCCTTCGGTGATCTTCTCTGCTGCGGCTAAATAAGCCTTTGAGCGCTTTGCCATTTCTGCTTTTCCTTTTCTTTATTGGTCACAGTTCGTGGTTAGCGAGTTGCGCGCAACTCTCCCACTAGTGTTTCTTTGTTTTGGTTTATAGACCTTCGACGGTGATACCCATGCTGCGGGCAGTTCCGGCGATGATCTTTGCTGCTGCTTCAACGTCATTGGCGTTGAGGTCAGACATCTTTGACTCGGCGATCTTTAGTACCTGTTCGCGAGTAAGTTTTGCAACCTTCACAGTGTGAGGGGTTGCTGAGCCCTTAGCAACTCCAGCTGCCTTCTTGATTAGCTCGGCTGCTGGTGGAGTCTTCAGGATGAAAGTGAATGAACGGTCTTCGTAGACAGTGATTTCAACTGGAACTACGTTTCCACGCTGGTCTGCTGTTGCATTGTTGTATGCAGTACAGAATTCCATGATGTTAACACCGTGCTGACCTAGAGCTGGACCAATCGGTGGGGCTGGGTTAGCAGCTCCTGCTTGGATCTGTAGCTTGATCATGCCGGTTACTTTTTTCTTCGGTGCCATCTCTTCTTTTCCTTATTGGTTAGGTTTTTATAAATCTTTAGACCAGCGCTGATACTTGGTCGAAGCCAAGCTCTACTGGGGTTTCACGTTCGAATAGTGAGACTAGAACAGTTAGCTTGCCGCTTTCTGGTTTGATCTCGCTGATAGTTCCAGGAAGTCCAGCGAATGAACCTTCCTTGATCATGATGCTCTCGCCAAGTGAGTAGTTGACGTTAACAGGGATTGACTTCTGCTTACCCTTAGCTCCACCCTTGACAGCAGCCTTAGCAGCAGCTTCTTCAGGTAGAACATAAAGAGTCTTGAGCATGTCAAATGCTTCTTGCGGACGTAGCGGGCTTGGGTATTCGCTGTGACCTACGAAGCCAGTAACAGCAGGTGTTCCACGAACAAGGCTCCATGAGTCTTCGTTCATTTCCATACGAACTAGAACATAACCAGGAATACGAACCTTGGTTACAAGCTTTCTCTGACCGTTCTTGATTTCAATGGATTCTTCCATTGGAACTTCGATCTGGAAGATGTCATCGCCACCGACGATAGCTAACATACGGTTTTCGATG
>CAILDA010000088.1 GCA_903832875.1 uncultured Micrococcales bacterium | reverse complement strand
CCATGAGTTTGCCAACGCAATAACATTAGGCAGCAAGGCTAGTTGGCCAAAGCTCACAGTTATCGTTCCAAACAAAGACAGCTGCAGTGACTGATACAACCGAATAACTTCAACCCAGTTCAAGAGCAGCATCATTGAAACTAGGACAGCACTAACTGCACTCATCGCTAGAACAACTCCCGTGCCTGCTCGAAGTGCAGGGGCAACTAGAGGCTTGATAGCCCATGGCAATCTATCCAACGTGCTAGTAAAGAAATCTCGTACTCGGTCTCTAAGTGGACTACTACCCTGATCTGTAAAACCAATAGGAACACCGACAACAGATCCGATAATCAATAAAGCACTAAATAGTGCTGTTGGAATAAAAACTCCCTGCCAATCCAAAACATGAATTGACTTTGTAAAAGCAGCGCTTGTTAGCGCTATGGCTACTCCTAGGTAAATAGCTATCGCACCGCCCCAAGCAAAACCAAGATAACTCTCACCACTTAGTCTTCGGCCAGCACGAAACATGCTCCAACCAATTAACAAAGCAAAGCCAAGTGGGATGAGATCGAAAACATATTCAGGAACCTGTAAACCGGCAACCCTACCCGCTGAGAAATGCAGTGGAACACCATGTGCATTAAGCCAGATTCTGGCTGAGGTTTGGGTGACTGTTTTGAAAGATGAGCCAGTAGTTTGTTCAACTAGCCAAACAACAAGATTTAGGACGAAGATGCCAACAAAACCGACAGCAATGACAAACGAAGCTTGTAAAGCTCCTTGACCGATTGCCTTTATGCGCATGGACTAAAGGCTAGCGATAACTCCGCGCATCAAGGCTGCAGTCTCACTCGGAGTTTTGCCAACCTTGACACCAACGGCTTCAAACGCTTCTTTCTTAGCCTGAGCAGTTCCGGCAGAACCAGAAACAATAGCTCCAGCGTGGCCCATGGTCTTACCTTCAGGTGCCGTAAAGCCTGCAACATAGGCAACCACTGGCTTAGAAACGTTGTCCTTGATGTATGCAGCAGCCTTCTCTTCAGAGTCGCCACCAATCTCACCGATCAGAACAATTGCCTTGGTTTCTGGGTCTGCTTCAAAAGCAGCAAGAGCATCGATGTGTGTGGTGCCAACTATTGGATCTCCACCGATACCGATAGCAGTTGAGATACCAATCTCACGAAGCTCAAACATCATCTGGTAAGTCAAAGTACCTGACTTAGAAACAAGACCGATAGGTCCTGCTCCTGAAATGTTCCAAGGGGTAATACCAGCGTTAGATTTTCCTGGGCTGATGATACCTGGGCAGTTAGGACCAATGATTCTGGTCTTGTTGCCCTTTGAGTTGCTGTATGCCCAGAAAGATGCACTGTCGTGAACTGGAATACCTTCAGTGATAACAACTGCCAAACCGATCTCAGCATTGATAGCTTCCATCACTGCAGACTTAGCAAAAGCAGGTGGCACAAAGATAACTGAAACATTGGCGCTGGTTGCCTTCATAGCTTCAGCAACAGTTCCGAATACCGGCAACATGGTGCCATCAACATCAACTGACTCACCAGCTTTTTTAGGGTTAACACCACCAACGATCTTTGATCCACCGGCAAGCATGCGCTTGGTGTGCTTCATACCTTCAGAACCAGTCATACCCTGAACAATAATCAGGCTGTTCTTATCTAGGAAAATAGACATCTAAAAATCTCTCTTACTTATTCGCGAGTTCAGCAGCTTTATCAGCAGCTTCGTCCATGGTGTCAACAACGGTTACCAGTGGGTGATTTGCATCAGCCAAAATCTTTCTACCTTCCAAAACGTTGTTACCATCAAGGCGAACAACCAGTGGCTTGGTAGCTGATGAACCTAGCTTGGCAAGTGCTCCAACGATTCCATTAGCAACAGCATCACAAGCAGTAATACCACCGAAGACGTTTACGAAAACGCTCTTCACCTGAGGGTCACCAAGAATAACATCGAGGCCAGCAGCCATAACTTCAGCTGAAGCACCACCACCGATATCAAGGAAGTTAGCTGGCTTCACTCCACCGTGACGCTCACCTGCATAAGCAACAACGTCAAGTGTTGACATAACCAAACCTGCACCGTTACCGATGATTCCAACTTCACCATCAAGCTTCACGTAGTTCAGATCTGACTCTTTAGCCTTAGCTTCTAGTGGGTCTAGTTGATCTCTTTCCATTGCTGCACGTTCATGTCTGAACTCAGCGTTGTCATCAAGTGTGACCTTGCCATCGAGAGCGATGATCTCGCCTGACTTAGAAAGAATAAGTGGGTTCACTTCAACCAGAGTGGCATCTTCTTTTACAAAGACTTCATAAAGTTTCACAAATACAGGAGCAACCTTAGCTGCGATCTCTGCATCAAAACCACCAGCAAGGGCAATCTCAGTT
>CAILDA010000087.1 GCA_903832875.1 uncultured Micrococcales bacterium | reverse complement strand
GGTTCTCTTGAGGAATACAAAGAACTTGTTGACCTAGGCGATCACCTATTTGTTGATGGTGAAGTTATCACCTCAAAGCGCGGAGAGCTCTCTATCCTGGTTGAGCACTGGGTGATGGCAGCTAAGACTCTAAGACCACTGCCTAACCTTCACAATGAATTGGGTGAAGAGTATCGCGTTCGTCATCGCTACGTTGATTTGATTGTTAGAGATCGTGCAAGAGAAGTGGTTCAGATTAGATCCAAGGTCATGCAATCTCTTCGTAAGACTTTTACTGAAGATAACTTCATTGAAGTTGAAACTCCGATGCTGCAAACCATTCACGGTGGAGCATCAGCAAGACCTTTCAAAACACACTCAAATGCATTTGACACAGAACTGTTCCTTCGTATTGCACCAGAACTTTTCTTGAAGAGAGCAGTTGTTGGCGGCATTGATCGTGTTTATGAAATCAATAGAAACTTTAGAAACGAAGGCGCAGATAGAACTCACTCACCTGAGTTTGCGATGCTTGAAGCCTATGAAGCATATGGTGATTACAACACCATGGCAAAACTCACTCAAGCTCTAATTCAAAATGCAGCAATGGATTGCTTTGGAACCCTTGAGGTTCAACTTGAAGATGGTGAAGTCAATGACCTTTCAGGTGAATGGGCAAGAGTTTCAATGTTTGAATCTTTATCAAGTGCATGTGGTCAAGAGATCACACCAGAAACAGACATCGCTGTTTTGAAGAAACTTGCTGAGAAGGAAGGTCTTGAAATAGATCACCCGCAGCACGGTAAGTATGTTGAAGAACTTTGGGAGCACTTCGTCAAAGGTGATTTGCAGAAGCCAACATTTGTGATGGACTTCCCAGTTGACACTTCTCCACTGGTTCGTAACCACAGATCAAAGCCAGGGGTTGTTGAGAAGTGGGATCTTTATATCAGAGGCTATGAACAAGCAACCGGATACTCAGAGCTTGTTGACCCAGTGATTCAACGGGAAAGATTTGTTGAGCAGGTCAAGCTTGCAGCTGCTGGAGATCCAGAGGCCATGAAACTTGATGAAGAGTTCTTGAAAGCGCTTGAATTCGGTATGCCACCAACAGGTGGAATGGGTATGGGTATTGACCGTCTTTTAATGTCACTTACTGGCCTAGGTATCCGCGAAACCATCATGTTCCCATTGGTCAAGTAATGAAGACTTTCCTTGACGCGCTACTGAGCATCCTGCCACCACTGGGTATGGGCGTGCTGGTTTACTTCTTGTTCAAATCCATCATCGGTGCAGATGCTAAAGAACGTAAGGTCAGGGCTCAGATCGAGGCTCAAGAGCGGGCTAAGCACGACCTAACAAAGGGCAAGCTTTCTCCCATTGGCGAACAGCCTGAATAAACAGGGGTAATCGGGGTTATCTTCTTTGTAAGCACTTAAATAAGTGTCAAAGGAGTAAAAGATGTTTGAGAAGTTCACTGACAAGGCCCGTAGAGTAGTGGTTTTGGCGCAAGAAGAAGCCAAGTCACTAAACCACAACTACATCGGTACAGAGCATATCCTGCTTGGTCTAATCCACGAAGGTGAAGGAGTAGCAGCTAAGGCGCTAGAAGCGCTTGGAATTTCTCAAGAGGCAGTTCGTGACCAGGTCAAAGAGATCATTGGGCAGGGTCAGCAGCCTCCAACAGGCCACATTCCTTTCACTCCTCGTGCCAAGAAAGTTCTTGAGCTTTCTCTTCGTGAAGCATTGCAGCTAGGTCACTCATACATTGGCACAGAACATCTCCTACTTGGTCTTATCAAAGAAGGCGAAGGTGTTGCTGCTCAGGTTCTAACTAAGTTAGGTGCAGACACCAACAAGGTTCGTGCTCAGGTGCAACAGATGTTGCAAGGTTTTGATAACAAGGAGACCGCTACCGTTGGTGGCGAAGCTATTCCTCAGAAGGGCTCACAGGTTCT
>CAILDA010000086.1 GCA_903832875.1 uncultured Micrococcales bacterium | reverse complement strand
CATCCTGAACTAGGTAAAGTTGCTTTCGAATCTGGCCAATCATTTGGTTCAAGTGGAACTATCGATGTCACCGTTACTGCCAAGACTGATGCTCAGCTTCGTGCTGGTATTGAAAAGGTCAAGACTGCTCTAACCGGAAAGATCGATAATGTCTCTCCAGAGATAACCACGACACTCAGTGAAAAGCAGAGAACCCTTCGAGTAACAGTTGATCGTTTGGCAGCTACTCGCGCAGGACTAAGTGAGATTGCTGTTGCAACACTTGTCTCTTCAGCTATGACTCCGCAGAGTGTTGGAACTATCAACATTGATAGCAAGGCAACCAGCATCTACATCAAATCTGGTGCAGTGCCAACAACTGTGAATGAAGTTAAAGCAATTCAGATTCCAACCGCTATGGGATACATTCCACTAGATCGAGTTGCTGATGTTGCTTTGGTTTCAGTTCCAACCAAGATCACCACTAAAGACGGTGACCGCGCTGCAACTGTTTCTTTGACTCCAAATAAAGATGCCAGCCTAACTACCATCACAATGCAGGTAGCGAAGCAAGTTGATCTAATCAAGAACGATATGCCAGTAGGTGCAACCTTGCTTCCAATCGGTGGTGTCTCTGCAGATCAGGCAGACTCATTCAACCAGTTGTTCTTAGCGCTTCTTGCAGCTATTGCAATTGTTTACTTGATCATGGTTGCTACCTTCCGTAGCTTGGTTCAGCCACTGGTTCTTCTAGTGTCTATTCCATTCGCTGCGACCGGTGCATTCGTTGCGCTGTTGATCACCAACACAGCTTTAGGTCTACCAGCTCTTATCGGTATGTTGCTCCTAGTTGGAATCGTGGTCACTAACGCCATTGTTTTGATTGACCTAATCAACCAATACCGTGTTCAAGGAATGCCGCTAGAGGATTCCATCATGAATGGTGCTCGTCAAAGATTGCGTCCTATCTTGATGACAGCGCTAGCCACCATTGGTGCGCTATCTCCACTGGTTCTAGGCATCACTGGCTCTGGTGGATTCATCTCCCAGCCACTTGGAGTTGTTGTTATCGGAGGTTTGTTCTCTTCAACAATCCTTACCCTGATCATCGTTCCTGTCCTATACAGGCTGATTGAAGGTCGTAAAGAGCGTAAAGCGCTAAAGATGGCAACTCCTAAGAAGCTAAAGGCAAAGACCGCCTAGGTCTTGACTAAACTGAACAAGGTCATCGATGTCGGTGGCCTTGTTTAGTTTGAGGGAATGATGAACATACCTGAGTACCTGGTCTGGATTGACTGTGAGATGACAGGGCTAAACCCAGACACCGAGTGTCTAGTTGAAATAGCTGCTGTTATTACAGACACCGAACTAAACGTCATGGACGAAGGCATTGATCTTGTTATCAAGCCTCGAGCTGGAACCATCGAAGCAATGGGCGACTATGTGCGCAAGATGCACACAGACTCAGGCCTTATCAATGAGTTTGAAGATGGCTTAGAACTTGAGGATGCTGAAGCTCAGGTCCTTGAATACATCAAGAAATACATCCCAACCGCTAAGACCTCTCCCCTTGCTGGAAATACCATCAGCACAGATCGTCTTTTTATCTCCAAATACATGCCTAAATTGGATGAGCATCTGCACTACAGAAACATCGATGTCTCCACCATCAAAGAGCTAGCCAAGCGCTGGTATCCAAGGGCTTACTTCCAAGCTCCTAAGAAAGATGGTGGTCACCGAGCCCTTGCTGACATCCTTGAATCCATTGAGGAACTCAAGTATTACCGCCAGAGCGTATTTGTGGAGAGCCCAGGCCCCTCCTCTGAGGAAGCTCAGGCTCTGGCGCAGGGCATCAAGTCTGATAAACTTTAGAAGTTGATTTCGGCACTGCCGAGATTGAACATGGTGGGTATAGCTCAGCTGGTAGAGCGCCTGGTTGTGGTCCAGGATGTCGCGGGTTCAAGTCCCGTTACTCACCCCAAGTAAAAAACCCGAGGTTATTAGCCTCGGGTTTTTTCTTTATAGGCTTGCTGCCCTTTCTAGCACTAGTTCTCTAACTCTGGCTGCATCGGCTTGGCCTTTCATAGCCTGCATCACTGCACCGATAACTGCACCAGCTGCTTGAACTTTTCCTTCACGGATCTTCTCAAGCACATCAGGCTGACTCTTCAGCGCTTCATCGATTGCAGCAATCAGTGCGCCATCGTCAGAAACAACTTCAAGGCCACGCTCCTTAACGATTTGCTCAGGAGAACCAGCTCCGTCTAGAACTGCAGAGAGAACTTCACGCGCGATTCGGTCATTGATCTTGCCTGATTCAACTAAGTTGGCAAGTTCTGCTACCTGGGCTGGAGTGATGTTAAGTGCTAAAACATCCTTCTCTTCAGAGTTAGCAATACGAGATAGTTCACCCGCATACCACTTACGAGCTGACTGTGGTTTTGCTCCCTGAGCAACAGTCTCTTCGATTAGGTCCATAAGGCCTGCGTTCACTACATCTCTGAACTCAAGTTCTGCAAAACCCCATTCGGTCGCTAGTCGCTTACGACGATCTGCAGGGTTCTCAGGCAAAGCTGCTCTTAGGCGTTCAATCAATTCTGTTGACGGTTGAACCGGAACTAGATCTGGTTCAGGGAAGTAACGGTAGTCATCAGCATCTGACTTAGGTCTTCCAGCGCTGGTTGCACCTTTATCTTCATGCCAGTGACGTGTTTCTTGAGTGATGGTTCCGCCACCGGCAAGAATGTGAGCTTGACGTTGGATTTCGTATCTAACTGCACGTTCAATAGATCTAAGTGAGTTAACGTTCTTAGTCTCTGTTCTGGTACCTAGTTTCTCTTGACCGTGAGGTCGGATTGAAACGTTGGCATCACAGCGAACGTTGCCACGTTCCATACGAGCTTCAGAAACTCCAAGAGCTTTAACAATCTCTCTAATAAGACGAACATAAGCTGCAGCTAGTTCGGGAGCTTCTGCTCCTGCACCATAAACAGGCTTAGTAACAATCTCAACCAGTGGAACACCGGCACGGTTGTAATCAACGAGTGAATACTCAGCACCCTGGATACGGCCAGTTGCACCACCAATGTGAGTTAGCTTTCCAGCATCTTCTTCCATGTGTGCTCGTTCAATTAACACAGTGAACTTGTTACCTGAAGGAACTTCAACATCAATCTGCCCTTCAAAGGCAATTGGGTCTTTGAACTGTGAGGTCTGGTAGTTCTTAGCTAGATCTGGGTAGAAGTAGTTCTTTCTAGAGAACCCTCCGTTAGGTTCAATCTGACAGCCAAGAGCAAGACCAATTGAGATTGAAGATTCAACTGCTTTACCGTTTACTACTGGAAGTGAACCAGGTAAACCAATACAGATAGGACATACGTTGGTGTTTGGTTCATCACCAAAGTCATTCCTACAACCACAGAACATCTTGGTGTTGGTGTTTAGTTCAACGTGAACTTCAAGACCAATCACTACTTCAAAGAGTTCTATAGCCTTCTCGTAATCCATCAAATTAGCTTTAGCCATTAGTTGACCTCCAACTTCGGTGCGAAATCCATCATGCGTTTGCCCCAGATACCTTCAAGGATTCCTTCAAGTGCTGCGCCAACTTCATAGAGGGCAGCATCTTTGTGAGCAGGAGCTAGGAACTGAATACCAACCGGCAGGTTATCTTCATCAGCTAAACCAATTGGAACTGAAATTCCTGGAATTCCAGCAAGGTTAGCTGGAATGGTTGCAATGTCATTTAGATACATCGCCAAAGGATCGGAAACCTTCTCACCAAACTTAAATGCTGTTGTTGGAGCAGTTGGTGAAACAAGAACATCGGCTTTAGCAAAAGCTGAATCAAAATCTCTTTGAATTAGAGTTCTTACCTTGAGAGCTGCTCCATAGAACTTGTCAAAAGAGCCAGAAGACAGAGCGAAGGTTCCAAGAATGATTCTTCTTTTCACTTCTGGACCAAAACCAGCTTCACGGGTTGCGGCCATAACTCGTTCAATGGTTGGGTTACCTTCAGGAGTTACTCGCATACCAAATCGAACAGAGTCAAACTTAGCTAGGTTGCTTGATGCTTCCGCAGGAAGAATCAAGTAATAAGCATCAATCGCATATTCAAATGATGGGCAGTCAACTTCAACAATCTCAGCACCAGCATCAGTTAGAAGTTTTAGCGCTTCAGCAAAACGGTTACGAACTCCCTGCTGGAATCCATCACCAGAGAGCTGCTTGATAAGGCCAACCTTCTTACCCTTGAGTGAGCCATGCTTAGCAGCTTCAACCATTGAACCAAGAGAGTTAGTTAGTGATGTGCTGTCATGAGGATCATGCCCTGCAATAGCATCTTGCAGATAAGCAGCATCAAGAACATTTCTTGCAACAGGACCAATCTGGTCAAGTGAAGAGGCAAGAGCAATAAGACCATATCTAGAAACAGCACCGTAAGTTGGCTTGATACCAACAGTTCCGGTTACTGCCCCTGGGAAACGAATCGAACCACCGGTATCAGAACCAATAGCTAGAGGAGATTGGAATGAAGAAACAGCAGATGAGGATCCACCACCAGAACCACCAGGGATGCGAGTTAGATCCCAAGGGTTCTTGCTAGGTCCATATGCTGAGAACTCTGTTGAAGATCCCATGGCGAATTCGTCAAGGTTAGTCTTACCAAGAATTGGCATAAGTTCATTACGTAGTTTGGTAACAACTGTTGCGTCATACGGTGCCAGCCAACCTTCAAGAATCTTTGATCCTGCAGTAGTTGGTGCATCTGTGGTTGCCAGGTTGTCTTTCACGGCAATAGGAAGACCTGCAAGAGTAGGAAGCTTCTCCCCTGCTGCTCGTCTACGGTCAACTTCTTTAGCTGTTGCTAGAGCACTGTCAGCACTGATGTGTAAGAAGGAGTGAACAGCATCGCCAACCTTGGCAATTTGATCTAGGTGGGCTTGGGTAACCTCTACTGAAGATACCTGTCCTTTGTTCATCATCTCGATGAGTTCTGAGGCATTTTTTCTGATTAGCTCACTCATGGCTTACTCCTCATCCAAAATGGCAGCTACCCTGAAACGTCCTTGACCTGAGTCAGGAGCTCCAGAAAGGGCCTGTTCTTGGGTTAATGAGGGCTGAACCACATCTTCTCTAAAAACATTTGCTAGTGGGATTGGGTGGCTTGTGGCAGGAGTATTAGCGTCAATGGCATCGGAGATCTTGGCCACAGAATCGACAATTAGGCTTAGTTGTTCGGTGAAGCGAACAACTTCGTCCTCATGAAGGTCAATTCTGGCAAGACCGGCTAGGTGACGCACTAGATCAGGGGTAATTTCAGACACAGGTTTCCTTAGAACTCTTGTGATGGACAGCAATTCAAGTATATCGGGGCTGACGCCAGAGCGTTTACTGGGCTAAACTTACAGAGTTGTCAGGCCGAGCCAAATCGGCCCTTGACTAGTAGTTTTGCAGGAGAAATTGAAATGGCTGAAGCAGAGAACTTCGACATCGTTATGCGTGGTTACGACCGTGACCAGGTCGATAAGAACATCGAAGAGATGCGCCTTGAGATTGAGCACTTGAACTCATATAACGAGACTGCTGCCTCAGAAATCACTGTTTTGAAGGCTGAAGTTGAGAACCTCAAAGAGCAGGTCAAAAAGGGTGGCCCTAATGGCTATGCAGCCCTAGGTGCTCAGTTCGAACAGACCCTGAGACTTGCTGAAGAGCAAGCCAAGAAGATGATCGCCGATGCCGGCCAAGATGCTCTTCGTATTCGTGAAGAAGCTAAAGGTGAAGCTGACCTTCTAAAGCGTTCAGCTAAAGACAAGGCAGACCGTGTTGTTCAAGAAGCCGAAATCAAGATGGAAGAAGCTCGTCTCGAAGCTGACCGCCGTCATGGTGAACTACTTAACACAGCCTCTGCTGCGACTGCTGAAGCAAGCGAAAAAATCCAGACTGCACAGCGTGAAGCTGCAGCTATCAAATCTGACGGTGAGCGTTACGCCGCTGAATTGCGTGCTCAGGTGCACCGTGAGACTGAAGAAGCTCGTGCTCATGCAACCGACCTAAGTCAAAGAACTGCTCAGGCAAGAGTTGACCTTGAAGCTGAACTAAAAGCCAAGCGTGATGAAGCAGAGCAAGAAGCTCTTCGTATTTATCAGACTGCTGTTGCTCAGGCACAAGCAGTCACCGAAGAAGCCAACCGTGCTTTAGCAGAATCATCTGCACGTGCATCTGAGATTCTTTCTGAAGCAGAAAGAATTTCAAGAGAAGCAAGAACCAACCGTGATGAAGTTCTTGAAGATTCACAGAAGCGTGCAACAGATCTGATTAACCAATCTCGTCGCCGTGCCGAAGTGCTCTCTCGTAAAGCTCAGGGCTATGCAGAAAATGCCATCAAGGATGCACGTGAGCGTCTGAACAAGCTTTCTGATGAGCGTGAAGAAGTTGTAGACTTCCTAGATTCAATGGGAAAGTTGATGTCAACCGAGAGCATGGTTTCTGTTGATGAATCAGAAGTTGACGAGCAGAACAACTAACTAGTTAGTTTTGCAGCAAAGTCTTCTTCACTAATAACTGGAACATTTAGTGATTCAGCTTTAGCCAACTTAGATCCCGCATTAGCACCAGCAACCACAAATGCCGTGTTCTTTGAAACACTCGATGCTGCTTTACCGCCATTAGAGATAATCAATTCTTCTATTTGCTCTCTGGTGTAACTCTCCAGCGTTCCAGTAACAACAATGCTCATTCCGGTAAAGATTCCATCCGCAACCACATTTGCACCAGGGCCTTCATGGCCAGGAATCTCAAGTAATACTCCTGACTTACGCCAAGACTCAACTAAGTTTTTATGCCAATCAACCTTTATCCATTCAAGCAGTGATTGAGCAAGGATTGTTCCAACTCCATCAACTTGAGATAGTTCTTCTTCAGAGGCTGCAAAAATACGATCAAGGGAGCCGAAATGTGTTGACAGTGACCGAGCAGCAACTGGTCCGACATGTCGAATTGATAGAGCAACCAGAATTCTCCAGAGCGGTCTAGTCTTAGCTTCTTCTAAGTTCTTGAGCAGTTTGTGTGCCACCTCAGCAGGGGTGCCATCTTTCTTCTTGAAGAATTCCACTATCTTTGGATTACCTTCTTCGTCTAGCTTTGGTAATCCGGTATCTGGATCAAGAACATGAGCACGTATTGGCAGTAACTGTTCTAGTTTTAGATCAAAAAGATTCGCTTCTGATTTAAGTGGTGCCTCTGCAGGTTCCAGTGGTTGAGTCAAGGCAACTGCAGCAACATAACCCAGTGCTTCGATGTCCAGAACACCGCGAGAACCAATGTATGCAACTCTCTCTCGAAGTTGAGCTGGGCAATGTTCTGAGTTCTGACAGCGTAGATCAATATCTCCTTCGCTAGCAGGAGCTAACTTTGCTCCACAGTCAGGACAGTTACTAGGCATAACAAATGCCTTTTCTTTACCGGTACGCAATTCAACAACAGGTCCAAGGATTTCAGGAATTACATCTCCAGCTTTACGAAGAACAACTGTGTCACCGATCAGAACACCCTTGGCTTTGACTACGTCTTGGTTATGCAGGGTAGCAAATTCAACAGTTGAGCCAGCTACCTTGATAGGTTCCACCACTGCATAAGGAGTGGCTCGCCCCGTTCTGCCAACTGAGACTCTGATGTCCAAAAGTTTTGTGGTTACTTGCTCAGGTGGATACTTGAAAGCTATCGCCCATCTCGGCGCTCTTGCGGTGTAACCCAGTTCTGCTTGAGAGGTAAGAGAATCAACTTTTACGACAACTCCGTCAATTTCGTGCTCGAGATCATGTCTATGAACCTGAAAGTTATTGATGTATTTGATTACGCCTTCAATTGAATCCACTACTTCATATCTAGTGGACGTTGGCAGTCCCCAGCTCTTTAGAAGTTCATAGAGTTCGCTCTGGTTCTTGAATGGCGCATTTGGCCACGCACCAACACCGTGCACAAGCATCTGCAGTGGTCTACTAGCGGTAACCTTGGAATCCTTCTGGCGAAGCGATCCGCTAGCTGAGTTTCTTGGATTCGCAAAAGGTGCTTTGCCTTCTGCAACTAAGCCTTCATTGAGCTTGGCAAAATCTGCTACTCCGAAGAATATCTCTCCCCTGATTTCCACTACGTTTGGATGCGCTTTGCCTTTAAGCTGCTGAGGAATTTGCTTGATGGTTCTTACGTTGTTGGTAACATCCTCACCAACCACACCGTCGCCTCGAGTTGCTGCAGAAACCAGCGTTCCTTTTTCGTACCGGAGGTTGATGGCGAGACCATCAATCTTTAGTTCACAGAGAAACTTTTTGTCACCGACTCTATTTGCCCATGCTTTGAGTTCATCTTCATTGAAGGAGTTATCTAGAGACCACATGCGATCAAGATGTTCGACAGGCGAAAATGCTTCGTTGGCAGAACCACCAACACTCTGGGTTGGGCTATCCCCTGTGATTAATTCTGGGTGCTTTGATTCGAGTAACTCGAGTTCTTTCATCAAGCTGTCGTATTCGGCATCGCTTACGACAATGGTGTTTTCTTGGTAGTAGGCGCGACGATGCTTGTTTATTTCGTCTACAAGAAAGGCGATACGTTCAGCAGGATTTTGAGGCACTAAATAAGCCTAAACAGAGCGTCAGACTAGAGAGCCAGAACTCGCCGACCCTGTGGAAAAGGCATCGACTGCTGAGACTGTTCTGTCTATTGTGGTTTGGGCTAAGACTCTGGTGCCAAGGTAAATAACTGCTGTTTGACCAGGGGCAACCCCAAGGATCTGTTCATCGAGCTTGATCACCATAGCTCCATCGACTACTGCAACCTGAGCAGCCACCTGTTCACCGTGTGCTCTTACTTGCACGTGAGCCGTAAAAAACTCTTCTGGATTATCTTGAGGCTTACCGCACCAGGTGAACTTATCGCCAGAAAGTTCAACCACAGCTAGTGCTTGCTGAGGACCAACAACAACTTTGTTGGTGTTCACATCAACCGCAAGAACATATCTCGGCTTGCCATCAACAGCTGGCTTACCTAGTTGCAATCCCTTACGTTGACCAACAGTGAAACCGTGGGCACCCTGGTGCTTGCCTAGAACAGTTCCTTGCATATCAACAATTTCACCTGCGGTTGAACCTAGACGGTCAGCTAACCAGTCCTGGGTGTCTCCCTCGGGTATGAAACAGATGTCATAAGAATCTGGCTTAGCAGCAACAGATAGACCTCTGGCAGCTGCTTCTGCTCTGATCAAATCTTTACTCGCGGTATGGCCTAGCGGAAACATTGAATGCTTTAGTTGCTCTGCGGTTAGCACACCAAGAACATAGCTCTGGTCTTTAGCCAATGCCATAGATCTGTGTAATTCGAGATTTCCGGCTTCATCAGTCAAGATGCTGGCATAGTGGCCAGTACATACAGCATCAAAGCCAAGTGCCAAACCTTTTTCAAGAAGGGCAGCGAACTTGATTCGTTCGTTGCATCTCATGCAAGGGTTAGGGGTTCTTCCCGCTTGATACTCTGCTATGAAATCATCTACTACATCCAGCTTGAATCTTTCACTGAAGTCCCAGACGTAATAATCAATGCCAATGACGTTAGCTGCTCGTTGAGCATCCATGCTGTCCTCGATAGTGCAGCAACCCCTTGAGCCAGTTCTGAGTGTGCCAGGCATCCTTGATAGTGCTAAGTGAACACCGACTACTTCGTGTCCTGCTTCAACCGCCCTAGCGGCAGCGACAGCGCTATCAACGCCACCACTCATTGCTGCTAGAACCTTCATCTATCTATTCTCCACTAACTCGGAAGCCCTGCTTTTAAGGCACCCTCTAAAGCAGCTGGTAACGCCTTTAGGAAAAGGTCGATATCCTCTTGAGTTGACTCCTGACCCAAAGTCATGCGCAGACAGCCGTAGGCATCTCTACTGGATCTACCCATAGCCACTAGAACATGGGATGGACCATTGACTCCTGCTTGACAAGCAGAACCAGTTGAAACACAAATACCCTGCTGATCTAAAAGAAACAGAAGTGAATCCCCTGAGCAACCTTCAAAGGTGAAGTGAGCGTTATGAGACATTCGCTGAGCTTTACTACCAGTGTGTTTAGCAACGGGAGCAATTGACTGGACTTCAGTGACTAAATAGTCACGAAGTTTTTTAAGTCTTTGCATTTCTGGTTCAAGTTCGTTAACTGCAATCTCAGCAGCTAACGCGAAGGCTTTGGCAACAGGAGCATTCATGGTTCCTGAGCGCATGCCTCTTTCCTGGCCACCTCCGTGCACCAAGGAAACAAGCTTTGTGGCTCTTGAAACTAACAGTGCACCAGCACCTACTGGGCCACCTATTTTGTGAGCCGAGATACTCATGGCAGCTAGCCCTGAATCTTTGAAACTTAGCGGTAGGTGACCGAAAGCAGCGATTGCATCTGAGTGCACTGGGATTCCGTATTGTTTTGCTATTTCAACAACTCTTGGAATATCGGTGATTACACCGGTTTCATTGTTAGCCCACATCAAAGTAACTACTGCTACAGAATCTGCTTTTTCAGATAAGAATGTTGCAAGGAAATCAAGGTCGATTACACCTTCTGAATCAACTGGCAACCAAAGTATTTCTGCTCCATCATGTTTTTCCAGCCATTCGATTGGATCGATAACTGCATGGTGTTCTGTTCCTGCTGAAATGATGATGTTTCTCTTATCATCTTCAGCTTTTCTCTGCCAATACAGGCCCTTGATAGCAAGATTGTCACTTTCAGTTCCACCAGAGGTAAAAATAACTTCATTGCGATTGCAGTCAACACTTCTAGCTAAAGACTCTCTAGCTTCCTCTAATGCTCTTCTTACTTTCTGCCCAGAACTGTGGACCGAAGATGGGTTACCCAGTTGCTGAAGGAAAGTTACGTAACAGTCAAAAACTTCCTTACGAAGTGGTGTCGTAGCAGCGTAGTCAAGATAAACAGTCATGACTAGAACATCTTTACTGCAAGTAATTTGCGAGCAGCTATCGAGCTTGGATGGTTCTTACCAACCACGTTGAATAGCTCAAGTAGTAGTGAAGAGATGGCGGATCGCTCTTCTGTGGTCGCTTTATCAAACCACTCCAAGAGCAGATTGAAAGAACTATCGGCATCTCCTATAGCTAGAAGATAGTCAGCCTTGCGCATGGCTTCAGCAATGTTTGAAGGTGTAACCTGTAATTCTTTTTCAATTTCACCGGCATAGGTGCGTTCAACTAATTTGACCTGAGCAAGTCTCTCAATCAGCAAATCGTTGTTTGGGGTCTTCTGCAGTTCTGCTTCATAGATCTTCACTGCAGAACTGAAATCACCTTTATCCATGGCATCAAGTGCACTTTGCTCGGCCTCAGATAGTTTCGGCTCTGCTTGTTCTTGAGTCTCATCAGATACTTCAAGCTGCCCTGCTATGCCTTGGCTGGCCGCTACTTCAACGAGCTTTCTGAGGAATTCGGCTAAGTCTCCTTCAACCTGATCACCTTGGAATAAAGGCTTTGGTTCACCTTTGAGAATCATCGCAACTGTCGCAGCTTCTGTGACTCCAAATGCTTCAGTTAGCTCTGAATTGCTTGTCATGTCCACTTTGCCCAGCAACCATCGTCCTTGACCCGCATTAGCTAGCTTCTCAAGCTTTTGAGTAAGAGATACGCTTTCAGGATTAGTTGTTTCATAGAAACAAACCACCACTGGAACTAGCGATGAAATCTGGATAACACTTCTCAGGATTGCTTCATGCAGTTCAACAGCAAGGGCCGGAACCTTTACTGTGTCATGAGTGTCTACTTTCACTCCGCTAGTTTGTTCAATCTTCTCTTTGACAATCTTGTTAGCTAGAGAGGATAAATCAACGCCGCCTCTAAAGGCTGAATTCATTTCACTCAATTCAGTGCCTTTACGCTCAGAATGCCTTGGGATGCTCCGACCAGTCTGATCTGTTCATCGGAACCGGCAACTGGAACATAGAACAAGAGCATGTTTCCATAAACAATTTTCAACCCAGTAGCGCTACCAGGTGCATCAAGCAAAATCTTGTGATCAAGCTGGGTAACCGAAACAGCAACGCCACGAATCTTAGGTCTAATCAAAGACGTGTCATTCATTGAGATAGCAACTAAACCACCAGATTCGACTGTGAGCATACCGATGATATTCGGATTACCTAGCGAGTGCAGGAATCTAATGGTTGCATTAGCCTTCTTCAGATCTGCTGTTTGCTGGGTTTGTGATTCTGACAAAGCGGCATAGAACTTATCTGAGGCAAGGTCAAACTCCGTTGCATACTTGCTGTCTAAGCCCTTATTGATTGTGTCGCCATATTTGAATGGCAAGCTCTTCAAAGTTGTTGCTAAGTAAGCGTTATCCAGATCAACCGCAAGAGCACCGGTATCTTCTGCTGCAACCTTAGGGAACTTCGCTGTTGGAAGTAAATCAATCAAATACCAAAGCTTGTAATTTTCTCTGGGGGTTGCTTGCTGTAAAACCATTATTTGTGGAGCTCGGTTTGTTGAATCTGATTTGGTCACAACCATTAGAGTTCTTGGCTGCCATTGTTGAGATTCTTCCGGCATTTGCATAGGCAAGGCGACGGTAACTGGGTTAGCAACTAACTCAGGAAGTTTAGGTATTTTCTTGTTCTTTACCTGCAGCAAATACTGCACTTTTCTAATTTCTAAAGCGGAACCTGAAACTCTTGTTAGCAATGCCTTTTCATCACGAGTTTTATCAGCAAGATTAACTGTTGATGCTACTTCTCCAACGATGCGCTGCAGTTGCTTGTCGGTCACAACAACGTTTACCTGTTCATACTTGGGTTGCGTAGAGACATCTTTGGCAGGGGCAGCTGAACAGCCAGCAAGAAGTGACAGGCTAATCAGTGCAACTGGAGCGACCATCATTCTTCGACTTGAAGATCTTCTGCCTTTGCGGGGAACATCAGGTCTTATTCTGCGACGATACTTTGGCCCTTTAGGAGCTTTAGGGATTCTTCTTCTAGGGCCACGAAGTTTACGAATGTGTCTGAACGCGATGTAGTTCATAATTAGGGCAAGAACTAGCAGAATCGCGCCACCATAAATTAGCAACAGAGGCCAGTTGATTAGGTTAGCGCTTTGCCAGATCACCGTAACTGTTGTCGGGGCTCTGTGTAATCCATCACTAGCTAGCAGAACTGCTGTGTCGTCATACATGCTCACTTCGGTCAGCAAGTTGTTCTGCACATTTAGCTGGGATCGCCAAAGATCACTTCCATTTGGGCTGGAATCTATGCCACCGGCTGTAATCGGAGAAATATCTGGCTTGTTAGTTGTTGGATTTAGATTCAGACGAACAAAGTTTGAAGTGCCGATCCAGTCCTGGATGTCTCTTTCTCGGCCATCTGCATAGAAGATTTTCTTGGTGCCTGTTGCCTGGATTGAGATATCCCCATCAAACTTGGTCAAAGTGTTGTGTGGGATAACTAGGTAAGAATAGGCAGAATCGACCTTGAATTCGATTCTGTGGCCGGCATTTGCCTCCAATGGGCCTTTCAATACAAACCCCAAAAGCACGCTCAGGGCAGAGGTAGCTAGGAGCACTGTGGCTATAACAAAACGCATTGTGCTCCTTTCAGGCTAAACTTGGGGGGTACGGGGCAACCCGACTATTCTACCTAAGCCCTAGGAGCGCCCCTTTGGCAGCCGATGAGACTGAATTCCCGCTGGTTATGCGTGGTTATGACCGTGGTGCCGTCGACGACGCTATCCGGGACTTTCGCAAAGAGCTAATCAACCTAACTAACCTGAATAACCAGTTGGTTGCTGAACTTAGGGACAGCCAAAATCGCCTTATTGAGCTCGAAAATGACGCAACAGAGGCTCAAAACCCTAGTTATGCAGGTGTGGGGGCTAAAGCCGCTCAGATTCTAAGTACGGCAGAAGAATTGGCTATCCGCATGGTTGCCGATGCCGAAGCCGAACGAAATGCCCTGCTGGCAAATGTCACTAATGACATTCAGCAGCAG
This sequence comes from uncultured Micrococcales bacterium, assembly GCA_903832875.1. Lineage (GTDB taxonomy): Bacteria > Actinomycetota > Actinomycetes > Actinomycetales > Microbacteriaceae > Rhodoluna. The sequence continues at coordinate 3,561 of CAILDA010000086.1, read as the reverse complement.
CAATCTGATGGTCAGGACTATTACGACGAATTGGTTGCTGAAGCACAGCGTCGTGCCGACAGAATTATTAACTCAGCCAAAACTGACTACGACGAGACTTTGGCTAAAGCCAAAGTTGAGGCAGAGCGTCTAATCGACGAAGCCCTTCGCGAAGCTGGCAGCACCAGAGGTGCTATCTCCACCGAAGTTGCCAAGATGAGAGCTACTGCTAAGCGTGAAATTGAAGTAAGACAGAGCGAGGCAGACCGAGTCTTAGCTGAACGTCGCCTAATCCTGGAGCGACAACTCACCCAGTCTGTCGATCAAGTCCTAGCAACTGCACTAATGAGTGAACAGGCAAGAATTGATCTTGACCTAGAGCTATCTGCAAGACGAGCAGATGCTGAAGCTGATTACCAACGCAAGTATCAGGAAGCTGTTTCACAGACTCAGAAATACCTGGATGATGCCAATGCTCAGTTATCTAACTCTCTCACCAGAGTGGCTGCTGCCCGATTAGAAGCGGAAACTCTTGAAGCAGGAGCAAGATCTATCAATAGAGAAACTTCTGAGCAGGCCAGAGTGAAGGCAGAAGCAATCATCGCGGCAGCTGAGGCTGAAGCAAGATCTATTCTTAGTTCAACTCAAACCAAAGTTGCCGCTAGATTGCACCAACTGGAAATTGCCGAAAGAAAACTTGGCCACGAACGTGAAAGCATTCTGGTTTATCTAAACAACTTGAACCAAGTTATTGATCAAATAAACAAAGATATGAAGTAACACCTTCTAAGGAGCGCTAATGTCAGCACCTACTAACATTCGTATCAGTCACGCCTATCAAATAGGTTTGCTCGGTGGACTTGGAGTCTTGACGGCACTTGCTGTTGGTAACGCGATAGTCTCTATTGCCAGCATCATCACTTCAATTTTCATCGCTTTCTTCATCACTCTCGGCTTAGAGCCACTTATTCAGCTTTTAGAAAAACGCGTGAAGCGCCGTGGTTACGCAATTAGCATTGTTGCTTTCGGATTACTAGGAGTAATAGCCCTTGTTGTAACCCTGATTCTTCCTCCACTAATCTCACAGACCAGTTACTTCATTGAAAATCTGCCAACCCTACTGCGCGAGTTCTCGCAGCTACCTTGGATACAGGCAGTAGATAGCCGATTCGGCGGAACTATCTCAACAGCGCTAAACACTTCCGGTGAATATCTTATTGATAGCAAGAACTGGCCAAATCTTCTTGGCGGAGTTGTTCAGGTTGGAATTACATTGTTCAACGGAGCAGTCGCCACTCTAACTGTTGGTATTTTGACCTTGTATTTCATGAGCTCACTGCATGGCATCAAAGCAGTTGGAATCAATATGGTGCCAAAGTCTTCTCGTAAACGCGTCGAAGGCATTGTTGATCAGGTCTTCGGCTCTGTTGGCAGATATGTCATGGGACAGGTCACTGTTGCTTCAATAAACGCATCTATCGTCTTTATAGTTCTGCTGGTAGCTGGTGTGAAGTTTGCAGTTGTCTTGGCTTTTATTAACTTCTTACTGGTGCTGATTCCTATGATTGGATCGCTCTCTGGAGCTGCCATCATCATTTTGGTTACAGCTGCAACAATGCCTCCACAGACAACCCTTGGAGTTGCCATTGCAGTCTTGGTTTATACCCAAATAGAGGCATTCATTGTTTCCCCAAGAATCATGAATAGGGCTGTAAACGTTCCAGCTGCGCTGATAGTTGTCTCTGCTCTTGCTGGAGGCTCATTGCTTGGTTTGTTGGGCTCGCTGCTGGCAATCCCAGTCGCTGCAACGCTGTTGCTTATTGTGCGAGAAGTTTGGGTCCCGCACCAAAACAAACGTTAGTAGAAATCAGGTAGCGGATACGCTAATGGGTTTACTACTTTTACTATTTCGTTCAAGACGCGCTTGGTAGCACTCTCGCCAACCCAGAGATGCTTAGCGTCTTCGACAGCAATAAGTTCAATCTGATTTATCACTGAGAATTTTGTCGCCGCTTCTTGAGGCTTGAGGTAGTCATCGTGTTCTGGGATGAGGGCTACTAGAGTCTTCGACACAGTATTCCAACGCAATAGCTCCTCGGCAGTTGTTCTGTGTAATGGCGGAGAGAGCAATATCGCACCTAACACATCAGAATCAGGTCCATACTTCAAAGCCAGTTCTGTACCAAAGGACCAACCAACTAACCAAAGGTTAGGTAGGTTTCGCTCTTTAGCGAAAGACACAGCAGCAGCAACATCAAACCGTTCAGACACTCCACCATCAAATACACCTTCACTTTTACCATGCGGGGATTCTGTGCCACGAGTATTGAATCTCAGGATGGCAAGATCAGCTAATGCCGGGAACCGGGCTGCTGCTTTGCGATAAACATGTGAATCCATAAAGCCACCTGCTGTTGGCAGCGGGTGCAACATGATCAAGGTTGCAACAGGTGCATTCTTTGCTGGTAGCGCTAGTTCAGCAACGAGGTGTAAGCCGTCTTCAGTTACTAGTGTTACTGCTTCTCTCACTGCTGGAAGTTCCACCGATGAACGTACCTCTATTTGGTTCAAAACAATCTGCCCTGAAATTTTTGCCAACAAACATTATGGAAGTGTCGACGTTTTTCTGGACCTAGGTCACTCTCCCAGGCAACGACATGGGAAACACCTGGACCAAAACTCAGTTGGCAGTAAGGACAGATCCACCGTTTAGTTTCTTCAGCATTCTTACCTGAAGCAGTTTGCACAAAGAATTCAACACCATTTTTGATTACAGTCTTTTTGATGCCATCGCGCAATCTTGCGATGTCCATCGGCTCATCATCGCCGTCATCTCTTTGATAGCCTCTAGGTTTATTGTTTCTAGGCATTAGTTAATACCAGTTGAACTTGTTGGAATGAGCCATTGCACCGCAGGGAGCACCGTAACGGTGCTTGATGTAGTTCACACCCCAACGGATTTGAGTTTCTGGATTGGTTTGCCAGTCAGCTCCCATTTCAGCCATCTTGGCTCCTGGTAGCGCCTGCGGGATTCCGTACGCACCTGAACTTGAGTTGAAGGCGTTCCAACGCCAGTTAGATTCTCTATTCCAAAGAGCGACCAAACAGGAGTACTGATCTCTACCCCAACTATTTGATAAGACCAGGGTGTATGCAAACTCTTTAACAGAACCTGTTTCAGGAGTTGAGGCATTAGCAATATAGATGGCAGCTGCTTCATCACCGGTGACAATCTCCCAGCCACCCCGAGAGAAGCTGATCTTCTGTTGCGAAGAGTAGCCATAGGACTGGGCTTCAGCATCGGAATATGAATCAAAGGAGTAGGCGCTTGCCATGGTGCCACCGTAAGGGTCAACTACTGTCACCAATACGTAGCTACCAGCAAACCCAAAGCCCAAAAGACTAAAGACGAGGTTGCGGAATTTCTTACCTAACTCAAGTTGGGTAAAGCTTGGCCCGAAATTGTTGCCAAATAGGCGTGCGATTATGCGTTTGCCTAGCGTGGGTCTAACCAGCTCGTATCTGCCCATTTGTTCACCGCCTTCGCAACCTTAGAAGTTTACCAGAAGGCCATTTTTAGCT
>CAILDA010000085.1 GCA_903832875.1 uncultured Micrococcales bacterium | reverse complement strand
CCCTGGTTTTGATGCAGGAAGGAAGTTGAGGCAGAACCTAGGAGTTCGGTGAACTCAAAGCCTTGGTCTAAACCAAGCTCTGCGGCTGTTATCAGCCTGGTGTTCACCTTGAGAGTCAATTAATTAATCACTTTTCGTCTGCTGAATGTTGTCTGTGAAAGCCCAAACAAGCCTAAAGCTTATGGTCTTGGCTGGGATATTCTTTAGATAAGACCCTAAAATCCTAAGCCAGAGCGAGGAGGCCAAGATGCGTAAAACAGTAATTACTGTTGTTACCTTGGTGCTTTTCATTGGTGTTTGCGCACCGACTCTGGCTTTTGCTGATGATGAAGACGATAACCCTGGCTGGAACAGTATTTTCGGTCATGATGATCAGGGTGCTCGAGTTCCTAAGCCTATTAAGAGGCCGCACCCTAAGCCAGATAAAGAAAGCAAGGAAAGACACAGCGATATCGAGAATCTCTTCGAAGACATCACTGGTGTAATCATTCCTCCTATTGTCATCAAGCCAGGTAATCGATCAAACCCAAACATTTTTGAACTACCTGTTGGCCCTGACCCAGATGCAGAGACCGACCAGAATCAACTAGGTGGAGATTCTCAACAGATCGACATCGTTATTGATTCTGTGAATGGCGTCAGTGATGAAGAGTCGGATTATCTGACCACCCAGCTCATTCAGCAAGGCTCAGCAAAACGAGGGCTCAAAGTTCAGAACAACATTGACCCTAATAAGAATCAACCAATTCAGATCAAGACCATGGTTCTAACCGATAAGACCCCAAGAGATGAATTCATCCAAGATGCAACGGTGTTTGGCGGCGTGCTAGGTTCAACAGCTTTAGCTCTGCTAGCGCTAACTGGGTTCAATACTCTTCGTTTACGCAAAGACCCTAAGGCTAATTACATTTACGAGGCTAAGGACTAACTGCCAAAGATTAGACTTGAGCGGTGAGCAAAGCTGATTTGGCCAAGAAGCCAGCGGAAGTTGCGGCCATGTTTGATTCGGTGGCCGACAGTTACGACCGCACCAATGATTTACTATCATTTGGGCAAGACCGTTTATGGCGTAAAAAAGTGCTCAAAGCTATTAACCCTCAATCAGGTCAAACTGTTCTAGATCTTGCTGCTGGAACTGGTTCATCTTCAATTGTTTTTGCTAAACCTGGGGTCAAAGTCATTGCCAGTGATTTCAGTGAAGGAATGTTAGCCGTTGGCCGCAAGCGTCATCCTGAACTTGAATTTGTTTATGCCGATGCAACCGCTTTGCCTTTCAAAGAGAATTCAGTGGACGCGGTAACTATTTCTTTTGGTCTTAGAAATGTTGTTGATCCAAACAAGGCTCTAACTGAAATGCTTAGAGTGCTAAAACCAGGTGGCGTTGTTGTTATCTGTGAATTCTCACATCTGAGAACACCTGTTATCGGTGGTTTATACCGCTGGTATCTTCGTAATGTTTTACCTAAGTTATCTAAAGTTCTAGCTAAGAATAAAGGTGCTTACGATTACTTAGCTGAATCTATTGAGGCTTGGCCTAAGCAAGAAGTTCTAGTTGATTGGCTAACTAAAGCAGGTTTTGTTTCTGCGTCTTATAAGAACTTGTCTTTGGGTATCGTAGCCTTACACACTGCTAAGAAGGCAGCCAAATGAGCAAGATAGAACTTCCACCACAACTACGCAAGGTAGTTGATAAGAACCTACTCAAAGCCATTCAAGCTGGTTTAGAGAAGGTTGAAGTTGCTTTACTTGAAAGCGTCACACACACCGACCCTGTTGCTAATGTAACCAGTCGTCACCTGCTTGAAGCAGGTGGCAAGAGACTACGTCCTGTTTTAGTTCTCTTGGGTGCAGCTCTAGGGGACGCTAATAAAGATGAAGTAATCAAGGCAGCGGTTGTTGTTGAGCTAACACATTTGGCAACTCTTTATCACGATGATGTGATGGATAGAGCACCAATGCGTAGAGGTGTTCCAACTGCTCATGAGGTTTGGGGTAATAACGTAGCTATCTTGACTGGAGATTTGCTCTTTGCAAGAGCAAGCCAGATTGTGTCTCGCCTTGGTGGTAAGGCTCTTACCTTGCAGGCAGATACTTTTGAAAGATTATGTTTAGGTCAACTGCATGAGACCTTGGGTCCGCAGAATAATGAAGATCCGATTGCACATTACTTACAAGTGTTAGCAGATAAGACTGGTTCTTTGATTGCAGCTAGTGCTGAACT
>CAILDA010000084.1 GCA_903832875.1 uncultured Micrococcales bacterium | reverse complement strand
TCAACGTGGATCGATTCTGATAAACAACAAACCAATCGCTGAATCAATAAAGACAAACGATGCTTATCATTACCTGCGTCAATACACCGGAGAGCAATACAGCGCTCTGACGGGTTTCTATTCGCTGTATCAAGGTAGAACTGGTTTAGAGAACTTCCTTGATAGTTCTCTTCGTGGCGATAACTCAGCACAATTCTTTGAACAGCTAAATGCCCTGTTCTCCGGTAACCCAGTAACTGGAGCATCGGTTGAACTCAGCATTGATGAAAAAGTCCAACAGGTTGCCTGGGATGCTCTAGGGAATAAGAAGGGTGCTGTTATAGCCATCGAGCCAAGCACAGGAAGAATCCTTGCCTTGGTCTCAAAGCCTGGCTTTGACCCGAATCTGCTCTCGACACACAATACAGCCGATGCTTCGGCGAATTACAAGAAACTGCTTACCGATAAAGGTGCTCCTCTTATAAACAGAGCTATCGGTGGAGGTCTCTATGCGCCAGGGTCTGTCTTCAAACTTGTAGTTGCATCCGCTGCATTTGAATCAGGTAATTACACCCCACAATCTCTGCTGCCTAACCCAAGGACCTATACCCTGCCTGGCACAACTACCAAGATCACGAACTCGGGTGAGAGTAGTTGCGGTGGAGCTAAGACAGTCTCCATAGCCACAGCGCTCAAGCTCTCCTGCAATATTCCTTTTGCTCAGTTAGGTATTGCTTTAGGGCAAGAAGCTATTGCTAAACAAGCTAAGGCTTTTGGTTTTGGTGAATCAATAAACATTCCACTCAAATCAACAGCAAGTGTTTATCCAGAGAATATGGATGCTGCTCAAACTGGGCTGTCTTCTTTTGGTCAGTTTGATGTTCGAGTTAGTCCATTACAGATGGTCATGATTAGCGCAGCTATCGCTAATGCTGGTGTTGAGATGAAACCCTATTTAGTTGACCAGATCTTTACTTCTAACCTCACTTTGCTCGAAGAAGCAAAACCAACTGAACTTAGAAGATCAATTACCACCAGCACAGCAGAAAGAATCAAACAGATGATGGTGGCAGCTGTTTCATCTGGTGTTAGCTCTAATGCGCAGATACCTGGCATCAAGGTTGCTGGTAAAACAGGAACTGCTGAAAATGGAATTGGTCAGCCATACACTCTTTGGTTCACCGGTTTTGCTCCAGCTGATAATCCTCAGGTAGCGGTTGCAGTTGTTATTGAAGATGGTGGCGGTCAAGGACAATCAGGTCGAGGTAATACTTTGGCTGCTCCTATCGCTAAGAAAGTTATGCAGGCGGTGTTGCAGAAGTGAAACCAGAAGAGGGAAAACTTTACGGCGGAAGATACCGTTTGATTTCACGTATCGCTACCGGCGGTATGGGTGAAGTTTGGCAAGCTCAAGATGAAGTTATCTTGCGTAAAGTTGCTATCAAAATTTTGAAACAGCAATACATGGGTGATCCTGATTTTGTTGAGCGGTTCAGAACTGAAGCTAAGCATGCAGCGATGATTAACCATGACGGTATCGCTAACGTCTATGACTACGGTGAAGATGACGGCAGTGCTTTCCTAGTTATGGAATTAGTCCCAGGTGAATCACTTTCATCAATTCTTGAAAGAGAAAAAACTCTTCCGCAGCAACAAGTTATTTCAATCATTGCTCAAACTGCTTTAGCTCTTGATGCTGCACATCGTGAAGGTTTAGTGCATAGAGATATCAAGCCAGGTAACTTACTTATCTCTCCTGAAGGTCATGTGAAGATAACTGACTTTGGTATTGCAAGATCTGCAAACCAAGTCTCACTCACACAAACCGGTCAAGTGATGGGAACCGTTCAGTATCTAGCTCCAGAGCAAGCTACCGGTAAAGCTGCAACCGCAGCAGGAGATATTTACTCACTGGGCATCGTTGCCTATGAAGCTCTTGCTGGTAAACGTCCTTTCAAAGGTGATAGTCAGATGGCTATCGCTATGGCTCAGATAAATGAAGCTCCACCAGCATTACCGGAACACATTGATCACAAGCTAGCAAAACTGATCATGGACTGCATGGCTAAGAAACCTGATCAAAGACCAAGTTCAGCTTTGGCTCTTGCCGCTCGAGCAGAAGCTCTATTAGCTGACGCTCCGTTACACATTCCAGTGAACACTGTTGTTCCACCGGCTGTTCGTGAAGTTAGCGATGAGACCACAGTTATTAACACCGATACCAAGCCAACAGAATCGGTTCCTGCGATTTGGCCTTGGGTTGCTCTCATAGTGGTCTTACTTGCAACCATTGCCGCTGTTGTTTGGGCAGGACTAGTAGCTCCTAAGAAGACCATCGATCCAAGCCCATCCCCATCCCAGAGTCAGACTGAAACAACAGAACCAACTCCAACCCCAACAGCTGAAACTGTGACTGTCTTCAAGTCTGACTATGCCGGCCTCGATGTATCACTTGTGGTGCCTAAGCTAACTGAACTGGGTCTAGTGGTTGAACCTATAGCTGGAACCTCTGTTTCTGCTGATGACCCTCGTATATCTCAGGTCTATGACTTATCCCCGCTTGGAAGAATTACTGTTGGCAGCACTATTCAGGTGTATTACTACCAACAAGTAGTCGATCCAAACACGGAAAACAACTAACAGCGAACACTAAGTTTTATTAGCGGTTAGCAAAGATAAACTTTGAGCAGTTGAACAACTTTTGAATTGGAGCGGTGCATGACTGAAAACAGCAAGATCATTGCTGGCCGCTATGAACTCGGGGAACTCATTGGTCGTGGTGGCATGGCTGAGGTTTACTCAGGTGTTGATACCCGTCTTGGCAGAACTGTTGCCATCAAGTTGCTCAAAGCAGATCTAGCTGCCGATTCAAGTTTTGAAATTCGTTTCCGTCAGGAAGCCCAAGCTTCAGCTCGTATGGCACACCCAACTATCGTCAGGGTCTATGACGCAGGTGACGAAGTCACCATGGATTCGAATGGTGTTGAAAGACACCTTCCATACATTGTCATGGAGCTAGTTCGTGGTGAGGTTCTTCGAGAGATTCTTCGTTCAAGAAAGCTAACTCAACAGGAAGCTATCGCTTACGCAACCGGTGTTCTAACCGCTCTTGAGTTCTCACATGCAGCAGGTGTTGTGCACAGAGACATCAAACCTGCAAACGTAATGATTACTGATTCAAACGCAGTTAAGGTGATGGATTTCGGTATTGCCAGAGCAGTAAGTGATTCTTCAGCAACACTTGCTCACACCAATGGAATTGTTGGAACAGCTCAATACTTCTCACCGGAACAAGCAAGAGGCGAAACTGTTGATCTCAGAAGTGATCTTTACTCAACCGGTGTTTTACTTTATGAGATGCTCGCCGGTCGACCACCTTTCACAGGTGAGACAGCTGTTTCAGTTGCTTACCAACATGTCAGTGAGCTAGCCCCTGCACCTTCAACTATTAATCCAAGTATTTCTGGCGCTATCGACTCGGTTGTTATGAAAGCACTGGCTAAGGAAAGAGTTGCTCGCTTCCAATCAGCAAGTGAATTCCGAACAGCGCTAATAGCAAGTTTGAGTGGACAATCAGTTGCAGCTTTTGATGACGGAGCACAACCAGCAACTGCACCTATGCAACCTATCGACCAAGAAGTTTTAGAACCAACCACTGTGCGACCGGTGCTTCCTGAGAGTGATCCATTCGCTGAGTTATTAGCTAGCGCTAACGAAGAGGCAACCGGCACTATTGTTGCTGCACCTGAACCTGTTACAGAACTCATTGAAGATAATGCCTTCAGTCAACTAGGTTTTGAAACTGGTAGCACCCAGGTGCTAACTACAACCATCAAGAAAAAGAACAGCACTGATAAGCCATCAGCTGGCTTGATGTGGGGATTTGGTAGTGGCGCCGGAATTCTAATTATCGGTTTAGTTATTTGGCTTATCGCTGGTGGAGCTGCACTACTGAACTTCGGTGGCGGAGGTGGAGGCAAGATTTCTGTTGCCAACGTTGTTGGTAAGACTTACGACGAGGCATACACGACTCTGACAAACCAGAAGCTGTTAGTTGATAAACAACTTCAACTTTCAGACACAGTTCCTCTTGGCACCGTTATCTCAAGTGATCCACCTGCTGGCCAACAAGTTGGAGCTAAGACAACTATCACTGTTTTAGTCTCTGCCGGTAAAGAACAAGTTTTGATGCCTGATCTTCGAGGTCTAACCGAAGAAGAAGCAACGCTTGCGCTAACTGATGCCAAGTTAGAACTTGGCATCATCACGCAATCTGACTCAGCAACCGTTGCACTTAACTTAGTTATATCTTCAGATCCAGGAGCTAACAAGAGCATCCCTGCTGGAACAATTGTGAATCTAGTTATTTCAACTGGAATGGTAACTGTTCCTAATGTTGTGAACCTAGATCAAGCTGATGCTATTGCTCAACTATCTGCACCACAAGTTGGTTATACGGTTCAATCAATTGTTGATTCGTGTGGCACAGGAACACCAGGAACCACTGTTATCGCGCAATCGATTTTGCCAGGTTCGCAACCTCAGTTGCAGACAATAATTTTGACGCTGTCCTGTATTAACTAATTACAAATTAACTAAAGGGTTTAGACCCTTAGCTTTTTCTGCTGCACCTATAAGACCAATTGACTCTAACCAGTTACCTAGCATCTGATAGCCGCCTTGGGTGAGCACTGATTCAGGATGAAATTGAACTCCGTAAATAGGTAATGATTTGTGTTGCAATCCCATGATGACTCCGCTTTGAGTCTTGCTAGTAACAACTAGATCTTCAGGCACTGTTTCTGCAACAACAGCTAGCGAGTGATATCTGGTTGCTGTGAAGGGTTCAGGAACGTCTTTATAAATCAGGCTGTCATCATGAAAGACTTGGCTGGTCTTACCGTGCATGAGTTCCTCAGCACCTCTAACAGTTGCCCCCATGGCTTCAGCAATGGCCTGATGCCCTAGGCAAACACCAAAGATAGGTTGACCGGACTTGAGAGCAAGCTTCACGGTTGGGATGCTCAAACCAGCATCAAAAGGGGTGCCAGGGCCAGGAGAAATAAGAACTGCATCGTATTTAGCCAGTAATTCTGGTAATTCAGCCTCAGATACCACGTCATTACGAAGCACCTCTGTCTGTGCTCCTAGCTGCTGAAGGTAGCCGTTGAGCGTATAAACAAAGGAATCGTAGTTATCTAGAACAAGAATCTTGACCATTAGGTTTTAAGCCTAACTGGGTTTTACGCCCTTGTATTAGAATTGCCCCATGTCTGAAAACGAAAAGAAATCAATCAAGTTACTAAAGCGTCCAGCTAAGCCAGCTGTTCCTGACTCAGTCAAGGCTAAGAAGGCTAATGGTGGCAACCCTGCGTGGTTCCTGCCTGTGACATTGACACTAATGATTGTTGGTCTTCTCTGGATCATGATCTATTACATCAGCCAGACTCTTTACCCACTAGGTTCAGGTGCACCTATCGACCTAGGAGCAGGGAACATCGTTGTAGGCGTCGGTCTGATGATGGTTGGTCTTGGCTTCCTAACCCGCTGGAAGTAATTACAAAGTTATTGCTGGAACTAAAGAGTTCCCGAATACCCAAAGCCCTATAAGAATTACAAGAACTAAACCAAGACCTAGTAATTGCACATTCTTCTGTTCGCGCTTTCTTGTGTATGCAAGAACAAAAGCTGTTGCACCGCCGGCAATCAATCCACCAACGTGAGCTTCCCAAGCGATGCCAGGAATGAAACCTAGAACTAAGTTAATTCCAATGATGATATACATCTGACCAGCATTTAGTTTCAAAGCTCTAAGGAAGATCAAGTAAGCAGCCATCAAACCGAAGATAGCTCCGCTAGCTCCAACCACACTTGTTCCCCACGGAGCCATAAACAAAACTCCGATAGCGCCAGCAAACATTGATGCGAAATACAAAACTAGAAAACGAAGCTTCCCGATCATTGGTTCAATTACTGTTCCTAAAACAAACAAGGAATACATGTTGAACAGGATGTGTGTGATCTGAGTATTTGAGTGACTAAACCCTGAAGTGAATACTCGAATGATGCTTCCGTAATCGGTGTCACTTCCGATGTTGGCATAGGCCAAAGAATCAATCAAAGCTGGGTAAAGCTGCTGAGCCACATAAACCAAAACATTTATTGCAATAAGTGCAAACGTTATTGGAGCTGCTTGTAATGGAGATTTCTGAAAACCTGCTCGACTTATCTTTACTCGATCACTTGCATCTTCTGGGCATAGAAAACCTACAGCTCCAGGGGTAGCGCAATCAGTGCAGATGTATCTGTCACAACGTTGACAAGACACCCCGGTCTCGCGATCGGGGTGTTTGTAACAAGTTGTTGTGAGATCCACTAAGCCGGGACTTCTTCGATGGTGATTGATTCGATGATGACATCATCAAGTGGCTTATCCATAGCTCCGGTTGGAACGGCAGCAATTTTGTCCACTACTTCACGTGAAGCTGCGTCAGCTACTTCACCGAATACAGTGTGCTTGCCATGAAGCCATCCAGTTTCAGCCACGGTAATAAAGAACTGTGAACCGTTAGTGCCAGGGCCAGCGTTAGCCATAGCTAGCATGTATGGCTCTTGGAAGTTGTGTTCGCTGATCTCGTCATTGAAGTTGTATCCTGGTCCACCCATGCCTGTTCCTGTTGGGTCTCCACCTTGGATCATGAAGTTAGGAATGATGCGGTGGAAGATAACGCCGTTGTATAGCGGCTTATTGGTGTTCTTCTCACCGGTGCGAGGGTGGGTCCACTCTTTAGTGCCGTCAGATAGACCAACGAAGTTGGCTACTGTTACAGGCGCTGCTAAGCCAAAAAGGTTTACTTTTATGGCTCCGTGGTTGGTGTTTAGTGTTGCTACGTGTGTATGTAAGGTCATGTTTCTATTCTCTCATGGCGGTAAATAGAACATTTAACGTGTGTTTTGGAACTCAGGCGGCGTGATTGCGCAGAAATGTCGGTGGTTCTGTCTAAAATGTTTGAGATGTTCCCTATTGGGAAAAATCTCCGTCCACGACAGTTCCGGGGGCAACATGCAGATAGAAATACTAGCTACAAGAGGCGAAACAGTGACCTCTTTGGAGTTCCCTGAGCCAGGACGTATGCGCGTCATAGTTCAGATGGGAACGCCCTCTGAAGAGATTGCCGCCATATGCAGGCCAGCACTAACCCCTGAGGTTCTTACCCACGTTATTAGGCTTTGGGCTGATCCAGACCACTGCCGAGTGTTTGAAGAAAAGGGTCGAAACTTACTTATCCGCGATTGCGCTTAGGTTTAGCTGGCCAACCTAAAGCTCCAACAGCCTTTAGAAGTTCTTCTGGGGACACTTTTAGCTCTGCACACAGTTTTCCAACTGTTCCTGATGGAATCTCGCGTTCCAGGTGGAAATAGCGGCTAAGGCTTGATTTCTGCATTCCTGTGGCGATGGCGAACTGGTTTAAGGACCTAAAGCCCTGTTTTTCATAATTAGAGACGAACCAGTTCCAAGCCGATTCGATGTGCTCCGTACTTTGCTTCTGTACCATTTTTTCTTACTTACCTGACTTTTTTAAAGCCCCATGCACTTGCATCCAAAAACAACCTTATACACATAATCGGGAACATGCTGAAACTGTCAACAGTTTCGCAGGAATGTCAAACCTAGATAAAAACAACTTCGCCGTGGCCTTCAAACTCATAAACACGAATGTAATCAACATGGAGTTTGTTTGACGATGGAAGATCTGCAGTTAATGGGCCGCCTAGGTTTCCACCAACAGCAAGGTTGAGGAGAATATAGAACGGGTGTTCATAAACCCACTGGTTAGGTTCAACACTTTCTGGTGTTGCTCTGAAATATTCTGTTTCATCAACAAACCATGAGATCTCATTTGGTTTCCAATTGATAGAGAACTCATGCCAATCATCTGATAGCGGTTCTTCGAATTCTGTTTGACCACCGCAACCATGATCACCGCTGTAACCAGGGCCATGCAATGTTCCTAAAGCTTCTAGCGGTTTCTTACCGACCCATTCCATGATGTCGATTTCACCAGCTAGTGGCCAACCCTCTTGATCCATGGAGTCGCCAAGCATCCAGAATGCAGGCCAAAGCCCAACACCTGCAGGAACCTTAGCTCTAATGACTATGCGGCCGTACTTGATGTGTAACTTATTCTTGGTTACCAAGCGAGCACTAGTCCACTGAACAGGTCCGTAATAAGCCTCACCAGCTGAACCATCAGTGATCTGCTTAGCCTCAAGCTCGAGATGACCTAGTTCATTCACAAAAGCATTGTTTTCCGTATAAACCTGTAGTTCGTTATTACCCCAACCAGGAATCCCGTAACTAGAGCCATCCCCGATATCTCTCCCCCAGATAGCTGGGTTAGGGGCAGATCCTGCACCTTGATTGAACTCTTCGGACCACAACAATTTAGGCTCAGACATAGCAACTTTCGGATTTACGAATACGGGATATTCACAGCCTAACGGCACTCTATTGTTATTGCCCTTTGGGTAGGCTTGAATCAACTCAAGGAGGAGAGAGTTATGAAACTTCTAAAAATTGCAACAGCCGTCCTATTTGCAGGCGGCCTTATTGGAGCATCAGCTTCTATGGCTAGTGCTGACACCCCATTTGAATTGACTGACTGTGCCGTAGGTTACGAGGCTGTATTAGCCGACGACGGTGTTTCTGGAACCTGTGAGGCAATCCCAGAACCAATTGATGAAACATCAGATGGAACCTGCTGGACTACCCCCGAAGGTGGAGATGTTTGTGCGCGCGGTGGTGCAAATGAAGATCCTGTTCCTGCATCTGGTTGCGAAGAAAGCACTGATGCCGATGGAAATGTGAGCGAAATATGTTTGGACTATATCGCATACAACACTTTGCCTCAAGACAATGATGGGGTTATGAACGACTGTTTGACTAAAGACGAACCTGTCTGTTATGACATGGTGCCTATGGTCGGCGACGAGTCTCTAATGTATAAGAACTACTCACTAGCTGGATCAGCTGATGGTTCTTCATCAAACACTCTTGCAGCACTTGGTGTTCTATTTGGAGCTCTTGGTGCTTTTGGTATTGGTCTAAGCAACCAGAAGACTGCTAAAAAGTAATTACTTCAAACTAATAACAACCGCAGTCCTTTTGGACTGCGGTTGTTAGTTTTAACGGGTGTCCACAAAACAGAGTGTCGTTAAGCAACCAGGCTTTTTAGCTTTATGGATTGGCCAGTCTGTAAGCGCTGTCGGATCACAGATATCTGGTATTGCTATTCCTGTTATTGCTGTTACTTTTCTTGGTGCAACCGAATGGGAGATGGGTTTACTAACAGCTGCTGACACTTCAGCATTTTTGATTTTTGGTTTACTTGCTGGTGCACTTGTTGATCGTTGGATAAAACGTCGCGTCATGATGATTGCTGACTTAGTGCGAATGCTTGCTGTTGCTATTGTTCCTATTCTGTGGTTCTTTGGTTTGCTGAACATCTACCAGTTGATGGTTATCGGTGCTGTGCTAAGCGTTGCCACTGTTTTCTTTGATGTCTCTTATCAGAGTTATATCCCCATCCTCTTGCCTAAGGAATACATCGGTGTTGGTAACGCCCGCTTAGAAACGACAGGACAGATTTCTGGCATCGCGGGTCCCGGTCTAGTTGGTGCTTTGCTACAAGTATTCAAAGCACCTCTACTTCTACTAGTCGACGCTTTTAGTTTCTTTGTTTCTGCAGTTTCCCTTTGGTTTATCAAAGATCGTGAAGTGCCAAAGATCAAGGCAGATAGAAAGCCCTTAGCTAAAGAGATTGCCGCTGGGCTTAATTTTGTTTGGAATCAGAGACTCATTAGAGCAATCTCTTTCACAACTTCAACAAGCAACCTCTTTGGAACTATCGCTGGAACCATGTTCGCTTTGTATTTCTTTAGAGAAGAGTATTTAGGATTTAATACTGCAGCCTTTGGTTTATTAGCTTCAATAGGTTCCATTGGTGGGCTATTAGGCGCAACCATTACCCCTAAACTCATCAAGATATTCGGTGAAGGTCCTCTGGTTGTGCTTTCAGCTATTGTCTCAGGATGCGTTCAGCTTTTACTGCCTTTGGCTTGGTATGTGCCAAGAGAATATGCGCTGGTACTACTTGGCATTCAAGTCTTCATGACATCAATTCTGGCTCTGACATACAACATCACCCAGGTAACCGCGAGGCAACGTATCTGCCCTGAGCATCTTCTAGGTCGCATGAATGCATCCATCAGGTTTATGGTGTGGGGGTGCATGCCGATAGGTGCACTTATCTCAGGTAGCTTAGGAACTTTGCTAGGAGTTGTTCCAACTCTTTGGATTGGTGCTCTAGGTGGCCTGTTTGCCGCTAGCTTTGTTTTCTTCTCACCGCTTAGAACTATGCGTGAGATGCCTCAGAAGCCTGAAGACTAAACCCGTTCTCTGCTCATAAGGCCAACAGGGTTACCCTCTGAGTCTTCTATGAAAGCTAACCATTCATTACCTGGGTGATCAAAGACTCCATTAGGGTCGGGGAAGACTATGTGAGGTTCACTGGTTATCTTGAAACCTCTCTCCCGTAGATCTTCAATTGACGCTTTAACATCTGGGACTTCTAGGTAAATAAGAGAGGCAGGTCCACCAACTTCAATAAGTAATCTGGTGCCCTCTAGATCAAAGAAACAGAAGCCCGGAGGCTTGAAAACAGCTTTGGGTTCTGTGCCTAAAAGCCTTGTATAGAAATCCTGTGCTCTATCAAGGTCTTTACAACCAAGAGCTATCTGTCTAATCTTCATAATCACAAAATACAGCAAGGTGGAGGAAGTAGATTGGATTAGTGGCCAAAAGTTCAGCGTTGAGATCATTCAAGCATCGTAACTTTCGAATACTCTACCCAGCCAATGCTTTATCAAATATTGGAACTTGGACCCAAAGAGTTGCCCAGGACTGGCTCGTTCTTGAGCTAACCAACAATGACGCTGCTTCGTTAGGTCTTGTCACAGCCATTCAGTTCCTACCAGCCATGTTGCTAAGTCTTTACGGTGGTTTATTAGCTGACCGGTTCAGCAAGAGAAAACTTTTACTGCTAACTAACTTTGGTGCAGGGCTGTCCTCTGTTGTTCTTGGCATTCTTGTAGTAACCCATTCAGTTGAGTTATGGCATGTATTTGCTCTAGCTCTACTACTTGGAATCTTTACCGCTATCGATTCGCCTATCCGAGTTAGCTTTACTAGTGAACTGGTTGGTAAAGATGATCTAGCTAACGCAGTTAGTTTGAACTCGGCAAATTTCAATGTTGGAAGACTTGTTGGTCCTGCTCTTAGTGGTTACCTCATTTACTACTTTGGTACTGGTCCATCATTCCTAATTAATACCGCTACCTATGCAGTCATGGTGGCTACTCTTCTCGTGATTAGAGATAAAGACTTACACATCACCAGTAAGCCCAAGCGTGCTAACAAGTTAGCCGAAGCCTTCACCTATGTCAGAGGTCGAAGAGATTTGATGCTGGTCATGTTGACCGTTCTGTTCACCACAACCTTTGGTTTGAACTTTCAGATATTCATAGCGCTAATGGCCACCAAGGAATTTGGTATGGG
>CAILDA010000083.1 GCA_903832875.1 uncultured Micrococcales bacterium | reverse complement strand
TGAAGATGCACTTGGCTGCATGCCGCTTAGAAGATTCGCTTTGCCACTCATGTTAGATAGCGTACTCAACAACAACAGGGGAATGGTCCGTGAAACGGGTGTCATAGCTAGCTGCTCTATGAACCTTGTAATTACTAGCTAACTTGGCAAGCTTCGGGGTCGCTATTTGGTAGTCAATTCTCCAGCCGGTATCAGTATCAAAGGCTTGACCTCTAAAGGACCACCAGGTGTATGGGCCAGGAACATCTGGATGTGTTTGCCTGCCGAGGTCAATCCAACCTTGCTTATGCATCCAAGTATCGAAGTATGCACGTTCTTCTGGAAGGAAGCCTGCGTTTTTGAGGTTACCTTTCCAGTTCTTAATATCTAGTTCAGTGTGACCTACGTTCAGATCGCCAACCACAACACAAAGACCATCAGCCTTCTTGATTTCAGCCATGCGCTTGGTCATGGCATCTAAGAACTTGTATTTCTCAACTTGTTTAGGGGTATCAACTTCACCTGAGTGAACATAGGTGCTGATAACAGTCAGTGTCTTTGATTTGAAATTGAAGTCAACTTCTAACCATCTACCAGCACTATCAAAGCTCTTAGGACCTAAATCTGTTCTAGAGGCAACTGGCTTCATCTTGGAAACTACTGCAACGCCAGCTCTACCTTTAGCTGAAGCATTATCGTGCAGGATGTGCCAGGTAGTGCCATCGTTCTGCTCTTTAGCTATAGCTTCGAAGATCTCTTCTAGATCGGTGGTTTCTGCTCGTACCTCTTGCAGAGCAATAATGTCTGGGGATTCAGCGATAACCCATTCAGCTAAGCCTTTACGGTAAGCGGCTCTAACACCATTGACGTTGATGGTGACAATTTTTAGGTTTTCAGGCATGGGACAAGTTTAAGGTGAACTTAGACTTGTTAGGTGAGTGAACGAGTTTTGGTTGGTGCTGGTGTTGGCACAGCTATAGCCATTGGGCGTGCCTTTACCTACCGAAGCGAAACCTATGTTTCTTGGGATCTAGAAGGTGCTGGTAGTAATAGGGGATTACTAGCTATTAGAGAAGCCTTGAATGAAGTTGATCTAGAGCTTGCCAAAGTTGATTCAAACTCGGAAACGATAGACATCATTGAAGCCATGAGGCTAGTCCTCAACGACCCTGCGTTACTTTTAAGTATCAAAGAGTTCTTAGCCGATGGTGCTAATTCTCAGAGAGCGGTTAGCGGAGCTTTCAAGCAAGCAGCAGCAACGCTTACAAACCTTGGGGAATACTTCGCTGAACGAGCTAACGATGTTTTAGAACTAGGCAACAAGGTAATCAATAAACTCTCTGGTCGTAAAGACATAGTTTGGCCTGAAGAGCCATTCATTTTGGTTGCTGATAACGTCGGTCCAATTGAAATGAACAACTTAGCTAAATCACAGATAGTTGGTTTGGTTACATCATCTGGTAGCGCTACTTCACACACAGCAATATTGGCAAGAGCATCAGGGCTTCCGGCTGTGGTTTCTGTTTTGGGTTCAGACCTGATTACTAACGGCAATCAGTTAATTCTGGATTCCAGTAGTGGTCAAGTCTTTGTTGAACCTGATGAAGTAGAACTAGGCCAATACCGCCAAGCTATGGAAGTAAATCTGCAGACCAAGTCACTAAGAATTGTGAAGCAGCATGATTTACCCGTTCAGCTCTATGCAAATCTAGGTTCCAGTTCTGAGGCGCAAACAGCAAGAGAGTTTGGTGCTCAAGGAGTTGGCTTATTTAGAACTGAACTTTTATTCCTGGGTGAAAAAACTGCTCCCAGTTTGGAACAACAGGTTCTTGAATATTCAAGAGTTTTAGCAGAGTTCCCTGATCAAGTTGTCATTGTTAGAGTCTTAGATCTCGATACCGATAAGCCATTACCTTTTCTAAAGCTTGCTGAGAAGGGTAAGTATGCCAATCGAGGTTTCCAAGCACTACTAGCTAACCCGGTTGTTTTAGAGGCACAGTTGATGGCTCTTTCGATGGCTCAAAGAATCAGTCCAAAAACAAAGTTATGGGTGATGGCACCTATGGTCACAACTGCCGAGCAAGCAAGAGTTTTTGTTGCAATGGCACATGAACTCGGTTTAGTAAATGCTGGAGTAATGATTGAAGTGCCTGAGGTTTGTCAAAAGGATGTCTTGAATGAAATTCTCGAAGTAGTTGATTTTGTCAGCATAGGAACTAATGACCTAACTCAATACACCTTGGGTCAAGACAGATTGACTTCACCACTTCCAGTAAGTGATGTTAGGAAACCTGAAGTAATGGGTTTGATTGAACTGGTAATTAGTTCAGCAACAGAACACATGAAACCAGTTGGGATTTGTGGTGAAGCGGCTAGCGATCCAGAATCAGCTCAACTGTTTATTGATTATGGAGTTACCAGTCTCTCGGTTTCACCTGCACTACTGCCAGGCTTGGTGGAGAAACTTACTTAGATAGCGTCACGTAGACGATTTTATTTGTGACTGTCAGAGTGTATTTCTGCAACGGTAATGCTGCAGGTGCTCGTTTAGCAGCACCGGAATTGAGATCAAATAGGGCGTTGTGACTAGTGCAACGAATGTTGGTACCTTCGATTTTGCTCACCTGTGTTCCTAGGTGTGTGCAGGCTGGGTTAAAAGCTCTAAAAACATCTTTCTTAGGTTGAGTTATTAGCACCATCATGTTCACAGAAGAAATATAGAAAATACTTCCGCCACCGACTTTGACATCCTTGGTGGCACAGACCTTGTATTTCCTACTGGCGGCTTCAGCTGAAGAGGCGATACCGGTTAGTCCAATGGAAGTGGCAGCAACGGCAAAACCTGAGAAGAAGTTTCTTCTAGTTAGCGAGAGCTTAGTTTCTTCAACATCAGTTGATCTACTAGTTGGGCATTCGGACATGAGTTAAGCCTAAACAGGAGAAATCAAATAAGCCTTATCTAGGCCTGTTTTATGAGTTGATTCTCAGGGGTTTAACGGCGACCGCGCAACACAGCTTGCTTTACTTCAGCAATCGCCTTGGTTACTTCAATACCTCTAGGACAGGCTTCGGTGCAGTTGAAGGTGGTGCGGCAACGCCAGACACCTTCTTTATCGTTCAAGATGTCTAGTCGAACTTCAGCTGCTTCATCTCTTGAATCGAAGATGAAACGGTGAGCGTTCACGATAGCTGCTGGACCAAAGTACTGGTTATCAGTCCAGAACACAGGACAAGAGGTAGTGCAGGCAGCACAGAGAATGCACTTAGTAGTGTCTTCAAATCTTGCACGATCTTCAGGAGACTGAATACGTTCGGCGGTGGGTTTATCAGATGCAATAAGGAAAGGCTTGACATCTCTATAAGCCTGGTAGAACGGGTTCATGTCAACTACCAAGTCTTTTTCAACTTTTAGACCCTTGATAGGTTCAACATAAATTGGTTGAGTGATGTCTAGATCTTTGATTAGAGTCTTACAGGCTAAACGGTTTCTACCGTTGATACGCATTGCATCTGAACCACAAACACCGTGCGCACAGGATCTTCTGAAAGTTAAACTTCCGTCTAATTCCCACTTGATCTTGTGAAGAGCATCAAGAACACGATCGGTCCCAAACACAGTTACATCAAAGTCTTGCCACTTAGGCTCTTCGTCTTTTTCAGGGTCGAAGCGACGAACAAAGAGGGTAACTGTGAATGATGGCACAGCCGCTATTTCTTTTACTGATTCAACTGCAATGCTCATTAGTACTTACGCTCCATCGGTGGATAGTTGGTGATAGTCACAGGCTTCCAACCAATCTTTATATCTTCGCCATCCTTGTATGCCATTGAGTGCACCATGAACTTCTCGTCATTACGAGTTTCGAAGTCTTCACGGAAGTGACCGCCACGAGATTCTCTTCTCTCACGAGCTGTGTATGCAAGCACTTCAGCAAGGTCAAGTAGGAAACCAAGTTCGATAGCTTCTAGTAGATCTGTGTTGAATCGAAGTCCACGGTCTTGAACTTGAATGTGTTCGTATCGCTTACGAAGTTCTTTGATCTTATCTAGCGCTTCGTTTAGTGATTCTTCAGTTCTATAAACCTGAGCATTTTTATCCATGGTGTCTTGCAGTTCTTTACGGATAACAGCAATCTTCTCTGTTCCAGTTGCATTTCTCATGTGTTCAATAAGTTTTACTGTTTCAGCAATTGCATCCTGTGGAACATCAACGAACTGTGCATCCTTGGCATACTCCACCGCGTAGATTCCAGCTCGTTTACCGAAGACGTTAATGTCTAACAGTGAGTTAGTGCCAAGACGGTTAGCACCGTGCACTGAAACACAAGCACATTCACCAGCAGCATAAAGACCAGGAACAACAGTCGTGTTATCTCTTAGAACTTCTGCCTTGATGTTGGTAGGTATTCCACCCATGGCGTAGTGAGCTGTTGGGAAAACTGGAACTGGCTCGGTGTATGGTTCAACACCTAGGTAGGTTCTAGCGAACTCTGTAATGTCAGGAAGCTTGGCATCAATAACAGCAGGCTCTAGGTGCGTTAGATCTAGAAGAACATAGTCCTTGTGTGGACCTGCTCCTCTTCCTTCACGAACTTCGTTAGCCATAGCTCTGGCAACCATGTCTCTAGGTGCTAGGTCCTTGATTGTTGGCGCATAGCGCTCCATGAATCTCTCACCTGAAGCATTGCGGAGAATAGCTCCTTCACCACGGGCTGCTTCTGAAAGCAAGATACCAAGGCCGGCAAGACCTGTTGGGTGGAATTGGTAGAACTCCATGTCTTCCAGAGGAAGACCCTTACGGTAGATGATTCCAACACCATCACCGGTAAGAGTGTGAGCGTTAGAAGTGGTCTTGAAGATCTTGCCGAAACCACCGGTAGCAAAAACAATTGACTTACCCTGGAAGACGTGCAGTTCACCGGTAGCTAGTTCATAGGCAACAACAGCAGCTGGTCTTTCAACTCCATCAACGGTATTCATAACAAGGTCAAGAACATAGAACTCGTTATAGAACTCGATGCCAAGCTTTACGCAGTTTTGATACAAAGTCTGCAGAATCATGTGACCGGTACGGTCAGCTGCATAACAAGATCTTCTTACCGGAGCTTTACCGTGGTCACGTGTGTGTCCCCCGAATCTTCTCTGGTCGATCTTGCCATCAGGTGTTCTGTTGAACGGAAGACCCATGTTCTCAAGGTCGATAACAGCCTGAACTGATTCTTTAGCAAGAATCTCTGCTGCATCCTGGTCAACTAGGTAGTCGCCACCTTTAACTGTGTCGAAGGTGTGCCATTCCCAGTTGTCTTCTTCAACGTTCGCAAGAGCTGCAGCCATACCACCCTGAGCTGCTCCTGTGTGTGAACGAGTAGGGAAGAGCTTAGAGATAACAGCAGTCTTCAAGTGCGGACCTGCTTCGATAGCGGCACGCATACCGGCACCACCAGCGCCAACAATAACTACGTCGTACTGGTAGTGATGAACTTTGACTTCAGACAATTTAATCCTTTAGCCTTTGCAGACTAGATCTGGTAGATAGTTATGAACATTAGGGTCAATGCAAGGATCGAAAGTTGTAATAACTAAAGTTCCAAGCAAGAGAAGTGCAGCAGCGGTAACCCAGAGAGTTACATTTAGTGCTTTACGCAACCATTCTCTTTCTGAATAGTCGTTGACTAGTGTTCTCATTCCGTTGGTGCCGTGAATAAGCGCTAACCACAAAATCAAACCATCGTAAACCTGCCAGAACGGGGATGCCCATTTACCTGCAACGAATGCAAAGTCAATAGCTTTCACACCACGCTCTGGAAGAACTAGGTTTACCAATAGGTGACCGATGATAAGGAAAATAAGAATGACACCGGAGATGCGCATGAAAATCCAGGCACGCTTCTCCCACTGAGCACCTTTACGAGATCTCGGTGCATCTGGTTGTTCAATAACGATGGCCATGGTTACGCTCCAAAGATATGCATTAGCTGACGAGGCACAAAACCAGCCATCAGGATTACCCAAATAACAAGAACCACCCAGAACATCTGGTGTTGGTATTTAGCGCCTTTGCGCCAGAAGTCGATCAACATCACGCGAATACCGTTGAAGCCGTGGAACAAGATAGCTCCAACTAGGCCAATCTCGGCTACTCCGACAATGTCTGTCTTATATGAGGCAACCACTGAGTTATAGGCTTCAGGGCTTACGCGAACTAGCGCGGTATCAAGAATGTGCACTAGGAGGAAGAAGTAGATTCCAACTCCAGTAATGCGATGTAAAACCCATGTCCACATGCCTAATTTGCCGCGATACAGGGTTCCGGCAGGTCTATGTGCCAATTAATTCCTCCTTGATTGGCACCGAATTTCCGCGCCTAATCTCCGTTAATGATAACTTGCGACCCTTAGTAAAAATGCCCTTTAGGGCTATCTGGGTTAGGCTTTTGAGGTTATGAGCGACCAAAAAGAGCCAATGGCTCGGTTCTATTCTGTTATCCCAGCTGGCGGCATCGGCAGCAGGCTCTGGCCGCTATCTCGCGCATCCGCGCCAAAGTTCCTGCATGACCTAACCGGCTCTGGTCAAACACTTTTACAAGACACCTGGGATCGACTAGAACCTCTAACCGGTGCTGACCGCATTGTGGTTGTCACCGGGGTCGCTCACAAAACAGCAGTTGTTGAACAGTGTGCTGATTTGGCTAAGACCAACTTATTTTTAGAGCCAAGCCCTAAAGACTCAACCGCTGCTATTGCTCTAGCGGCAGCTATTTTGATGAAGCGTGAACCAGATGTGATTATTGGTTCCTTTGCAGCGGACCATGTCATCACAGATAACAAAGAATTCTCCGAATGTGTCAAAGAAGCCGTTGCTGTTGCAGCCACCGGCAAGATTGTGACCATCGGAATTGAACCAACGGAACCATCAGTTGGCTTTGGCTATATCAAAGCTGGCGAAAAGATGGATCTTGACTTTGCAAAGAACGCAAGAGACGTCGATCAGTTCGTTGAGAAGCCAGATATTGAACGTGCCAGAAAGTATGTGAAGTCTGGAAAGTATCTCTGGAATGCTGGAATGTTTATTGCTCCTGCAGCATTGTTGCTTCAGGTACTTTCTGAAACGGAACCTGAACTTCATAGCAAAGTAATGGAATTGGCAGAGGCGTGGGGAACCGATTCAGAACAAAAGGTATTTGAGACCATCTGGCCAACTTTGAAAAAGATTGCCGTTGACTACTCTGTTGCTGAACCAGCTGCAGCGCAAGGTCTAGTTGCTGTTGTTCCAGCGAAGTTCGGTTGGCACGATGTCGGTGACTTTGCAGCTATCGCTGAATTGCAATCAGGGGGTAAGCGAAACCACTTAGCAGTGCTAGGTGATGTTCAGGTACTTGCTGATAAATCAAGCGGAATTCTGATTTCAGAAACCGGCAGACTGGTTGCTCTAATTGGTTTAGAGGACGTAATTGTCGTTGACACTCCAGATGCACTTCTGGTGACAACTAAGGCTCATGCCCAAAGAGTCAAGAATCTAGTTGATTCGCTCAAGACCACAGGTCACAGCGACGTACTCTAAGACCTATCTATGAGAGCAATAAGACCTTTAGCTGTTGGCTTAGCCATAACCACACTTCTGATTTTTCTTACTGGCTGCGTAAGTTCTAAGCCTGAAACTCCTGATCACAAAGCAAAGACAACCGCCTGCCTTATCCGCTCTGCTACTCAGATACCTGGAACACCAGAGAAACAGTTAGCTGCAGATCTAGTTGAAGCTCAAGTTGTTTATGGCCTTGCGGTTCGAGAAGTTGAGATCCCTTCGGGAGTAACCAATATCTCAACTAGGTTGCTAACCGCTTTGCAATCAGGTTGCGTTCTTATGGTTTCTGCCGATACTGATTACCTAAATGATTTAGCAACATTTGCCAGATTGCACTCAAAGATGATGGTGCTCTTTGTTGGTGGAAGGATTGCATCAGTTGATCAACCAGCTAACTTCAGATGGGTCGCTGATGATGCGCTAAGCGGTGCAAAGCTCGCTGGCTTTGCAGCTGCTGGTAAAGCAACAGATGAGAAGGTAAGACTTTTTATTCAACCGTCTTACTTCCAAGCTAATGAAATTGAGACTGCTTTCCGAGAAGGCGTTGCCTATTACAACAGAGTTGCTAATGCCAGAGTGGCTCTAGTTGTTTTCAAAACATCAACAGCTAAAGATCTAAATGATGTTGTGTTGAAGATAGATCCGTCATCGGTGATTGCCATCTTTGCTGGCAAGAGTGTTTGGCAGGGACTCACAAGTTTTGAATCAACTGGACCAATAGTTTTTGCTTCCGACATTCAATTCGGGGATACTCAAACAGCTAAGGATTCGAGAGTGGTTGCATCTGTTGAAAGAGACACTGCCCTGCCAGTTTTGAGAGCGGTCGGGAACTTGTTGGATAGAAAAGTTAGCAGCGATCCTAAATATCGCGTGTCGCAAACCCTCAAGTTGAACTTGATAGTTTTGCGAACTTTAGATGCGGGAGTCTTTGACGGTGCGCTAACTGAGCGTCTTGATTCCTATAAACAGGCTCTAGTTGTGGCCAAATCTAACTGATATGTAACGCCTAGATAAAAACCTACGCTTTTGAGCATATTGACATCACTCTGGGGAGTAGTGTCTAGGTGTGTGTGGTTGGTGATCGGCACCAACTAAAACTAATCAGGAGGAAATTGTGAACAATGTTTCACGTAAAGCTCTTGCAGGAGTAGCAATGGCAGCAGCCAGCCTACTCGTGCTTTCGGGCTGTGCATCACCTAAGCCAGGCGCTGGATACATCGAATGTGGTGTTTCTGACGAAGGTTCATGGACTGACAAGTCATTCAACGAGTCTGTAATGGATGGAATGATCAAGGCTAAGGACGAGTTCGGTGTTGAACTTAAGTCTGCCGAATCAAACTCATCTGAAGACTTCGCTCCAAACCTACAATCAATGATCGACGCAAAGTGTGACGTTATCATCGCTGTTGGTTTCAACCTAGTTGACGCAGTTAATGCTGCAGCTGAAGCTAACCCAGAGAACAACTTCGTTACTATCGATGGTTGGTCAAACGGTGCAACAAACCTAAAGCCAGTTGGTTACAACATGGCTGAGTCATCATACCTAGCTGGTTATGCAGCTGCTTCATACTCAACAACCAAGGTTGTTGGTGTTTACGGTGGTCTACAGATCGGTGCTGTAACAGCATTCATGGATGGTTTCTACTACGGTGCTAAGGCATACGAGAAGGATTCCGGAACTCCTGTAACTGTTGTTGGTTGGAACGCAAAGACCCAGAAGGGTGACTTCATTGGTGGCTTTGCTCCTAACGACGCAGCCGGTAAGGCAATTGCTGCTGGTCAGCTAGCTCAGGGTGCAGACGTTCTTCTACCTGTTGGTGGAGACCAGTTCGGTGCTCTTTCAGAAGCTATCACCGAAGCAGGAGTTGACGCCAAGATGATTGGTGTTGACAAGAACTGGAGCCTTCTAGACCAGTACAAGGGCAAGATGCTTACCTCAATTGAGAAGCGTATGACCCAGGCTGTATATGACATCGTTAAGGCTGCTGCAGTTGACAAGACTGCATTCTCTGGCGACGCATACACAGGTACATTGAAAAACGATGGAACCGCACTATCAGAGACTGAATTCATCACAGGTGACCTAAAGACCAAACTTGACGAACTCAAGGCTGGCATCATCGATGGTTCAATCAACCCACTGAAGTAATCCCAAGTAAAAGATTCAAAGGAACTGCCGAGGCGAAAGCCTCGGCAGTTCTGCTTTATTAGGTGGGCTAGATTAGAACCTAGGAATTGCAAAGGAGCAGGCAGTCAGAATGAAACTCGAACTGCGGAACATTACTAAAAAATTCGGCACACTTGTGGCCAATGACAACATCAGTTTGACCCTTGAGCCTGGAGAAATCCACAGCTTGCTAGGTGAAAACGGTGCTGGTAAATCAACTCTGATGAATGTCCTCTATGGACTCTTGCAGCCCGATGAAGGTCAGATCCTTATCGATGGTAAAGAAGTTAAGTTCTCAGGTCCAGGGGACGCAATGGCAGCCGGTATCGGCATGGTTCACCAACACTTCATGCTTATCCCTGTTTTTACTGTTGCTGAGAACGTAGTGCTGGGACACGAGCCAACAGGCAAAATCGGTAACTTAGATCTAAACGCTGCTCGCAAACTCGTCAAGGAAATCTCTGATCGTTTCGGTTTTGACATCGATCCTGATTCAAAGGTCCAAGACCTTCCAGTTGGTGCACAGCAAAGAGTTGAAATCATCAAGTCACTTGCACGTAATGCAAAGGCTCTAGTTCTTGATGAACCAACTGCTGTGCTAACTCCTCAAGAAACAGATGAGCTCATGGACATCATGCGAGGACTTGCTAAATCGGGAACCTCAATCATCTTTATCACTCACAAACTTCGTGAAGTGCAGCAGGTTGCAGATCGCATCACGGTAATCCGTCAAGGAAAAGTTGTTGCCAGTCCAACACCAAAAGCATCAGCTAGCGAACTTGCATCTCTAATGGTTGGTCGCGAAGTTGACCTGGACGTAAAGAGAAAACCAGCCAAGGTTGGCGCTGAAACCTTGGTTATCAAAAACCTCACAGTTTTAGATGATCGTCAACACCAAATGGTTGATGGCGTTACTTTCTCTGTCCACGACGGTGAAGTGCTAGCTATCGCTGGAGTTCAAGGTAATGGTCAAACAGAGTTAGCGGAAGCAATCTTGGGTTTGCGAAAGATTCACTCCGGAAGCATTCAAGTAGCTGGCAGAGACCTAACCCGAAGCACAGTTAGAGAAGTTCTAGAAGCAGGTCTTGGCTACATCCCAGAAGATAGAAAGAAAGACGGTTTAGTCTCTGAGTTCACAATTGCTGAGAACCTAATGCTTGATGGCTCTTTCGGTAAGCCTTTCGCTAAGGGAGTTCAGATTGATTTTGCTAAGCGTGATGAAATTGCCCACAAACTAATTGAAGAGTTCGATATCAGAACTCCTTCGGCAGAAACCTTGGCTAAGCAGTTATCTGGCGGTAATCAGCAGAAGGTTGTCGTCGCTCGTGAGCTAGGGCGTGAACTAAAGGTCTTGGTGGCATCCCAACCAACCAGAGGTGTTGATGTCGGTTCTATCGAATTCATTCACGAGCAGATTATCGCTGCCCGTGATTCAGGTAAGTCGGTCTTGATTATCTCCACTGAACTGGATGAGGTTTTAGCTTTGGCTGACCGAATAGCGGTTATGTATCGAGGCAAGATAGTTGGAATCGTTGACTCTAAAACCACCAGAGAAAAGCTTGGCAAGATGATGGCAGGTATCGCAGCATGAGTAAGAAGAATGTAAAGCCAGCTGAGCTTTTGCCAGAGGCTAAAGAGATCTCAGTTCTAAAAGACATCATGTCCGGCGACCCGGTTCGTATTGGTCTTTCAGTGCTGCTTGGTTTCATCATTGGTGCCATCTTCATGGTCGTGTTCAATGATGATGTTGTGAAGTCTTGGTCTAACTTTGGCGCAGATCCCAACTACGCACTTTCGACAGTTTGGTGGACCATCCAGGATGGCTATGGTGCTCTGTTCTCAGGCTCTATTTACAACTTGAATTCAGATAACTTTATTGACGGCATCAGACCAATAACTGAAACCCTCAGATTCGCAGCTCCATTAATCATGGCTGGTCTTGCTGTTTCTCTTACTTTCCGAGTTGGACTATTCAACATCGGTGCTACCGGTCAAATCATGATGGGTCTTGCAGGTGCAACATTTGTGTCAACCCGTTTACACATGCCACAGATTCTTCACATGCTCGTAGCTGTTATAGCTGCAGTGCTGTGTTCGATGGTCTGGGGAATTATCGTCGGTATCTTGAAAGCTCGAACTGGAGCTCACGAAGTTATCG
Organism: uncultured Micrococcales bacterium; assembly: GCA_903832875.1. Taxonomy (GTDB): domain Bacteria; phylum Actinomycetota; class Actinomycetes; order Actinomycetales; family Microbacteriaceae; genus Rhodoluna. Next base: position 191 of record CAILDA010000083.1, on the reverse strand, counting down.
TGACCATCATGCTCAACTATGTTGCTATCGACCTGTTCACTTACTTCTTAAGAGAACCAAACTTGCTTCTTGAAGTAAATGGTGGTGGCACACCTAAGTCTGATCGGCCCGATTCAACAGCCATGATGGGATCTCTGCTAGGGCCTGAATTCAAGTTGAACTATGGTTTGATTTTTGCTGCCATTGCAGTT
>CAILDA010000082.1 GCA_903832875.1 uncultured Micrococcales bacterium | reverse complement strand
TTACTAAGAGCACGCCTAGTTTTACCCGACATAGCGCTCTTCTCACGACGAGGGCTAGTTGCGGTAATCAGATCAGTAAGTGGTCTATCAAATACCTCTGGCTGGAATCTATCCAAGCTATTTCTGATGCTGATCAGAAGTCTTAGATACTCTCCCCACTGTGAAACATTTATGGCTTCAGGGAAATGAACTTCCTTGGCGAAAGCATCTAACCGGTCACCAAAAGTTGGCAACACATCCTCAGCTAAACGACTAGCCAGCGATAGGGTTCTAGGAACTTCGGTTGCATCATCAAACTGAGCGTTAACCCAAGGGCTACCCTGAACTGATTCTTCGAACTCACCAAGCTCCACTGCCTCATGCAATAGCGCTATCGCTGCGCTTCTGTTCCTTGTTTCAAATAGTGCAGGACCAGCGATACGAGCATTTGTTTTAGGAGGCTTTGGTAGTGCACTTAGTTCAGCTAACTTGGTCAATGCATCAGCGATGCTAATACCTAGAACATGGTGTCTACTCTCAAGTGAATCTAAGTACTGGTTTAGTTGTGTTGCTGCATTAGCTCTATTAAGTTTTGCATCGGTCAGATTAGCTGGAGCTGCTTTTTCATATCTAGATATAGCGGTCACGATATCTAGCCAAGTTGAATCTGAGCGAACCATGATGCCACCCAGACCAACCTGAGCCAACCGATCGCTTAACTCATTTAGGGTTTGTCTTCTAGGGGCTAGGACCAATGCACGCTTACCAACAGCAGTGAGAGCTCCCAGCATGTTGGCAACGGTCTGCGTGTAACCAGTGCCAGGTAATGTCTCAACTGCAAAAGAATGTCCAGCTAGAGCTCTTGCGATGATGTGTGTTTGGTTGGCATCAGCATCAGCAGCTAATAGCGGTTGCTGAGCTAACTGGTCATCTACTTCTAAAGCGTCGCCACCAGCTAAAGCAGTTGCTAAACGATTAGGTTTATTCGGTAACTCGTGTCTCATCAGAGTTGGTGCTATCACAGCGTTAGTTAGTACCAAAGTTCTTTGAATCTCAAGTTCAGGAACGCTCTTGGTGCTATCGGCTAAGAAGCTAAGCAGAGTTATTGGCACCAGGTCATTAGCTTCAACATAAAGCTTTACTAGACGCTTGACATCTAAATCAATGTTGAAGTGGTTCTTCAAAGTCAGTATCAATTCAGGGTTAACTACCGGTTCACCCAAAAGCTCTAACTCAAAATCAGAACCCTTGCGGATAAGTTCTGCCCGCCACATCATTGCTGGAACTCGTAGATCTAGATTCACAGTTCTAAAATCAATGGCTCCTGCTAAAAGTTGAAGACTCTCTAAACCGAAGTTTGAGGCTATCCGTTCGCTCTTGATCTTGATGCGACGAGCTTCAGTCAGGGCCTTGGAGTAGGCAATTGGGTCACGCACCAAATTGGCAAGTAAGCCGCGATGGCTTTTAGTGAACATCGATAGACCGACAGGGTGAGCACGTTCCAGATCAACTAGCCCTAAAACATCTAAGTCGAGGTTAGCTAGTGGGTTAGCGCCACCGATTCCTCGGATCTCTTCGAGCCATCTGTCGTATTGTGCTTGAGCTATCTCAGTCATTAGGCAACAAGCCTAACTTTTGCGGATTACCGAACATCGTAGGCAGGGCGGTATTCGGGTAAGTTTGAGAATTGCAAGATAAACATTTATGCCCTCGTAGCTCAGTGGATAGAGCATTGGTTTCCTAAACCATGTGCGGAAGTTCGATTCTTCTCGGGGGCACCGACTAAGCAGCTACAGGTAACTGCAGATACTCATTCCATTCAGGTTCAACTCGTTCAGCACCCCTGATCATCCACGCTCCACCTGTTGGCATTCTTGGCGTAACCGCTAGAGTCCAGCCAATCTCATGCAAAGTTTTATCGCCTTTTATGTTGTTGCATCTTAGGCATGCTGCAACCAGGTTCTCCCAGCTATCTCTGCCACCGCGGGATTTAGGTTGAACGTGATCCACAGTGTTAGCAGCTCTGTGGCAGTATGCACAGCGGTGACCATCTCTTCGCAATACACCTCGTCTTGAGAGTGGGATTGCTCTTGAGCCTGGAATCCTTACATATCTACTCAGCAGGATTACCGAAGGTAATTCATATTCCCCAGTAGCGCTGTGGACTTTACGATCTTGAGAGCCTTCAAGCACTGTTGCTTTCTTATTGAGCACCAAAATAATTGCTCGTTTGAAAGACACCACAGCTAAAGGTTCATAGCCAGCATTCAAAACCAGTGTTCTCATGTTTCTTCCTTTCGAAATCACCTGCACGGATTGCAGGTTTTCGTGAAGTCGCTTTAGAGCACAAACAAAAAACGCGCCACCATTACTGGTAACGCGTTTAGGCCTGCCGAGCTTGGCAGGAGCAAACTATATGGAAATGCTGGAACTCGTGCTTGGCGGGCACGTGTATAGCGTCCATTGATCTCTCCTAACAAGGCACATAAGTGACTTGCCAAAAGATTACGAGATTTTAGGGTTTAGATAGGTAAAACACACCGCACCGAAAGGTTAAGAATTGGTGTTATTTATTACTGGATAACTCGAACCATGTAGTAGTTATCGGTGAAAATCGGAGCTAGCTTCACCCGGTCACCTGGCTGCGGAGCGTGATAAAACATTCCAGAACCGGCGTAGATACCCTGATGACTCAAGTTGGTCATGATTACGATATCTCCCGGTCTGGCATCAGAACGGTGCACTCTTCTGACATGTGGATCGCGAGACTGGGATATAACCGAGTGTGGCAAAAGGATACCGAACTCAGCAAAGACTAGACGGGTGTAACCAGAACAGTCCAAACCGGTTGGTAGCTCACCACCAAGAACATATGGAACACCAACATATTTGGCAGCAACCTTCAAGATATCTGCAGAATTCAAGTCAACAAAGTTAGGGCTGGAAGCTAGATCAATAGCAGTTAGGCCTTTATAACCCAGATAGTTATTCCTGTTAGTCATACGTTCAATTTCTGAAGCTGACATCATGCCGTAAGAACCACGCTCAAAGTTCAAAGCTGTTTCTCGAAGCAGGCTGATGCTCTGAGCATCTCCACCATCGGCAACACCACCTTGAGTAAACCCTGAAACAGCGGTCACCGCTGGTCCATAAGCGTATGCAGGCAAAGCAACAGTTGCGGTAACACCGGCAATGACGGCCATGACAACAGTTGTGCGCACAGACTCTTTCTTGCGGAATCTGATTTTAGGAACTGCTGCAACAACACCAATAGCTGTTATTGGGTTACTCGGTGGATTAGTTAAGAAGTGCTTGCGGTCAAGTTTGGCTGCCCTTTTTTCGGCGCGTTTAGCATGGCGCGTTTGGCGCTTGCGTTCGCTTTCTCGAATCGAGCGACGGCTGCGTAGCTCAAAGGACTCGAGAATATTTATCTCGACCTCTGCGCGGCGTCTTCCCGAAGGCTTTTCCTTCAAAACATGTCCTCCTAGAACATCATCGGATTTACATCCGACCCTGTTGCGAAAATTTAGATCTGTTGCCCACACCGCAGGCTAAAGGATCTAGTGCGGGCTCGCACCTCAATTTGGGTTGGCTTATTGAGGTTCTATGATTTTACCCCGAAAGGCTGGGAAAGGTTTTTCTTATCCAGGCTTATCAGGCCCAAATAGGGCTAAATCTCAGTGTTTAGGCGGGAATTACAAAGATATGAGCAACATCAAAGGCGGTGAGGCTTACCGAGTGTTGCCCGTCTGCTGAACTGACTAAGACCCGATCGCCAGCAGATTTGGCTGTGACAATAGCCCCTGGGATTACCTGAGCTGCTTGAAGATGAGCCAAAGCATCGGAATAGACCTGCAAAGGTTCAGCTATTCGCTTGACGATAACTTTTTGATCTAAAAGCTCGATAAGAGGAGTTACCTCTTCATTAAGGGCCGTGGATTCACCCCTGCCTAAGTGTTCTAAACCAGGAATTGGGTTACCGAAAGGTGATTTCTCAACATCAGAGACAAGTTCCAGAATCTTACGTTCAACCTGCTCGCTCATCACGTGCTCCCAGCGACAAGCTTCCTCATGAACTAGATGCCAATCCAATCCAATGATGTTAGCTAGCAGAAGTTCAGCCAGTCTGTGCTTACGCATCACCTCGATGGCAAGTTTTCTGCCTTCAGTTGTGAACTCGAGGTGGCGATCATCACTGACAATGACAAGACCGTTCTTTTCCATTCGGGCTACAGTCTCAGAAACAGTTGGTCCAGAATGGTCTAAGCGCTCAGAGATTCGAGCTCGCATGGGAATATGACCTTCTTCTTCGAGTTCCAAAATGGTTCGAAGATACATCTCGGTGGTATCAATAAGGTCGGTCACACTCTAAGCCTAAATCTTCTCTAGGGTTTGCTCGGCTAAACTTTCACAATGGTAGAGATCAAAATTCCCCAAGACTTACTTCCCGAGGATGGCCGCTTTGGTTGCGGACCGTCCAAGGTAAGACCAGCTCAGATAGCTGCCTTCGCAGTTGCTGGAGCAGAACTGATGGGAACCTCGCACCGTCAAGCCCCGGTGAAGAACCTAGTCAAGCGTGTTCAAGATGGACTGATGGATCTGTTCCATAACCCACATGGCTACGAGATTGTTTTAGGTAACGGTGGCTCAACTGCTTTTTGGGATGTTGCATCTTTTAGCCTGGCTGAAGGTAAATCACAGTTACTGGTCCACGGTGAATTTGGTGCCAAGTTCGCAACAGCGCTATCTGCCCCGTGGTTAGAAAAACCAACTGTAATTCAAGGCGATGTTGGTTCACGCTTAGAGCTAAGAGCTGAAGCCGGTATCTCAAGTTACGCATATCCACAAAATGAAACCTCTACCGGTGTTGTTGCTCCTGTTAAAAGAGTTCAAGGTGCAGATAAAGATGCTCTGTTCCTAACCGATGCAACCAGCGCTGCTGGTGGTATTGATTTTGATGCTCATGAAACAGATGTCTATTACTTTGCTCCACAAAAGAACTTTGCATCAGACGGTGGTCTCTGGTTTGCTCTTATGTCACCTGCCGCTATTGAAAGAGCAGAACGCATCGCAGCTAGCGAGCGATACATCCCTGAGTTCTTATCTCTAAAGACAGCAATTGATAACTCAAGGTTGAACCAGACTTTGAACACTCCTGCTATTTCAACGTTGTTCTTTTTAGCTGAACAGATTGACTGGATGAACGCTAACGGTGGTTTGCAGTGGGCAGATCAAAGAACCAAGGATGCATCTGGGCACATCTATGACTGGGCTGATGCCAGTAGTTATGCGACTCCTTTTGTTACTAACCCTGAGCACAGATCACAGGTGGTCACAACAATTGACTTTGATGATTCAGTTGATGCAGCCCTTGTAGCTAAGGTTCTCAGAGCTAATGGAATTGTTGATACTGAGCCGTATCGCAAGCTAGGTAGGAACCAGCTGCGTGTTGCAACATTTACTGCAACAGAACTAAGTGATGTTCAGAAACTTACCCAAGCCATCGACTATGTAGTTTCAAACCTAGGTTAGGTTTTTCTTATGCGCTGGATTGCTAAAGACTCGGAAAGAAAACCGGACCCTGAGCCAATTAAAGGAACTGCTCGTATGGCAGTAATAGTTGGCATGATTGGTTTTGCTTTAGCTTTAGTTTTGATTTTGGTTTTCTATAACCAAATCACTAGTGATCATAAAATTTGGTATCCATACACTTGCGTGGTTGGACTAGTGCTTGGCGTCTTCGCCTTCTTCAAGGTCGGCAACCGCTAACTCTTCTTCAGGTTCTTTTTCAACGGAAGCTTCTTCGGCATCCAAAGCAGATTGCTTCTCTAATTCAATTTGTAATGCTTGGTAATCAGCTAGACGTTCAGCCCAAGGAACCCAATTAGGTGCGATCAGTGAATCTTCACCTGGCACCATAACAACCTCACACAAACTAGGTTCAGTTGCAGGATCGTGTTGATAAACAGTTACTGACCAACGCCAGTCTCCGTAACCTAATTTCTTGGTTTGCCAGAAGTATGTGGTGATGCCTTCGCCTTCTTCAATGTGGTTTTTGTATTGACCTAGCTCATCTGGAAGTGCTGCGGCTTTAGCGGCCACTTCAGCAAAAGCCTTCACATCAAATTTTGCTTTGATGACCTTTTCGGGTCTGATCAGTTTGACGAATTTAGGAAGTTTCTTGATTCTTGCCATTAGTTATGTAACTGGTCAGCAAGAGTTCTAAGTAAACGAGCAACCTTCTCAGCGCTAGCGCCTTCAGGAAGACGGCCGTGCTCGATACCAGGGCGAATGTTATCTAGTGCTGAGATAAGCCCCTCAACCAAGATGACGAGATCTTCATTCTTCATACGAGTTGAAGCTCGTTGCTTCTTCTCAAGGCTCTCAGGGACCTCGAGGATACGCATAGTCATGACCTGAGCTCCACGCTTAGAGTCAACGATGCTGTATTCGATACGAGTTCCAGGCTTGACGTCGGTTACCCCATCAGGCAGATTGCTCACATGCAGGAACGCTTCGGTTCCTTCATCTGATTGCACAAAACCAAAGCCCTTGACATTATCGAAGAACTTTACATGTCCAGTTGGCATAACTACCTCTTTCATTGCCGCAGGGTTCATTTTACTTTAGCTTTGCAAGTATCCTAAAAGGATGACCAAGAAAGCGAATTCAGTTAAAGCGCAAAACCTTCCCACAACGGCAACAACCCTGCCAATACTTGAGAAAATCCTCGCTTTTGTCTTTATTGGCAGCGTTGCTATCTCCATATTGGCCATCATGGTTATCCTGCTGGCAGCTTTCAGCAATGGGGCTTGGATCCCAACTGGGCTTGGTTTAGTCCCGATGCTCGCTCTGCCTTTTGGCTTTGCCTCGCTTGCCGGTTTACTGATTGTCTCAAGTTTTAGGAAAAGAAAGTCTTCACACAACTAATGAGTGAAGTCCTTCAGGTCGCCAAGGCGCTTAGTAGATCCAGCGATGCAGAACTAGTTAGAGTCATCGGAATAAGGCTTATGCCCTCTGGTGCTTTCAAAGACTTCTTCGACTTCTCAACTGCTTTACTCAAGCCTCAGAACGTTTCTGGCGCTATTGCAGGTCTCACCCGAAAACAAATTATTGCCTTCAACAATCTCTTGCAGAACTCATCAACTAAAGCAGATGCCTCAAGTCTTGAAGTTCTAGCAACATTGTTTTTAGTTGAAAAGAAGACTACAAACGGCAAGGTAACTTTTCTACCTTTGGAATCAGCCGTTGCTACTTTCAAGAATCTGGTAACCAAGAGTTTGCTCAGTGAAACTTTAGACACCAAAGCAGTTAGCACCGACCAAGCTGCCGCTTTGGTTGACCCGCAAGCTGGTGTTGGTGCATTTGAAACTGTTCAAGCACTGACCGAACTGGTCATTGAACTAGAACAGCGCTATGTCAAAGAAGTTGGCAGAGGCGCTGTCGGTTTACCGGAACTTAAAAGACTGTCATCTCATCTTGGAAGAAGTGTTGAATATGCCAGATCACTTTATGCTTTAGCTCAAATGTCATCGCTGGTTGTGCTCTCCGATAAGCGCTGGCGAGTTGGTTCGCATTACCTAACTTGGTTGAAAAGCTCCCCTACTGAACGATGGTTGCATCTGGCAAGCACCTGGCGGTTATTACTCGGTGAAGATTCAGCAGCCGAACTAGCAGGAGCTCAGAATCTAAACACTGCGATGAAGGAGACTTTTCCGCTAGCAAATGATGGCATCACCTCACATATGACCAGGTTGATTTCTTTAGCGGAACTTATTGGACTTACTAGTGGTGATCAGATGTCAAGTTGGTTCTCACCACTTATGGAGGGAGATCTGAAAAAGGCAGGAAGCCTGTTGACTAGCGAACTACCTAAAGCTCAAAACAAGATCATCGTTCAAGCAGATTTGACTATTATTTCTGTTGGTCCTCTGCAAACTGATACCGAATTAGAACTTAGAAGATTTGTTGAAACCGAGCGCATCGGAGTTGCTTCGACTTATCGAATTAACTCACTGAGTGTTACCTATGGGTTAGAGACAGGATTGACTGAAAAATCAATCAGAGAACTTCTAGCTAAGCTATCTGATGCTCCACTTCCTCAGCCAGTTGACTATCTAATTCGTGAAGCAGCCCAGAGATTTGGAAGACTTGTCCTTACCGAGTCAATAAATCAAACCTTGATTAGATCCAGCGATCAGATTCTGTTAACTCAGATCTTGAATGACACTAATCTGAAAACTATTTCAATCTCAAGAGTTGATGAGAGCACTTTGGCATCCCGATTTGAACTAGACATCGTTTACTACCAGCTCAGAGATAGCAAATACGCTGCTATTCGAAAAGATGCCAAGGGTAAGGTGCTTAGCAACTGGAGCGCAGCGGGTGAGGCTGATTCAATCAAATCGGTTACCAAATCAGTGCTGGCAGACATTACTCGCTGGCGCGATCATGACAAACGGCTTGGCGAAGCCCCTCAAGGTGGAGACATCGTCAGACAGCTTGAGATGGCCATCAAGAACAAGGGCAGCATCGAAGTGAGCGTAAACATCAATGGCCAGACCAGACAGTTCACACTTGAGCCCTCAGGGCTTGCCAATGGGCGCTTGCGGGCAAGAGATCGCAAAGCTGACTGTGAAAGAGTGCTACCGCTAACCAGCATCACCTCTGTTCGCATAGGCTAGAAGGATGTCTGGCGGACCCCTAATCGTTCAAAGCGATAAAACTGCCCTGCTTGAAGTTGACCACTGGCAGGCCGCTGACGCTAGGCACGACCTAGCAGTATTTGCTGAACTAGAGCGAGCACCAGAGCATGTGCACACCTACCGAATTACAAAACTTGGGCTTTGGAATGCCAGGGCTGCCGGTCACGACAGTGACTTCGTGTTGGATGTCCTTGACCGCTATGCCAAGTTCCCTGTTCCTGCTGCTATTCGTATCGACATCCAACAGACCATGGCGCGCTATGGTCGCTTGGTCATTCAAAAAGGTCCCGATGGTGATCTTCAATTACATTCAATGGAACCTGCGGTCTTAGTTGAAACAACAAGACAGCGAAGGGTTAACGATTTACTGCTAGATCGCATCGACCCTAATACTTGGCGAATTGCTGATTGGGCTAGAGGCCAAATCAAACAAGAGCTACTAAAACTAGGTTGGCCTGCAGAAGATCTTGCTGGTTACACACCGGGTAAATCTCATGAGATTGATTTAGTGCAATCTGGTTGGGGTATGCGCAACTATCAAAACGCAGCAGTTGAGAAGTTCTGGGAAGGTGGCTCAGGAGTTGTTGTCTTACCCTGTGGTGCTGGTAAAACAATTGTTGGTGCGGCAACAATGGCGGTCGCTAAAACTAACACTCTGATTCTGGTTACCAACACAGTTTCTGCTCGACAGTGGAAAGCTGAGCTACTCAAGCGAACAACTTTGACTGAAGATGAGATCGGTGAATACTCTGGATCAATCAAAGAGATTGCTCCAGTGACTATTGCTACCTACCAAATTTTGACTACCAAACGTAAGAACGAATATGCTCATCTAGCTTTACTGAATAATCACGACTGGGGTCTGATTGTTTACGATGAGGTTCATTTGCTTCCTGCACCTATCTTCAAGATGACAGCTGATCTGCAAGCAAGACGAAGACTTGGACTAACTGCAACTCTGGTTCGTGAAGATGGCAAAGAAGGCGATGTCTTTTCTCTTATTGGACCAAAGCGTTTTGATGCTCCTTGGAAAGAAATTGAAGCACAGGGTTACATAGCACCTGCTGCTTGTTATGAAGTCAGAATAGATCTCCCAGAACTTGAGCATCTTGAGTATGCCATTGCTAACCAGGATGAGAAGTACCGTTTGGCAGCATCTTCTCCAATCAAGATTCCTGTAATTCAAAAACTTCTTGCTAAACATGCTGGTGAACCGACTCTTGTTATTGGGCAATACATTGACCAACTCCATGCTGTTGCAGATGCACTAAAAGCAGAGCTGATCACCGGAGATACTCCCATCCCTGAAAGAGAACGCCTATTTGCTGAATTTAGAGAAGGCAGAGTATCTGTCTTGGTGGTATCTAAGGTGGCTAACTTCTCGATTGATTTACCTGAAGCATCGGTAGCAATCCAAATCTCTGGTTCCTATGGTTCAAGGCAAGAGGAAGCACAAAGACTAGGGCGACTACTTAGACCTAAAGCAGATGGCAGAACGGCTAGTTTCTATACCCTGATAGCCCGTGACACCGTAGATCAGGACTTTGCCCAGAACCGTCAGCGCTTCCTAGCCGAGCAGGGCTATGCCTACGAAATCATTGATGCGGTTGACCTTTAGGTCATTTACTCTCAGTAAACACTCAGGCTATCTTCAGCCTTTAACTAACAGTTGCTGACAGATTAGAGCCATGAAGAACCCTAAGGTACTAATCGTCGATGACGAAAAGAACATCAGAGACCTCCTAGAAGCCGGTTTGAAATTCGCTGGCTTCAGCGTCTATTCCGTCGGAACCGGAACCGAGGCAGTTGCAGTTGCTGAAAAAGCAAAACCAGACATCATGGTTCTCGATGTCATGCTGCCTGACCAGAGTGGCTTTAGCGTAACTAAGAAGCTTCGCTCAATGGATATTGACCTTCCTGTTCTCTTCCTAAGCGCTAGAGATGATCGCGGAGACAAAGTAACTGGGCTTACCGTAGGTGGCGACGATTACATGACTAAGCCATTTAGCATCGATGAGGTTATCGCTCGAATCAATGCCATTCTCAGACGAACTAGAAAACAAGAAGTTGAAGAGAGCATCATCGAAGTTGGCGAAATCAAGATCAACCAGGATGCTCATGAAGTGTTCGTCAATGGAACTGAAATCGAACTATCCCCTACCGAATACAAGCTGCTTAGATTCCTAATGGGCAATGCCAACCGAGTTATGAGCAAAGATCAAATTCTTGACCACGTTTGGGAATATGACTTCAACGGTGAACAAGGAATTGTTGAAAGCTATGTTTCATACCTTCGTAAGAAGATAGATCCGCTTAGCGAAAATCAACTCATACAAACTAAGCGTGGAGTCGGCTACATGTTCCGCACCTTCAAGAACGAAGAGTAAATGAACAAGATTTATCGCCCAGAAGCACTTGGGCCTCTTGGTCGAGCCTGGTCTCGTATTTCACTACGGACCAGATTGACTTCTATTTCAGTAGGTCTAATCGCATTGCTTTTAGGCATTAGCCTCTTTGGAACCATTGCACTAATCAGAACTTACTTGCAGCAAAACACTGACGCCATTTTAGTTCAAACTGCTTCTGTTCTTTCCCTTGAAGATCCTGAAACAGTTGAGTCAAGATTGGCATCACACACTGTGACACTGCCAGCTCTTCCAAGCGATTACTACATTGCCTTCCTTGATCCACAAGGAAGGCTATATCTTGGCCTAGTTTCCTCTGCTCGAGAGAACTCAGATATTCCTAACCTGAGTCAGTTCAATGTTGTTGCCGTTCAAGATACCCACGGAATTCCTTTCACAGCAGATATCACTCAAGGACAGAAGCCGGAAGCTGACGAGAACCATCAGTGGCGATTAGTTGCTCTCCCCTCAGCGAATTTAGTTGGATCAGTAGTCGTAGGAATCCCAATGTCACAAAACCAGGCCATCATCACCCAATACAGAATCATTGGCTTTGGGTTTAGCGGGTTGTTGCTGTTCGTCAGCGGATTAGCACTGTGGCTCACCATTTCCTCTGCTCTTCGACCTCTTCGAGAGGTTTCCGCAGCAGCTGATGCTGTTCGTAAAGGTCAATTCGATAGAAGACTTCCACCAGCTGATGGTAAAACTGAGATTGCTCAATTGAATAATTCTCTCAACGAGATGCTTGGATCTATCGAAGGTGCAATAAAATCTCGTAACCAAACCCTGGATCGTATGCGCCAATTCGTTGCTGATGCTAGCCATGAACTCAGAACACCACTGGTAACCCTCAGGGGCTACGCAGAGCTTTATAGAAAAGGCGCTTTCAAATCTAAGGCTCAAGTTGACGATGCCATGGCACGAATTGAAAGTGAAGCTGTTCGGATGTCAACCCTGGTTGAATCACTACTAGCCTTAGCTCGTTTAGATGGCGACGCAAAACTTAACTTAACCAGAGCAAACCTTGCTGATGTTGCCAGGTCTGTGGTTGTAAATGTGAAAACAGGTCACCAAAAACTAAACATCAAAGTCACAAATCTAAAAGGCGAGAAACTAGAAGAGGAAGTCGTTGCTAACTTTGACGATGCTGGAATCAGACAGGTGCTAACCAACCTACTCAGCAATGCTCATACATTTGCCGGTGACAAACAGATTGACTTAGCCATTGGCTCAAAAGATAACAGCACAGTCATCAAAGTAATCGATCGTGGCGAAGGCATACCAAAACAGCTTCGAAACAAAGTATTCGAACGTTTCTATAGAAGTGACAACTCAAGAAACCGTGACACCGGTGGTTCAGGCTTAGGTCTTGCCATTGTCAAAAGAATCGTTGAAGGTCACGCTGGAAAGATTGTTGCCGAAGAAACTCCTGGCGGCGGAGCTACTTTCAAAATAACTTTGCCTAACTAGTTCTCAACAACACACCGCTCTTTGAGTTACTAACAGATTCCAGAACATCGCTCCATTGAGTACATGTTTGTTGTGAACTTGTTTACCGAAGGAGGTAAACATATGGCACAAATACAAGTAGACAGCGAGCATGTCCTCGCAGCAAATAGCACCATCCAAGCAACCATCGCAAAGCTCCAGGCTGAAGTCGATGGCTTGCATGTTCAACTAGTTGGTTTGCAGGATGTCTGGCGTGGATCAGCGGCAAGCAGCTTTCAGGAGTTAGTTACACGCTGGAAAGTAACTGCGACAACAGTTGACAGTCAGCTAGGCGAACTAGGTCAAGCGTTGCGTCTAGCAGCTCAGCAATACAGCGAAATCGAGTTGGCTAACCAGCGACTGTTCCTGGGCTAGGAACAGCTCCTTGTTTGGGTTAAGGGAAAGGGGTGGAACTAATAAAAGTTCCACCCCTTTTAGCCGGAGCGATTCTGGCTAAGTTTTAGAAGTCCATCCCGCCGCCCTGAGGCATCTGTGCTGATTGTGGTTCTGGTTTTTCAGCGACAACTGCTTCAGTGGTTAGGAATAGACCTGCGATAGATGCTGCGTTCTGAAGAGCTGAACGAGTTACCTTCACTGGGTCATTGATGCCAGTAGCTAGCATGTCAACATACTCACCGGTAGCGGCGTTTAGACCGTGACCTGCAGGTAGGTTAGCAACCTTCTCAGCAACAACACCAGGCTCTAGACCTGCGTTGATAGCAATCTGCTTTAGTGGAGCTGAGATTGCAACGCGAACAATGTTCGCACCTGTTGCCTCATCGCCAGTTAGCTTTAGAGTCTTGAACGCTGCGATACCAGCCTGAATCAGAGCAACACCACCACCGGCGACGATACCTTCTTCAACAGCTGCCTTAGCGTTACGAACTGCATCTTCGATGCGGTGCTTGCGCTCTTTCAATTCAACTTCGGTAGCAGCACCGGCACGGATAACTGCAACTCCACCAGCAAGCTTAGCTAGACGCTCTTGGAGCTTCTCGCGGTCATAGTCGCTGTCAGTGTTGGTGATTTCACGACGGATCTGTTCAACGCGTCCTGCAATCTGTTCCTTGTTGCCAGCACCATCAACGATGGTTGTCTCATCCTTGGTGATAACTACCTTGCGAGCAGTTCCAAGCATGTCCAAACTTGTGTTCTCAAGCTTTAGTCCTAGTTCTTCAGTGATAACTGTTCCACCGGTAAGAATTGCGATGTCCTGAAGCATAGCCTTACGACGGTCACCAAAGCCAGGAGCTTTCACAGCAACTGCCTTGAAGATTCCGCGCATCTTGTTCAAAACTAGAGTTGCAAGAGCCTGGCCCTCAACATCTTCAGCAATGATCAAAAGTGGCTTGCCTGACTGCATAACTTTTTCAACGATAGGAACAATCTCAGCTACCTGAGAGATCTTGCTGTTGACAATAAGTACTAGAGCATCTTCCAAAACTGCTTCTTGACGCTCTGGGTCAGTTACGAATAGACCTGAGATGAAACCTTTGTCAAAACGCATGCCGTCGGTAAGTTCTAGCTGAATACCAAATGTGTTTCCTTCTTCAACTGTTACAACACCTTCGTTACCGACCTTGTCGATTGCGTCAGCGATGATGTTACCGATAACAGTGTCACCTGCAGAGATAGATGCAGTTGCTGCAATCTGCTCTTTAGATGAAACAGGCTTTGACTGCTTGAACAGTTCAGCAATAACTGCTTCAACTGCCTTTTCAATTCCGCGCTTTAGGCTGATCGGGTCAGCTCCAGCTGCTACGTTACGCAATCCTTCTTTAACAAGAGCTTGAGCTAGAACGGTTGCTGTGGTTGTTCCGTCTCCTGCAACGTCGTCAGTCTTCTTCGCAACTTCTTTAACCAATTCAGCACCGATACGCTCGAATGGGTCATCTAGTTCGATTTCTTTAGCAATAGAAACACCATCGTTGGTGATAGTTGGTGCACCGTACTTCTTTTCCAGAACTACGTTGCGACCACGTGGGCCAAGGGTGACCTTCACAGTGTCAGCAAGGATGTTCAAGCCGCGCTCAAGACCGCGACGTGCCTCTTCGTTAAAGCTAATAATTTTTGCCATGTTGGGTTACGCCCTCCTGGACGATCAAAGTGATTAGTTAGCACTCGCGTATTGAGAGTGCTAATCCATTTTGGCACTCTAACGGGCAGAGTGCAAGTTTGGCTTAAAAGACTAGAGCCACCCCGTAAGGAGTGGCTCTAGTGGTTGAAACTTGTTATTAGATAACGTGGACGTTGTCAGCCTGTGGGCCTTTGTCGCCGTTCTTTACTTCAAACTCAACGCGCTGGTTCTCTTTAAGTTCTTTGTAGCCTTCAGACTGAATAGCTGAGAAGTGTACGAATACATCTGCTCCACCATCCTGAGTGATAAAGCCAAAACCCTTTTCAGAGTTGAACCACTTTACGGTTCCTTGTGCCATTTAATGCTCCTAATGCTTTTTGAATCAGATCCGGTACTTCCTTCACTGCAGTCTCACCAAAAGTTTTACCCTTCGGTTTGATTTCGAGTGTTGTAGCAAACGAATCTTTTTCGACCTTGTTTAGTCTAGGGCTGTTTGGGGTAATGTGTGCAAGTCAATATTTGACCTATAACAGGACTGTTATAGAGCGATATCTAGTCCAACGGGACGAAATCAGGCCCTATTCGCACTTCAACTAGGTATTTACTAGCTTTATCAACCTCAATTGGCAGTACGCCAAGCACTTTTTGCATGCGTTTAGCTAGCGGTCGAAACTTCTCATCCTGAATTCTGATGCTGGATTTAGGCAAAAGGTTGTCAATTGTCCTTGAATATGGGACCACATAACTAGCATCCAACAGGACTTGGCCGACCCGAGAAGCAAATTCTCTGGTGCCGCTGCCATCAATGACAGTGATTGGGACTGCAAGATCAATGCCATCAACGATGTTTTGGGTAGGGGCT
>CAILDA010000081.1 GCA_903832875.1 uncultured Micrococcales bacterium | reverse complement strand
GCAATAACTAGCATTTAGTTACTGGCCTCCAAGTATTGAGCAACAATCTCTTCCTGTAAAGAAAACATTTCAATCTCATCTTCTTTTTCAACATGGTCATAGCCAAGGAGATGCAGAATTGAGTGCGCTACCAGAATCAAAATCTCTTTTAGCTCTGAATGTTTAGCTGCAACAGCCTGTTTCTGAGCTACCTGAGGACACAGGACAATCATTCCAAGATGACCTGCCGGAGTTAGAGCATTTGGCTTACCAGGACGAAGACCATCAATGGGCTGAGATAAGACATCGGTAGGACCGCTCTCCTGCATCCAATCAAGGTGATAAGACTCCATCACGTTCTCGTTCACTAGAAGTATCTCGATGTCAGCTGCTGCATCGATGTGCATCTTTTGGAGAGCAAAGTTAGCTAAATCAAGAATCTGCTCTAAAGGAGCATCAATTCCTGATTCATTCTCAATCTCGATACTCATTACTTAGCCTTTAGTTTCTTAGCTTCGAACTTTGCATAGGCATCAACGATTCGACCAACCAGTGTGTGTCTAACCACATCTGATGAATCTAGGTGACAGAAAGCAAGATCTTGAACATCAGTCAAGATATTGCTAGCAACTTTCAACCCTGAGTTCCCCATTGGTAGGTCAATCTGGGTCACATCTCCTGTAACAACCATCTTGGAGTTGAAACCAAGACGAGTAAGGAACATCTTCATCTGTTCCGGAGTCGTGTTCTGAGCCTCGTCCAAGATGATGAATGAATCATTGAGTGTTCTTCCACGCATATAAGCCAATGGAGCAACCTCGATAGTTCCAGTTGCCATCAGCTTAGGAACTGAATCAGGATCTAACATCTCGTGCAGTGCATCAAAGAGCGGTCGAAGGTATGGATCAATCTTGTCGGTCAGTGTGCCAGGCAAGAACCCAAGACGCTCTCCTGCCTCAACAGCTGGACGGGTGAGAATGATTCTGCTCACTTCTTTACGTTGCAAAGCTTGAACGGCTTTAGCCATAGCTAAATAGGTCTTACCGGTACCAGCTGGACCAATGCCAAAGACGATGGTGTTCTCATCGATTGCATCAACATAGTTCTTCTGATTGGTTGTCTTTGGCCTGATGCTCTTGCCTCGATTAGAGAGGATGCTTTGGCTAAGCATTTGCGCTGGACTCTGTGATTGTTGAATCATCTGAGCTGAGCGTGAAATATCTGCTGGTGCAACATTTAGTCCAGCCTGAACTAACTTGATTGCTTCATCAATAAGTTTCTTAGCAGCGAAGCACTCAGCTTCAGTTCCAGTGATAGAAACCTGGTTACCTCTAACCAACACTGAGGCACTTGGGTGTTCAGCTTCAATGGTTTTGAGAAGCTGATCTTCTGTTCCGAATACCGCAAGAGGATTCACCTCAGTTATTGCAAACTCTAATTTCGTATCTTTTGCTGATGATGAATTCGGCACTAAGACCTCGGAGTCGTGCTGGTTATGTGAGCGTGAGCGTGGAATACGGTCTGACCTGCTTCTTCGCCTGTGTTGAACTGAAGACGAAAAGAACCGGTTGACATCAATTCAGCAACCCGAACACCTAGCTGAATAACATCAGCTAACACTTCAGGATCTGCAACTGCTAGTTCAGCAACATCTGAATAGTGAACACGAGGGACAACTAAAACGTGAACCGGCTGTCTTGGGTGAATGTCATTAAAGGCAACAGCGTGCTTTGATTCAGCCACAAACGTTGCAGGTAATTCACCTGAGGTAATCTTGCAGAAAATGCAATCCAATGAAACTCCTTATTTCCTTTATAAGTCTAGGCAATCTGAAGGCTATCTAGCCCTAGAGATTCCCCAGGGTAATAGCCGCAACAGCAGCCATACCGGCTGTTGAAGTTCTAAGGACATTGACCCCAAGGCTAATCAACACAGCACCTGAGGCACTCAAATGCTCCAGCTCTGATGCGTCTATGCCACCTTCGGGACCAACAACCAAGGCGATTTTGCCCTGTACTGGTAACTCTAGGGAGTTCAGCAACTTAGTTGCTGAGATGTCTAAAACTAAGACCAGATCAAAATCAGCAAGAACCTTTATCAAACCTTTGGTATCTGTAATCCCCTGCACCTTAGGGTTATGAGCTCTAAGTGACTGCTTACTGGCTTCATTCACAATCAACTGCCAACGCTCTTGGCCTTTAGCTTGCTTAGCTCCATCCCAACGGCTAATAGATCTAGCCGCCTGCCAAGGAATAACTCCCGAGATACCCAACTCAGTTGCAGCTTGAATAGCTAACTCATCACGATCGCCTTTAGCAAGTGCTTGAACTAAGAACAGTTGCCTTGCAGGGATTGCTTCAGTAATTACTTCGGAAACGAGAACCATCAAGGAGTTGCCACTGATTTCTGCAATGGAACCCTTAACGCGTAGCCCTAAACCATCAGAGAGTTGAATAGCCTCTCCAACTCTCATGCGTCTAACAGTTATCGCATGTTTGGCTTCTGGACCAGATAGTTCAACTACAGCTCCGATAGCTGCATCTATGAGGTTGTCTTTGTGAAAGAGTGGCTCAACCATTTATCTGCGACGCCCGCGACCGAAGTTGCTGTTGTTCACTTTAGATAGCCCTGGCTTATCTGATTTTCTAAGGTCAGCGAGCTTCTTGAAGAGTTCTTTTTCTTTTGAATCAAGTTTGTGTGGGGTTAGGACTTGAATGCGAACATTCAAATCTCCTCTACCGTTATGACGAAGGTGTTTGATGCCCTTACCCTTTAGCGTCACTACATCACCGGTTTGCGCTCCAGCTTTGATTTCAACATCTAACGAACCATCAAAGGTTTCGATTGGCACGATAGTTCCAAGCACTGCATCGTGAAGTGGCACCTCAAGTGTTGCTAAGAGGTCATCGCCATCACGTTCGAAATGTTCATCTGCTCTAACAGAAATCTCAACGTAAATATCTCCCGCAGGTCCGCCAGCGAAACCAACTTCACCTTGACCAGATAACTGGAGACGTAGTCCATGCTCTACTCCACCTGGAATGTTTAGATCAAGAGTTCTTCTAGCTCTTGTTCGTCCTTGACCACGGCAGTCAACACAAGGATCTGGAACTGTTTGACCATAGCCACGGCAACTACCACAAGGAGCAGATGTGACAACGTTTCCTAGCAGTGACCTAACCTGACGTTGAATCTGACCTGAACCTTTACAGATATCACAGATAGCCATCGAAGTTCCTGGTCTGCAGGTAGTTCCAAGACAGGTGTTACAAACAACGGCAGTGTCAATTTCAATTTGCTTCTCAACACCAGCGACAACTTCGGCAAGAGAGAGTTCAACTCTCAGTAAGGCATCCTGACCGCGTTCAGCCATCTGACGAGGACCACGCTGACCCCCACCAAAGAAGTTCTCAAAGATATCCCCAAAGCCAAAGCCACCCATATCTCCAAACGGTGATGAACCACCCATGTCATATTGCTGGCGTGATTGCGGGTCACCTAAAACTTCATAGGCGTGAGTTACTAACTTGAAGCGCTCTTGATCTTCCTCAGTTGGATTCATATCTGGGTGCAACTGACGAGCAAGCTTGCGATAAGCCTTTTTGATTTCATCTTGGCTGGCGTCCTTAGAGACACCTAAAACCTGATAGTGATCGGCCACTAGTCCTCTTGATCTTTCGATAGCAATTTGGATACCGCTAAGACAGCAGCAAAGTTTCTTGGATAGTTCATTCGAGTTGGTCCAACAACAGCAACCTTGGCAACCTCTGTGCCCTGATTGCTATAACTAGATAACAGCAGTGAGCTAGTAGATAGCTCAAACACACTGTTCTCTGAACCGATGATTGCTCTTGGCTTCTCAGCTTCTAACTTCCAAAGGTTTAGGAACTGCCAGATATCAGACTGCTCATCGAAGGTCTGCAACAAAGAGGATAGTCCGCCAGCAAACTGTTGTTCACTACGAACTAGGTTCGCTGCTCCTGCAAAGGCAACCTTGTCTTGCTTGTTTGCATCAATTAGTAACAAAATTCCATCAACAAGTATTTGAACATTGACTCTTTGCTCTGGAGCAAATTTGGTAACTAGAACCTTTAGTGATTCCGATAGCGACTCAATAGCAAAACCTGCACAAACCTGGTTGAACTTCTCTTTGAGAGTCGCAAGGCTCTGCTCACTAACATCGCTTGCCAGTAAGACAACATGCTGTTGAATTCTTTCAGCATCAGTAATCAAGAGAATCAAAACTCTCGCCTCTGACACCTTTACAAACTCGACTGACCTAACTGAGACACTCTTCATGTTTGGATACTGAACAACAGCTGCTTCGCCAGTTGCCTTAGCTAGGAGTTGTGCTGAGGTCTGCAACTTCTCATCAAGGTCAGTTAGCTGATCTAAGGTTTTAGCGAAAATCTTGTTTAGTTCAGCAAAGTTCTTTTTGATTTCAGCTGTGACAGCTTCGGCTTGAATCAGTTGGTCAACAAAGACTCGGTAACCCTTATCGGTTGGAATACGACCACTGGAAGTATGTGGGGCTGCGATGTATCCCTCTTCTTCAAGGACAGCCATGTCGTTTCTGATGGTTGCACTCGATACCCCAAAGTTATGGCGTTCAACCAAAGTCTTCGAACCCACCGGTTCATTGGTTGCGATGAAGTCCTCAATGATGGCGCGCAGAACAGCCATGTTGCGCTCTGAGATCATCTGGGCTCCTAGGTAAGTATCCAAGCCATAGGAGTTTTAGCACTCTTATGTCTAGAGTGCCAATATTACTTTACGAAGCGGATACAAATTGGGTACTTGTATTCTTTACCGGCATTGGCAGCGCTTGCCGCAATAATGCTGAAAACTACCGCAACAATTCCAAGGATTGAAATAACAGGAATAAGAACAACTATAGACAAAGGGTTCCAAGTCCAAATGAATACTCCGACAGCTGTGTATGCAGCCACGAAAACAATTGAGGTCAGTTGCAGATTCATTGATTCAGTTCCATGGCGACGCTCGAAATCAGTAGCTTTTGCTGAGCCTCTAATAAGTAGACCTGGCAACCAGAGAAGAACTAGCAAGATCCCTGTCCAAGAGCCAAGAATTGCCAAAAGTAGTGGTGATAGATGAGCCCACATTGCAAGGTTGTATTTTCCTGATTTCAACGCAATAGGCTTCCCAGGATCAATCTCATCTTTATTACTTGATAGCTGACGACCACAAACTAAACAAAACTTGCCGGTCTTCTGTTCTTTGTCACATGATAGGCAATAACCCATTTTCAACTCCCCTAATAATTTTCTTTTGTCTAGTTTATGAGTTTTCGGACAACTAGGTCTGCTAACAAGCGACCTTTTAGCGTCAATGTTATGAATCCTCTAAAGACTTCCTTAGCATCAACCAGTTCTTCTGCAATCAACTCAGAGACAGCCTGGTTACTTGCAAAGCCCTTCTCCTTCAACCAAGTAAGGTCTATCCCCTCAGCAATGCGGGTTTCAAGCATTACTCGTTCAATGTTTCGATTCTCTTCATCGATAAGCTCTCGCTCTAATGCCGGTGAAACAGCAGCATTGATGCGATCTTGATAAGCCGCAGGGTTCTTCACATTCCACCAACGAACTCCCCCAACATGTGAATGAGCACCTGGACCATAACCCCACCAGTCCATCGACTTCCAATAGGCCATGTTGTGAGCAGATCTTGTTTCAACTGATTTAGACCAGTTACTGACTTCATAGTTAGTAAATCCAGCAGCACTTAGCATCTGTTCTGCTAACTCATACATATCTGCATGCATATCTTCATCTGGTTCAGTCAACTGACCTGATTTGATTTGTCTTGCAAGCTTGGTTCCTTCTTCAACAATCAAAGAGTAAGCACTGATGTGATCGGTAGCCAAATCAATTGCAGCTTGCAGCGATTGTCTCCAGTCATCAAGGGTTTCAGTTGGCGAGCCATAGATCAGATCAACACTTGTTGCTAAACCAACACTCCTAGCCGCAGAGACAGCTTTAGAAACATTCTCTGGATTATGGGTTCGCTCTAAAACAGCAAGCACCTTAGGGACAGCAGACTGCATGCCGATAGACACCCGCGTGAATCCTGCTTGCTTTAGTTGCTCAAGGTATTCCTCATCAACAGAGTCTGGGTTTGCCTCCGTTGTGATATCCAGCTCTGGTTCAAAGCCAAAGGTTGCCTTTAGCTTGTCGAGAATGGCAATCAGATCTGCTGCTGGTAGCAGTGTTGGTGTTCCACCGCCGAAGAACACAGTGGAGAGTTTTCTGGATGGGATTCTGGAGTTCTCTAAAACTCCTGCAGAGAATTCAATCTCTTTGAGAAGAGTTTGAGCGAATGTGCCTTGGGACGATGAACCTATTTCTTCTGAGGTGTATGTATTGAAATCACAGTAACCACAACGAGCCTTGCAATAAGGAACGTGAACATAGGCGTGAAAGGTTTTATCTATTGAACTAACAGCAGCCCGCAAAGGTATTAGCCCATCTGCTGGTGCTAGCTCTCCCTTTGGAAATTGGGGCATTAGTCGCCCTTCTTCTTACCTTTTTTCTCAGAGTCGCTGGTTAGAGCTGCAATGAAGGCCTCTTGAGGAACCTCAACGCGACCCACCATCTTCATGCGCTTCTTACCCTCTTTTTGCTTTTCCAGGAGCTTACGTTTACGAGAAATGTCACCACCGTAACACTTAGCTAAAACGTCTTTACGCATCGCTCGGATGCTCTCACGAGCGATGATCCTGGCACCGATAGCAGCCTGGATAGGAACCTCAAATTGCTGGCGTGGAATAAGTTCACGAAGCTTGGTAGTCATCATCACACCGTAGGCGTAAGCCTTATCTTTGTGAACAATCGCACTAAAAGCATCAACCTGTTCACCTTGCAACAGAATGTCGACCTTGACTAAATCTCCTTCAGCAAGACCATTCTCTTCATAATCCAAAGATGCATAACCTTGAGTCTTTGACTTTAGGTGATCGAAGAAGTCAAAGACGATTTCAGCAAGTGGCATGTCATAACGTAACTGAACACGGTCAGTTCCGAAATACTGCATGTCCACCATCACACCGCGTCTACCCTGGCATAGCTCCATGATGGCGCCAACATAATCCTTAGGAGAAAGAATGGTTGCTCGAACCATAGGCTCTAACACCTTTGAGATCTTTCCTGTTGGGTACTCACTTGGGTTAGTAACAGTTACTTCCTTCTTGTCATCAAGAGTTACCTCATAGATAACCGAAGGTGCCGTTGCAATCAAATCAAGATTGAATTCACGCTCTAATCGTTCTGTGATGATTTCCAAGTGCAAGAGCCCTAGGAACCCACATCTAAAACCAAAACCAAGAGCAACAGAAGTTTCAGGTTCATAAACCAAAGAAGCATCACTTAGCTTTAGCTTGTCTAGGGCTTCACGAAGAATCGGATAGTCAGAACCATCAATTGGATAAACACCTGAATAAACCATTGGCTTAGGTTCTGAATAACCTTTTAGCGCTTGGGTAGCTGACTTCAAAGCAGTTGTTACAGTGTCACCAACTTTAGATTGACGAACATCTTTCACACCGGTAATCAGATAACCAACTTCACCAACACCTAAACCTTTGGTTTGTTCTGGTTCAGGAGATGAAACACCAATCTCCAAAAGATCATGAACAGCTTTAGTTGACATCATCGTGATCTTTTCACGGTTACTCAAACTGCCATCAACCATACGAACGTAAGTAACAACACCGCGGTAAGAGTCATAAACAGAATCGAAGATCATTGCTCGAGCAGGAGCGTTCGGGTCCCCTACTGGATGTGGGACAGTTTGAATAATCTTGTTTAGAAGTTCATCAACACCAACACCTGTCTTCCCTGAAACTCTGAGACAGTCCTCCGGGTTACCACCAATAAGGTTTGCTAGCTCTTCTGCATACTTCTCTGGCTGAGCTGCAGGAAGATCAATCTTGTTAAGCACTGGAATGATGGTCAAATCATTCTCCATAGCCAAATACAAGTTAGCTAGTGTCTGAGCTTCAATACCTTGAGCCGCATCAACTAACAAAACTGCACCTTCACAAGCAGCCAAAGATCTTGATACTTCGTAAGTGAAGTCAACGTGACCTGGGGTGTCAATCATGTTCAGGGCATAAACCTGATTCTCAAACTCCCAAGGCATACGAACAGCCTGCGACTTGATCGTAATTCCACGTTCACGCTCAATATCCATACGGTCTAGATACTGGGCACGCATAGAACGAGCGTCAACAACACCGGTGAGCTGCAACATACGGTCAGCCAAGGTTGATTTTCCGTGGTCAATGTGAGCGATTATGCAAAAATTCCTGATGAAATCAGGGTTGGTCTTACTAGGCTCTAGCTTTGAATTGGCACGTGGCGACAAAGATAACCTCTTGAATGACCTAGATAAACGAAACTTGAGGCGAATGCCTAGGCTCTATTCTCGCATAACTACTAGGTTCTTGGGCTAATAACCAGCCAAAATGGGTTGCCTGAACCCGCTTTGGGCTGGTAGTCTTGCAGAGATATAGGTGAGTGTCTCCATCTGATCAATCCAAACCTAACGTTTTTGCAGTTTGTTCCGCTTGCGCGGAGCAAAGCACCTAAGAAAGTGAAACATGGCAAATATCAAGTCACAGATCAAGCGAATCGGTACCAACGCTAAGGCGACCGAGCGCAACAAGGCAGTTCGCAGCGAAGTGAAGACAGCAGTTCGTGCAGTCCGCGAAGCAGCAGCAGCCGGAGACAAGACGAAGGCAGCAGAAGCACTGAAGGTCGCAACTAAGAAACTAGACAAAGCAGTTTCTAAGGGCGTTTTTCACAAGAACCAGGCAGCTAACAAGAAGTCAGCTATCGCCAAGAAGGTTAACTCGCTGTAAATCGAATTATTGAATAAAGAACTCGCTTCGGCGGGTTTTTTTTCTTTAAGCGGCGGCTATCCGCTTATCTCTTCCAGCTAGAGCGCCAGAGAATAGCTGAATGAAAGTCATCACGATGATCAAGATGAAGCTGGCATCCCAAGAACCTGTGACATCGGCAAGATAACCAAAAGCAAACGTTCCAAATGCTGCAATCAAATAACCATAGCCCTGGCTTAATGCAGACAGCTGAGTTGTTTGAGTAGCAGTGCTTGCTCTTGATCCAATCAGGGTCAACGACAACGGGAATGTAGCTGCAAAACCGAGACCTGTTATTACACATGCGATGATCAAAAGACTTGGTAGCAACCAAATCATAAGCAGACCGCTCAGAGTCAGAGTTGAAACAAAGACGGCCATAAACGATAGGTTCTTGAACTTTCTGAACACTAGCGAAACCAAGAAACCAGTCGGAATTCCGACAGCGGTAGTTAGTCCAAGAATAGAACCAGCATCGACTGCAGATAAGCCTCTGTCAATCAAAAGCGATGGCATCCAATTCAACATGGCATAAAAACCTGCCGACTGTAATCCAAAGAACGCGACAATTGCCCAAGTCAAAGGCGACCTAACAACAGCCGCTCTTTCCTCGGCGTGAGTTTCAGCAGTTGTCACAACATCGTGTGTCTTAGTACGAGACACTGGCAACCAGAAGATGATTGCCAACACTGCAGGAACAATCCAAAGAGCTAATGCCCCTCTCCAGCCACCAAGCAGATCAGATGTAGGCACTGCAATAGCAGCAGACAAACTGGCTGATATTGCTAACAATGTGACATAAACACCTGTGATGAGTTCAATCCGGTTTGGGAACTGTTCTCTAACAACTGTTGGAATCAGCACGTTTCCAATGGCGATTGCTAGACCAATAAACACAGTGCAAACAATTAGTGCTGTGAAACCACCAATAAGGCGTATTGACATGGCAGCAGTTAGAGCTAGCAAAACAAGAAGCATCGCTCGGTTAAGCGTAAATCGTTTCACTAAAGCAGGGCTAGCAAAAGCGCCAAGCCCAAAGCAAACAATAGGCAGTGAAGTCAGAAGGCCGACTTGGAACAACGATAGAGATTCGGCTTTAGTGAGTTCGTCAACTAACGGACCAATTGCCGCTACCGGTGGTCTTAGACAAATCGAAATAAAAATCAATGCTAAAAACGCATAGAAGGAGTACTTGACGGTTTTCATTAGATTCTTCCCTTATTTGCAACTAGTGAAACTAAACGTTCCAGCGCATACGCTGAGTCTTTCTCTCCTCCTTTAACAGCGAAGTCCGTGTCAGCAAGTGCATGAATAACTCTTGCCATAGCTTCCTCGGTCCAACCAGCAAGAGACTCTCTAGTTTTTCTGAAAATCCAATCTTGCATACCCATATTCGCTGCAGTAACAGTTGGATTACCAATCATCTTGGCAAGATCGCTAATCTTTCTTGAAAATGCATGAATAATCAGGACACCTTCAACACCTTGGTCCAAGCTGTGTCTTAGCAACAGCAGCGATTCAGCTGCTCGACCGGCCAATGCAGAATCTGCAATCTTGAATCCAGTAGTTTCAAGTCTTCCGCCGAAATACTTCTCGACAATCTGCGGGGTTATCTCCCCAGAGTCATC
>CAILDA010000080.1 GCA_903832875.1 uncultured Micrococcales bacterium | reverse complement strand
TGAAACTGAGAAAGAGTAACCCTGCTCCTTACAGTTCCTTTATACGACTTGGTTCTGTTTCGCTAGTTTCTTCTTCTCCTGAGCAGTTCCTAAGAGTCAGTGGTGATGTTGTTTCAACTAAACCGATTAAAGGAACAAGACCTAGAGGTAAAGATGTGGCTTCAGATAAGGCTTTAGCTCTTGAATTAGTCAGCAATGAAAAAGAACGTGCTGAGAATCTGATGATTGTTGATCTGATGAGACATGACTTGGGTAAGGTATCTAATCCTTCAGATGTGGTTGTCTCTAAGTTATTTGATGTTGAGAGTTATGCGACTGTGCATCAGTTGGTGAGCACAGTCTCAGCAATACTCAAGCCAGGTCTTGGTGTCTTTGATGCTGTTGCGGCTTGTTTTCCAGCAGGGTCAATGACAGGAGCTCCAAAGATCCGGGCTATGGAAATACTTCAAGAGTTAGAGACTGGCCCTAGAGGTCTTTATAGTGGTTGCTTAGGCTTCATCTCTTTCAATGGTTCTGCTGATTTGGCTATGACTATTAGGACTATCGTCTTTGAGAATGGTGTTGCAACTATTGGTATTGGTGGGGGAATAACCATAGATAGCGTGGCAACAGATGAATTAGCTGAAACAAAGTTGAAGGCTAGGGCTCTCTTAGTTGCCTTAGGGTCTTTGGTAGCCTAGAGGTTCAATAACCTTTAGAGGCATGGAAATGAACGACAAGCAGAACATCGAGCCAACTGGCCCGGACATCTTCGCCATCCAGGAGAAGTGGTTACCGGTTTGGGATGAACTGCGTCCTTTTGCCTCAGGTAATAAAGGGGATACCAGGCCTAAGAAGTATGTCTTGGACATGTTTCCTTACCCTTCAGGCGACCTACATATGGGCCACGCTGAGGCTTATGCCCTAGGCGATGTTATTGCTAGATATTGGGTTCAAAAGGGCTTTAACGTTATGCACCCTATCGGCTGGGATGCTTTCGGTCTTCCTGCTGAGAACGCTGCCATCAAGCGAAACCTTGATCCTCGTGCTTGGACTTACGACAACATCGAGATTCACAAAGCTTCAATGAGACGCTATGCCTGTTCTTTTGACTGGGACAGGATCATTAGAACCTGTGATCCCATTTACTATCGCTGGAACCAGTGGTTGTTCCTTGAGTTCTATAAAAAGGGTTTGGCATACCGTAAGAACTCAATGGTCAACTGGTGTCCATCCTGTCAGACAGTGCTAGCTAACGAACAGGTTGTTGGTGGTGCTTGTGAGCGATGTGATTCTGTAGTTACAAAGAAAGCTCTAACTCAGTGGTTTTTTAAGGTAACTGAGTATGCAGACAGATTGTTAGATGATCTTGAACTACTTGAAGGTAACTGGCCTTCAAAGGTTCTATCCATGCAGAGAAACTGGATTGGTAGATCTTATGGAGCTGAAGTTGATTTTGTTATTGAAGGTAGAACAGAACCTGTAACGGTATACACAACTCGTCCAGATACTTTGTATGGTGCAACCTTCATGGTTGTTGCTGCTGATAGCGATTTAGCTGCTGAACTAGTTGCTGGTTCAACACCAGATGTTCGAATGAAGTTCCAGGCATACCTTGATGAGACTAAGAAATCGAATGACATTGAGAGAATGGCTACCGATAGAGCGAAGACCGGTGTTGACACCGGAAGATTTGCTATCAATCCCGCTAATGGTGAATGCATTCCGATTTGGGTATCTGATTATGTTCTAGCCGATTATGGAACAGGTGCCATCATGGCTGTTCCGGCTCACGATCAAAGAGATTTAGATTTTGCAAGAACACTTGGTCTTCCAGTAAGAACCGTTGTTGACACAGGAGAAGCAGATCCAGTTGAAACTGGTATTGCAACTACTGGTGAAGGCGTTCTAGTGAATTCCGATATCCTGAATGGTCTATCTAAAACTGATGCCATCTCAAAGATGGTTGGCCTTCTAGAAAAAGAGGGCAGAGGTAAAGCTGCCAAGAACTTTAGATTGCGTGACTGGTTGATATCTCGTCAGCGTTACTGGGGAACTCCTATCCCAATCATTCACTGTGATAACTGTGGTGAAGTTCCTGTATCTCAAGACCAACTTCCAATTGAATTGCCTTCGGCTGAAGGATTAGACCTAGCCCCTAAGGGAACTTCTCCGCTAGGGGGCGCTACAGATTGGGTAAATGTTCCTTGCCCTACCTGTGGTAAACCTGCAAAGCGTGATACCGACACTATGGATACTTTTGTTGATTCATCTTGGTATTTCCTTCGCTACCTATCTCCAAACAGTGAGACAGAAGCTTTCAGTAAAGAAGAAGCCAACCAGTGGGCTCCAGTTGACCAGTATGTTGGTGGAGTTACTCACGCCATCTTGCACCTTCTATATGCACGCTTTTTCACCAAGGTTCTAAAAGACCTTGGTTACGTTGAATTCAGTGAACCTTTCACCAGATTGCTGAACCAGGGAATGGTTCTCATGAATGGTTCAGCGATGAGTAAATCAAGAGGCAACCTAGTCAAACTAGGCGATCAGTTAGATGAGCATGGTGCAGATGCCATTCGTTTGACCATGGCTTTTGCTGGTCCTCCAGAAGATGACATTGACTGGGCAGATGTTTCTCCTGCTGGGTCAGGTAAGTTCCTTGCTCGTTGTTGGCGAGCTGCTAACGATGTTGATGTTCCGGTTGGAGCAGATTTCTCACAGGGTAATCAAGAGCTTAGAAAAGCAACCCATTCATTCCTTAGAGATTTTGGAACTAACATCGAGAACTTCAAGTTCAATGTTGGTGTTGCAAAGTTGATGGAACTTGTGAACGCTATTCGTAAAGGTATCGATGGTGCAGCTGGTCCTAAAGACCCTGCTGTTAGAGAAGCAACAGAGGTAGCAGCTATTGCGCTTTCGCTGTTCTCGCCATTCATGGCTGAAGAGATGTGGGAGATGTTAGGTCACAAGCCTGGTGTTGCACTAGCGGGCCTTCCAGAAGCAGATGCGTCACTTTTGGTTGAAAGCACCTTGACTGCAGTTTTGCAGGTCGATGGAAAACTTAGAGACACCGTTGAACTATCGGTTGATGCAACCGAAGCAGACCTGCAGGCAGCAGCTGATGCTTCTGCAACAGTTCAGCGAGCACTTGAAGGTAGAGAAATCGTGAAAGTTATTGTTCGTGCTCCGAAACTTATCAACATAGTTACCAAGGGCTAGCTCTCCACATCCCTAAGCTTTAGCAACTAAGTCCTATTTGTTCTCTCTAGTTTTAGAGAATGTTGCAATGGATAAAAGACTTACTCGCTGAATTTAACCCTCGAGCACTAAAGGCCGCAATCACTGCTCTCGCCCTTGTTGGATTCGGTGTTTATGTTTTGGCATCAGGATCGAGCGCTCCAAGCAAAGTAAACATCTCAAAGCCTTCCAGTTCCTCTTCAAACCAAGAGGTAAAGACACCATCGATATACATTCATGTTGCAGGTGCTGTCAGGAAACCTGGCATCTATCAGCTTGATTCGGGTTCAAGAGTTTTTGATGCAGTGCTTCTCGCTGGTGGATTCACCAACAAAGCAAACCAAGCAAGCGTCAATATGGCAAGGATTCTCAACGATGGTGAGCAACTACTTGTTTCAACTGGAGCCACAGCCATGTCTTCAACCGAAACCAGTTCATTGATCTCACTAAACCAAGCAAGTTCATCGCAACTAGAAGAACTTCCTGGAGTTGGGCCTGCTCTTGCTGGACGCATGGTGGATTGGCGAAGTGCAAATGGTGGTTTCAAATCTAAAGAGGATCTTTTGAATGTTGCCGGTATCGGCGATAAGTTGTTCGCCGCTGTCAAAGATTTAGTGACCTTGTGAAACTCAGAGTCGCCGCTGTAATCGCATGGCTGGGAGCAGTTTGCTTCGTGATGTTTATTTCACCAAGTCTTGTCTCGGCAGATTTGAAGAAAG
>CAILDA010000079.1 GCA_903832875.1 uncultured Micrococcales bacterium | reverse complement strand
GTCCAAGCTGTGTCTTAGCAACAGCAGCGATTCAGCTGCTCGACCGGCCAATGCAGAATCTGCAATCTTGAATCCAGTAGTTTCAAGTCTTCCGCCGAAATACTTCTCGACAATCTGCGGGGTTATCTCCCCAGAGTCATCATTCTGCAGTTGAGAACAAGCGGCTGATAACTCTTCGAAGTCTTTACCGAAAATATCAATCAGTGCTTGAGCTGCTGCTCTCTGAATCTTCCTACCCTTGGAATTGAACTCTGATTCAACAAAGGCAAGCCTTTCGGCTTCCTTAGTTATCTCTAAACAGGTCGCTTCAATCACACGTTCATTACTTCTGAGTGATTCAAGAAGTCTTTTACCTCTAACGGTTTTACCGTTATGCCTAAATATCACAACTGCATCTTCTGCAGGTTGTTGGGCATACTCAATGCCATCAGTAATCAATGAGTCCGAACAGCGCTCAACACCATCGATAACTACTAGTTTTGAATCTCCGAATAGTCCCGCACTCGCGAGATCAAAGATCTGGCCTGGTGCGTAATCGGAAGCGTCGATTTCAACTACTTCGAGGTTTTCGTTGGTTTTGCGCAGCTGGTCACGAACCATCTTGATGGCACTTACAGCAAAGAAATCCTGGGGGCCAGAAACGAGTATGACTGGCGCAACCTTGACTAAACGCCAAGGAACTTCTTTTGCTGGACTCACCTGTAAAGCCTAACTTCTGCCCGCGACTTGAATGCTTAGCCCAGACTCACCTTCAATAACACCCAAAGCCCCCATCTCATCTGTGCGCAAGACTTGTACTCCTGAGCGTTCCAGCAAGTCCAGAGTCCTTCTAGTTGGATGCCCATAGGAATTGTTTTGACCTACTGAGATAAGAGCCAGGTCAGGTCTTATCGCTTCATAGAACTCTGGAGCTTGATCTCCTGAGCCATGGTGAGCCACCTTAACGACAACTACCTTCGAGCCATTATCTCTAGTTAACAAATTCGATGATTCAGCCCCTATTCGCAGCTGCGCTCGCTCTCCTAAATCAGCCAAAGTGTATAGAACCATTTGGTCATCTTCCCAAAGCATCGACACACTGCCATCGTTACTATCCTCAGCTTCTGGACCTCCCCGGTGAGGAGACAGTACTTGCCACGAGAAAGACCCTAGTTTCCCAATCATGTCCTTCTCAGCCTTGATTGCCTCAATCCCCTGAGAAGCTAATACATTCTGAACGTAGTCTGCACCTGGTCGAGTGTCAACAAAGGAGGTCACTAAAGCTTTCGCAACTTTTCTTCCGGTGACAGCACCAACGACTCCGCCGACGTGATCCATGTCAAAGTGTGTCAGGACTAACAAGTCAATCTGAGAGATGTTCAAATCGGAAAGGCAAGAATCAATCGCTGGGTCTTCCCTGCCAACATCAACAACAGCGACCTTGCCTGCAGATCGAATAACTAGAGCATCGCCCTGCCCAACATCGCAATTGACGAGTGTGTAGTTACCTGCGTAAAAATTCCCTTTTTGAAATGCGAATGATGTTGTTTGTGTCACGAAGCTAAAGGCAATTAGAACTGCAATGCCACCAGCAACTCTTTTCAAATACAACCGCTTAGAAGTCAGAGACAACCAAATAGTTGCGGTGAGCAGTATTCCTATCACTATGCCAAAGGTTCCCTCAAACCAATTGATGCTGGCTGAAGGAGCACCAGCGAGAGTGTGTCCTATGAAGACAATGCACCCACTAAGTAAAGAAGCAAGGTAACTCAAAGCAGCAGCTAAAGCTGGCAATACCGGTGAAACCAAACAAGCAATCAAACCTAGAACAGTAATCGGCGCTACGAGAGGTTCAGCCAGAACATTAGCCAGCACCGAATAAACAGGAATCTTTGGTTGTAACACCAACAGCACTGGTAAACAAGCTAACTGTGCGGCGATGGATACCGAGAGCACTACCGCAAGCCATGTTGGCATCTTCTTTTCAAAGTGTTCAACCAATCTTGGTGCCAGGACTAAAAGGCCGAGTGTTGCTAGGACTGAAAGTGCAAAACCATAATCTAGAGAAAGTGTTGGTTTATAGATCAAAAGCAGGATGATGCTGAGGCTGATGGCATCAAGTGGATGAACCCTCCTACCCAGTGACCAGCCAACAAGCACAACAGCAACCATGACGCTCGCTCTTAGGACACTGGGTTCTGGACCAACTAGCCCTAAGTAAAGAACAATTGCTCCAAGGCTTAATCCGAGTCGAACTATTCGTTTCACTGGCAACAGGTTCAACAGCAGTGCAACACCAGCTAAGACAATTGCACAATTAGCCCCACTAACTGCAGACAGATGCGTCAGAGACACAACTTTGAAATCGTTCTTAGTTTGCTCAGAGAGTTTCGAGTCATCACCTATGGCAAGCCCTGCAACCAAGGCGGCTGCATCAGGAGTTACTCCGTTTAGCGAGGCTAAAAACGATGCTCTGACTGAAGCAAGATAATCAACGTTGTCTGACTTCTGGATGCCTGAAACATGTTTCAGTGTTGCACTGAAGTTCTCATCAGACCTGAACGCAGGCCTAAGCGATAGAACCATCCTCACTCTGTCCCCTGGCACAACCCCTGAGAGCTGATCTCCTGAAGACAGCGAACCATGAAACCCAGAAAACCCCTCTGGTTCAACCAAAGTAATCTTCGAGCGAAATCTAGGAGTTACTCCTAATCCCTTTACCTCAACAGGTGACTCATTGATAACAGCAGTAACCGTCACAGTTGCTCTATTTGCAACAGCTTTCTTCAAATCTGCCGAGACAAGACTTGGTGAAATAAACATCACGAAGCAAACCGCTCCCAGCCATGCGATTACAGCGGCGACTCTGAGTTTCACAAGGTCACTAAATCTTTGACAGCGGCGAACAACTTAT
>CAILDA010000078.1 GCA_903832875.1 uncultured Micrococcales bacterium | reverse complement strand
AGCTAAAGACCAGCTAAACATTACTTGGGCGAAGCGGGATACCTCTGATGATAGAGAGCGAACCCCTAGTCGATATCTAGATCTAATCTAGGTTCCTGACAAGTACAGAGCTTGTGTAATTCATGCATGGTTCTAGTAACAGATCCAGTTGCATAATCAACTCGATAGCCGAGACGAAACTCACCTTCAGTATCACCGCTATGAATGAAACCAGCTGATTCATCTAACTGTCGAAGAACAGATCTGGTCGCAAGGCCAATAGCAGTAAGGAGAGCTGCGCTGTCATCTCTTACACGAGGAAGATCAACCAGTTGACTTGCCATCACTGGCCAAGAGTTATCCTCGTCGACTATATATTCTTGAAAGCAATTCAGACATGGGGTAACCCCAGGTATCACAACCGGGGATACCTCAGCTGAATCAAGATTGAAGGTGATGCTGAGATGATTCACATCACGGTTGAGCCAGCGTGAATAAGTTGTTGGACGTAGCGCTAAATGCCCAACGACTAGAGCAAAGGAAACTTTTAGAGACTTATCTGGTTTGTAATTCAGAGCAATCAGTCTTTGTTTTTTGGTTATCGGTAAGGAGAGCTTCGAAAGTTCTACCTGCATGCTTTCAAATCTTCTCTTACCCAAGAACTCTTTTGAGTAACCAAGTTCACCAAGGTCTGTCGCTAGAACAATTCCATCGTCATGACTTACGACAGTGCCAACTCCGCTAGCTAGAAGAGCTTTAGCAAAGAGCATGCCAGCTTTGTCTAACTGATCGATATGAACATTTCGTTGCCATCGTTCGGCAAGAACCATTTCACCGTTGACCTGATAGTCGAGGGACGCTCTTGCTATTTCAGAAAAAGCCAGTTGTTGCCAATCGCCGAAGAGAGTTTTACCTGGCAGCGGTTTATCAATAACTCTTTGCAGCCTCTCGATTAGGTTCTGGGTTTCACCTGGATCAGCTTCAAGGGTTGAGTCAATGACTTCCTGCTGACCATCGACTAAACCGCTGTAAAGGGCGTCAATAATCTTTTCTTGTTGTTTGGTAAGTTCAGGCAGAACAACTGAATTAGGTCCAAGACCTATTTGAATAGTGTTCGGATCTTTCCAAACAGCAGGTTGGGCTTTATTTATTCGATGTAACACAGAACCATTGTGAGCAAAAAACAATATTCTTGCTCAGGTTATAAACAGCTATTCGCCAAGTAAGTCTCTTAGTGCTTGATCCATGGCATCGCCTAAGCCAAGATCTGTTTTTAGTCTTGCTATGTATTTATCTGGGTGATCAATGTCATCTGCTGTTGGCAGTAAATCGGGATGATCCCAAAGTTCATCACGTTTATCATTGCCAAGCGCAAGTCCTAGTTGCTGCCACAGAGCTGATGCTTCGCGCATGCGCTTTGGTCGAAGTTCTAAACCAACAAGAGTTTGGAAAGTTCGCTCGGCTGGCCCACCGGTAGCTCTCCTGCGTCGAACTGCTTCTCTGACCGCATCACCTTTAGGCAAACGCTTAGCAGCTTCACTGGTAACAGCATCAACCCAACCTTCAATAAGTGCGAGATTAGTTTCAATGCTGTCTAAAGCAAGTTGTTGGCTAGGGGATCTTTCAGCAAGGAACGCACCTGATTCCAGAGCTGCTTGAAGTTCTTGTGGGTTTTGTGGATCAAAGTCTTCGGATAGTTCTTCCATTCGTGAAGTATCAAAGGTAATGCCAGAGGCGTATTCACGAATCTGAGCAACAACTTTCTCTCTCAACCAGCGGGAGTGCTTGAATAATCGGGTGTGCGCAAGTTCACGAAGAACCATGTAAATGTAAGCCTGGTCTCTATCTGCACCTAGTTCCAAACTGTTGATGAACTCTTCTAAGTTCTGCAAGATAAAAGCTGGTCGCTGTTCAACATAGATCGGCAAGCCAATCTCAGTTCCAGTAAGCGCTTCTTTGGAAAGTAGCCCTAGCGCTTGCCCTAATTGCATTGCAAACATCATCGCTCCCGCTGAGCGCATTATTTCACTTGCACC
The DNA here is from genome assembly GCA_903832875.1 of uncultured Micrococcales bacterium. Taxonomy (GTDB): domain Bacteria; phylum Actinomycetota; class Actinomycetes; order Actinomycetales; family Microbacteriaceae; genus Rhodoluna. The sequence goes on along the minus strand of CAILDA010000078.1, from coordinate 2,531 downwards.
TTTGAGTGACTCTGACAACTCTTCTGGTAACTGCGATTGAATAGCCTCACCGAGAGTTCTATTCATACGATCGGCAACGGGCTCTGCTAAAACTTTGAATAGCGGTAAAGCGTCATCGACCCAAAGCTGCCTGCTCAAGAGTTTTGGCTCCACAAGAACCTCAGCGATTCCAGTTGCCTCATTGAGCCAGAGATTCGCAATTCCAAGAGATTCAGTTAGTTGTCTACGCGAAGAGTCTTCGAGAACTAAAGAACCAACCTTGGCAATATCTTTTGCTCTGCTAGCTGCAGCATCCCAATTCACACCAGAGCCTTCAGCCGGGGGAGTTGGTAGCAGGAAGGCACCTTGGATATTTGAAAAGAGTTTCTGTAAGGATTCGGGAGTCCCATCAAAGCCCGCAACTTGAGCGAGGGCTTCAGGATCAAAACCTTGGCTGAGCATCTCTTCCCAGATGCGACGAAGCTCCTCTGGGTTTGGCATGCCCTCGCCGTTTGAATTCTCATCGGTCATGGAATATAAGTTATGCGCTGAAAGCCCAAACCACTTCTAATTTCAGGTAACTTGCGGGTATGTTCGCCAATAGCGTTTGGGATGTGTGGCAAATGCTACGTGAGTACTGGACTAGAGGTAGGACTCACCTAGGCTGTTACTAATGACTTTTTACGCTAAAGATCCAAAACCCAGAAGCCTTGCTAGCCGCATAGTTGGCTGGATTGTTTTCGTGGCAATTACAGGTGCTGGACTTTTTCTTGCGATAGCCCCAACCCCCTATTTAGTTGAACAAGCTGGACCGGTCTATAACGTGCTGTCCACTATCGCTGGTAAACCAATGATTACGGTTACAGGGAAAACCACTTACCCAACAACAGGCGATCTTGACATGCTGACTGTGACATTGAAGGGTGACTCAACCAGAGGTGCTTCTTGGTTTGATGTTGGCTTAGCAAAATTTGATTCAAGTGTTGCCATTATCAACAAAGATGATGTTTACCCGCCGGGATGGGATGACGCCAAGCTCAACGAAGAAGCAGACATGATGATGCTTGACTCGCAATCAAATGCTAAAGCTGCAGCATTAAATCTCTTAGATATTCCTTTTACTTCTTCTGTGAAGGTAACTTCAGTTACTAAATCTGGACCAGCCGGAAATGTTTTGAAGGCAGGGGATACTTTGCTTAAAGTTCAAGGTGAAGTTGCAACGGGGATTGATCAGGTCAGAGCTTTTGTGAGAGCGACCGAAGGCAAATCTCCGGTGAATCTGGAAATCGACCGCAAGGGAAAAACTTCGACTGTTTCAGTTTCACCTAAGTTCATTGACAAGCAGTGGCGAATGGGAATTTATGTTCAGAGTGTTCCTGAGTTCCCTTTCAAGATTGATATTGAAGTTGGTAGCGTAGGTGGACCTAGTGGCGGACAGATCCTCACACTAGCTATTTACGACAAGCTAACTCCTGGTTCTCTTACCGGTGGCCAGAAGATCGCTGGCACTGGAACTATTACCCCTGAAGGTGCTATCGGCCCAATCGGTGGTATCAGACAGAAGTTGTATGGGGCAATTCGAGCTGGAGCTAAATGGTTTCTAGCCCCGAGTGAAAACTGTGATGAAGTTATAGGACATGTTCCAGATGGACTCAGAGTAATTAAGGTTTCTACTATTCAAGATTCATTGAAGGCAGTAAAAGCTATTGCCTCAAGTACCGGCACCGCTAGTCTCCCAAGTTGCACAAAGTAAAAAGGAAAAACAAATGACCCAGACGTCTCAAGTAAATATTCGTAAGCGCGCTCCGCTGGTAATTTCATTAGCCATCGTCGCGTTGCTAGCCATTGCGCTGATAAGTGCCTCTGGTGTCTACACCGATGTGCTTTGGTTTGATCAGCTCGGATACCTCAGTGTCTTCACAACTCAAATCTGGGCACAGGCACTAGTGCTCATCGCCTCTGGTTTATTTGCGGGAGTAATCGTTTTCTTGAATCTCTATCTGGCTTGGCGACTAAGACCTATCTATGCCACTGGTAATGATTTCTTTGGAAGAGATTTAGGGGAGTATCGCACTGTGCTTGATAAGTTGCGTAAGCGACTGATGTTCATCGTTCCTTTGCTTATCGCATTGTTCCTTGGCACTTCTCAGATGTCAGAGTGGCCAACAGTTTTGACTTACCTAAACCACAGTTACACCGGTGTTCTAGATCCACAGTTCAATCTGGATGTCGGCTTCTATCTTTTTGATTTACCTTTCTATGTGAACCTAATCGGTTACCTGATGGTAGTAACCGTGCTGTCGCTAATTCCAGCTTTGGTATTCCACTTGGTTTACGGTGGCATCAAGTTCAACGGTAAGCAGTCAACTTTTAGCAAGGCAGCCAGAATCCAAATTGCTATCCTGGCTTCTGTTTTTATGGCTTTACTAGGTATCAGCATTTGGCTTGGCCAATTTGAAACTTTGACTAGTGCGTCAGGGCTTTATACCGGTGCAACTTACTCTGATGTGAATGCAGCAATCCCAGCAGCGCAGATTCTTACCGCTATCGCT
>CAILDA010000077.1 GCA_903832875.1 uncultured Micrococcales bacterium | reverse complement strand
TCAACTTTGAAAGTAACAGCCCAGCCTTCGCCGATGTCAACAACACCTGCGTTCTCACCCATACCGACCATCAGGTGCTTAGTCATTTCAGGTGTTACTTTTTCACCAAACTGACGAAGGTAAATCTTTGAACTCTTATATGAACAGTGTTCTGACCACATAACTGAATACATTGCTAATTCAGCACTGGTTGGTCTTCTACGAAGAATTACTTTGATGCGGTCATACTCTTCTTGTTTTAGTCCTAGCTCTTTCCAAGGCTGAGCCTTTTCAGGAGTCTTCTTAGCGTTCTTAGTGGTGTCAACTGTTGCAGTAGCCATTATGAATTCACCACTTGCTTTAGAACTGATGTGAAGAAAGTAAGACCATCAACACCGCTGCGCATAGCAGCAGCAGTATCAGGACCAAAGCCTGGTTCAACAGCATGCTCAGGGTGAGGCATCAAACCAACAACGTTGCCTCGTTCATTACGAAGACCTGCGATGTTGTTGATAGAACCGTTTGGGTTCACTTCGCTATAACGGAAAGCAATAAGACCTTCGCCTTCAAGACGCTTTAAGGTCTCTTGATCGGCGATGTATCCACCTTCACCGTTCTTGAGTGGAATAGTAATTTCTTGACCTAGTTCAAAACCATTGGTCCAAGCAGTGTCAACGTTTTCAACAATGAGTTTCTGATCACGACAGATGAAGTGTTGGTGTTCATTTCTGATAAGACCACCTGGAAGTAAATGAGCTTCAACTAGAACTTGGAAACCATTACAAATACCTAGAACAGGTAAACCACCGTTAGCGGCATCGATGATGCTTTGCATCACAGGTGCTTGTGCTGCAATAGCTCCACAACGAAGATAATCACCAAAGCTAAAACCTCCAGGCAGAACTACAGCATCAACTGAATGCAAGTTGGTATCTGCATGCCAAAGGCTTACGGCTTCGCCACCGGCGATGCGAACTGCTCTTTTAGCATCACGATCATCAAGTGTTCCAGGAAAAGTAACGACACCTATCTTCATGAAGATTAGTTCTCCACGGTGACGTTAACTACATCTTCAATAACACCGTTAGACAGGAAGTCAGCAGCTATCTGCTTGGCAGCTGCAAGATCTGCCTCTGTTGGAGTGTGTGCGTAGTGCAGTTCAATGCGCTTACCAATACGAACGTTAGAGATCTCAGCATTGCCTTTACGCTGCAAAGCATTAGCCACTGCCTTACCAGCTGGGTCTAATAGGTCTGCTTTAGGCATGACTTCAACGATGATTTTAGGCAAAATACGCTCCCGAAGGTCGGTGGGGCTCAAATATTATGTCCGCCGGCGTCACCTTTGGCGGGTGCGAACAGGTCTAGTTTATCTGGCTAGAAGGCTAATCAGTTGAGCATACTTAGCGCTGGTCTCAGTAACTATCTCTGCTGGTAGTGAAGGAGGGTTGGTATCTCCTGTTGGGTCCCAGTTTGCTGCTAACCAGTTACGCACTATTTGCTTATCAAAGCTCTCTTTGCGATCTCCTGCTTCCCAGGCAGCTTTAGACCAGTATCTACTTGAGTCAGGAGTTAGCACTTCATCGCCTAGGGTGATTTCTCCGTTGGCTGGGTTTATACCGAACTCAAACTTGGTATCAGCAAGGATTAGCCCAACCTGTTCCGCTAATGCGCTGGCTTTATTGAAGATGTTTAGGCTTGTTGCTCTTAGTTGTTCAGCATTGTCTTGACCGATGAGTTCAACTACTTTTTCAAAGGTGATGTTCTCATCATGCTCACCTAGTTCTGCTTTATATGCAGGGGTGAAGATAGGTTGAGGTAACTTATCGCCAAAAGCTAAACCCTCAGGTAATTCATTGCCACAGATCTCACCGGTAGCTAGGTAGTCCTTATAACCAGAACCTGAGATGTATCCACGAACAACACATTCGATAGGGAACATCTCAAGCTTCTTACACACCATGGCTCTGCCCTGAACTTCTTGAGGGACAGTGACTTCATGAGAAATGTGGTTAGGAACATCAAGCTTGTCAAACCACCAGTGGGTGAGAGTGGTTAGGTATTCACCTTTATTAGGAATCTCTGGTTGAAGGATTCGATCAAAAGCACTAACTCTGTCACTTGCAACAACAAGTATTAGATGAGAAAGCAAAGCATCATCTGCTTCATAGAGATCTCTTACCTTGCCACTATAAACATGGTGCCAACCAGGGATTACTTTAGTCATCTTTACCCTCGTCAACTTTTAGAGCGATATCAGTTCTGTAATGAGAACCTTCAAGTTTGATATTCTCAATTACTTTGTATGCATGCTTACGTGCCTTGTGAAAAGTCTTAGCCATCGAAACAACGCTTAACACCCTGCCACCAGTTGCATAGATTTTTCCATCTGCTTGCAATTTAGTTGCAGCATGAGCTATCTCAACGTGTTCATCTTCTTCAGCTAGTCCTGTTATCTCACGATCAGGAGCTGCAGCTACTGGGTAACCTTCACTCGCTAAAACAACTGTGATTGCAACATCTTTACTGAACTCAGGTTCAAGAGTGGAAGCAAGCTGGCCTGTTGCTGCTTTGTGTAATAAACCTGATAGTGGAGTTAGCAATCGTCTCAAGACAACCTGTGTTTCAGGATCACCAAAGCGAGCATTGAATTCGATAACTCGAATTCCATTCTTAGTTACGATAAGCCCGCAATACAACAACCCAACAAAAGGAGTTCCTAATCTTGCTAACTCTCTAACAGTTGGCAGAGCAACTCTTTCCTGAACCTCTGCAACAAAACCATGAGGCAACCAAGGTAGCGGTGAGTATGCACCCATCCCTCCAGTGTTAGGCCCTTCATCATTGTCATATGCACGTTTGAAATCTTGAGCCGGTGATAGCGGTAAGACAGATAAACCATCACTTAGAAAGAACAGTGAAACTTCTTCACCTGCTAAGAACTCTTCAACCAGTATTTGCATACCTTGATCCAAGAAAGTTTGAGCATGAGCTAAAGCTGCCTGCTTGTCACTGGTGACAATCACACCTTTACCAGCAGCTAACCCATCCGCCTTCACAACATATGGAGCACCGAAAGCATCAAGAGCTGCTTCAACTTCGCTAATGGTTGAACATTCTTTAGCCATACCTGTCGGCACATCCGCTGCTGCCATTACTTCTTTAGCAAAAGACTTGGATCCTTCTAGTGCAGCAGCTGCTTGAGAGGGCCCAAAGACTGGAATGCCTGAAGCTCTGAGGGCATCGCTGACACCGGCCACCAGTGGAGCCTCTGGGCCGATTATTACTAGGTCTGTTGAGTGTTCTGTTGCCCAGGCAGTAACTGCAGATGGGTCACTAGGGTTTAGGGCAATGCAGGTAACTTCTTGGCTGATGCCACCGTTACCTGGAGCACAGCTGATGTTCTCAGGTGCTGTTCCAGTTCGTATTAGAGCTTTGATGATCGCGTGTTCGCGAGCACCTGCACCTAAAACCAAGATTTTCATTACTGCAAGTTTATCGAGGTTGGGGTGAGCCCCGATGCTTGAGGCACCGGGGCTCACTTGGTTCTTACCTGATCTTGATGATGGCTTCGATAATCACGATGACTATCTTGACCAACGTCAGAACCAGAACAACGACATGAGCTTTACTCATTTGTTGTCCTCCCGTAGGGCATGGACCAAAGGGAGGGCCGAACCGGAAGGTGTAAAACTATTCCAAAATCGAAAAGTTTTACTTATACTCTTAATCACAAGTGGATTCGGAGGTTTCTTCCGATTCGACCCTCGTCAAGAGGTTCAAATAAAGCCCTCGGTTCCTGCCGGGGGCTTTATTTCATCTCTGGCTAAACCAACCCATGCGTTTTAGTCGAGCAGATGCAGTTTTACATTTATCAATAAATCTGGTGAAAGTTATAAACAGACATATGGGGTAAGCCCCGATGCTTACCACCGGGGCTTACTTGGTTCTTACCTGATCTTGATTATGGCTTCGATAATCACAATGATTATCTTGACCAACGTCAGAACCAGAACAACGCCATGAGCTTTACTCATCTGTTGTCCTCCCGTAAGGCATGGACCAAGGGGAGGGCCGAACCGGAAGTGCATAACTATTCCAAAAAGCAAATAATTATGAGATACTCAAAACGTAGAACGTTCGGAGTTTTGCTTCCGATTCGGCCCTCGTCAAGAGGTCAAACATTACCCCCAGTTTCCGCTGGGGGTTTTGTTTTATCTCTGGCTAGACCGGCCATGCAGTCTTTCCAGCAAAGAGAGTTTCTCAGGACTGTGATTTTTGTGCTCCAGTTATATACAGGCGACTAACCTATCTATATGGCTAGAAGACGGATCTCTCATCAAGACGGAATTGCTGCTGTTAATTCAGTAATTCAAGCTAAAGAGAATATGTCTGATACCGATGCGGTATTCATAACCGCTATTCGTTATCTGCTAGAAGAACTAGCTGAAGTAGCTCCAGGTAATTCAGTTGAAGTAAGAGTTCCACCGCTAGGTGCAACTCAGTGCATTGAAGGTCCTAGGCATACCAGAGGAACACCTCCTAACGTTGTTGAGATTAGCCCTAGGGTTTGGTTTGATCTTGCTGTCGGCTATCTGGATTGGGATTCAGCTCTAACTGAACATAAGGTATCTGCCAGTGGGGTTAGAGCGTCTTTAGCTGAGGTTTTACCGCTAGCGTTAAAGCATGTCCAAAGATAAGACCGAGACGGTAAAAATCCGTCGAGCACCTAAATTCATTCCTTTTATGCTTTCAGGTATTGCACTTGGGGCACTGGTTGCGATCATCCTGTCTTTGACTATTTCAGGCTCTGATGGCAAGACAGCTGGCTTTATAACTCAGCTATTGGTCTATTGCTTAGGGCTAGGAGCAGGGCTAGGAATAGCCGTTGCTGCCATCGTTGATGGCCTCACAACAAAGAGCACAAAGACCGCACAGGCTAATAAAGTAAGCAACAAATAGTCCACTAAACTTGTGCTGTAGCGCCGAAGATTTGGCGACATAGACGTCCAAACCTTTGGTTTTACAGCCCACCGCACCCCTTACATAAAGAGGACCTGCCCTTGCTTCGTGGCGATGGACTATTGAATCATGATTTGCTACCCGATGAAAAGGGACCGCAAGATCAATGTGGCGTATTTGGTGTGTGGGCACCTGGGGAAGAAGTAGCTAAGCTCACTTACTTTGGTCTTTACTCTTTACAACACCGTGGACAAGAATCTGCTGGTATCGCTACCTCTGATGGCAAGAAGATTCTGGTCTATAAAGACATGGGTCTGGTCTCTCAAGTCTTTTCTGAATCTTCTCTTGAATCTCTGGTTGGACACATTGCCGTAGGTCACACCCGATACTCAACTACTGGTTCTTCTTCTTGGCGCAATGCTCAACCAACTCTTGGTAGAACTTCTTCTGGCACTGTTGCCTTAGGTCACAACGGAAACCTAATCAACACCACTGAACTTTTAGAGATGTTGAAACTTAAGTATCCTGACCAAGCTGAAAATGAAATCACCGGTGGCAACACTACCGACACAGCTGTTCTAACTGCATTACTTGCAGGAGATATGGATCACACTCTTGAAGCGACTGCTCTTGAATTACTCCCTAAAGTAAAAGGTGCATACTGCTTAGTCTTCATGGATGAAACAACTCTGTATGCAGCGAGAGATCCTCAAGGTGTTAGACCCCTAGTTCTTGGCAGATTAGAACGTGGTTGGGTAGTGGCTTCTGAAACAGCTGCATTGGATATTGTTGGTGCTAGTTACGTTCGTGAAGTTGAACCGGGTGAACTAATTGCTATTGATGAGCATGGTTTGCGTTCAACTAGATTTGCTGAAACAAAAAGAGCTGGTTGTGTTTTTGAATATGTTTATCTAGCAAGACCAGATACCACCATCAACGGCAGAGTTGTCTATGACTCAAGAGTTGAGATGGGTAGAACGTTAGCTAGAGAGTATCCAGTTGAAGCAGACATGGTTATTCCAACTCCTGAATCAGGAACTCCTGCAGCTATTGGTTATAGCCAAGAGTCAGGCATACCTTTTGGCCATGGTCTAGTCAAGAATGCTTATGTCGGTCGAACATTTATTCAACCATCACAAACTATTCGTCAGCGCGGTATTCGACTAAAGCTAAATCCTCTAAAAGAACAGATCAGAGGTAAGCGCATCATCGTTGTTGATGACTCAATTGTTAGAGGTAACACTCAAAGAGCATTGGTAGCAATGCTTAGAGAATCAGGTGCTGCTGAGATCCACGTCAGAATCTCTTCCCCTCCAATTACCTGGCCTTGTTTCTATGGCATTGACTTTGCTACTCGTGCAGAACTTATTGCAACTGGTCTAGGTGTTGATGAAGTTAGACAATCTATTGGAGCTGATTCCTTGGGTTACCTATCTAAAGATGGCATGGTTGCTGCAACCAACCAAGAAGAGAAGCAACTCTGCACAGCTTGCTTCACAGGAACATACCCAATCGAATTACCTGCTGAAGACAGACTAGGCAAGAACCTGTTAGAGCGTCCTTCAGATAAAGAGATTCCACTCCAAGTTGAAGTGAAAGCATCTAATGACTAACGATGCTTATGCTCAATCGGGTGTTGACACTGAAGCTGGGGATCTAGCTGTTGAGCTAATGAAGAAGTCCATCAAAGGAACCTTGAACGACAAAGTTGTTGGTGGCTTTGGTGGTTTTGCAGGCATGTTTGATGTTTCATTCCTAAAAAACTTTGAAAGACCATTACTAGCCACGTCAACCGATGGTGTTGGCACCAAGGTTGCTATTGCTCAGGCCATCGATAAACATGACACCATCGGCCAAGACCTTGTTGGCATGGTTGTTGATGACATCGTTGTTGTCGGTGCCAAGAGCATGTTCATGACTGATTACATTGCTACTGGCAAAGTGGTGCCTGAGCGTATCGCAGGCATAGTTTCAGGTATTGCTAAAGCTTGTTCTGAAGTAGGTGTAGCCCTCATTGGTGGAGAAACAGCAGAGCACCCAGGTTTACTAAAACCAGATGAATATGACGTTGCTGGAGCTGCTGTTGGTGCAGTCGAATACAGCAAACTACTTGGTCCTAACAAGGTTCAGGTTGGCGATGTTGTTCTAGGGCTTGAATCAAGTGGACTTCATTCAAATGGTTATTCACTGGTTAGAAAGATCATTGCTGAGAGCAAGCTTGATTACAAGAAAACTGTTCAAGAGTTTGGCAATGTATCTCTTGGTGAAGTTCTTCTTGAACCAACTCGTCTATACACAGGAATCCTAAACACACTTCTTGAAAGTGAACTGGGTTCATCAGTCAAAGCTATGAGCCATATCACAGGTGGCGGCATTGCAGCTAACCTAGCCCGAGTCTTACCCAAGAACACAACTCTTGATGTTGATAGAAGCACTTGGAAACCACTAGATGTTTTCCAAGTGCTAACCTCTTGGGCAAACCTAGATCTAACTCAAGTTGAATCAACCTGGAACCTAGGACTTGGTTTTGCAGTAATAGTTAAAGCAGATAAAGCTCAAGCAATACAACAACAGCTAATCAACTCAGGAGTTAACACCTGGCACCTAGGCACAGTCCAAGCAACCCAAGGCAGCCTAGAAGGTTACATCCAAGGCGCTAAAGGCGTTGATGGTGGAGCTGTGAGGCTTGTTGGGGAATACGCCTTCTAGTTATTTGGCTCTATGGGGGCTCTTAATTGGATTGAGTTGTGATGGGGCACGTCTCACCTTTGCGCCAGCATCCAAGACAATGAACTTAACGTATGGGGTTCTTTTACCGATAGGGCCTTCCAAGCTGTAATCAACTACTTCCCCAACAAGATCATCTTTGACTGCATTAACCCATGAACCTATGGGGAACTTCTTTGAGATCTCGGAGAAGTCATAATCAGACTTCTTTTGAATTTTCTTCGCCTCAGCTTTAGTTGCAGTGCTTGGCTCAGGAAGAGTCTTTAAAATGCTCTCCGCTTGTTGAACGACCAAACTCCCCACGTCAAGGTAAAGGTTCGCTACCAAACCCTTTAGAGCGTCAGAAGGCTCAGTGACTCCAAATTTTCTTGCACGCGCTTCTATTTTGTTTTTCAATTGGGTCGAATTACGAATCTTATGTTTCTCCAGAAACTCTCCCAAACTCTTGGATTTTTTTGCTCTGTTGCACTCTGAGCAGGCTGGGACAAGATTGCCATACATATGTAAACCGAGAGATTTTTGATTCATAGGAATAACATGATCAACTTCCAACTTGCCTGACAAATGCGTCTCGCAATAGACGCATTGGTTATTGAATTCTGCAGCTAGGCGTTGCTTTAGTTTTTTATCCCTTAGCTCACCAGGTGGTGTACCAAAAACGGCTAAGTCGTGCCTCTCTCCCACCAATGTAAGTAAAGCTCTGACTGCCGCATTGCTCGCGTCACCTTTGTGAACCATTTTTGAGTCTCCTAGTCTGCACTAAATTGTTCCCATTCTATACAGTCGAGTTCTAAAACGTCCCAGAAAAAAGACTCTGCGCTGGCAGACTTACACAAGTAATCAACTAATAGGAGATCTATCGTGTCAGATGTAAAAGAATTGCCAGCTGCAACACCTGCAGTGAAGTTCATGGCCCCAGTCATTCAAATCTCAGTTATGGTGACTGTGATTGTTAGCGTTATCCTCACCATCTTTGCTTGGCCAGTTGCAACGGCAACTCCTAAGAACATTCCTATTGGTGTCACCGCTGTTCAACCTGGTTTGATTCAAGGATTGAAGGTTCAGTTCGAGGAACAACAGCCAGGTGTTTTCAATTTCATTGAATACAAGGATGTTGATGCTGCCAAGGTAGCCATTGCTCATCGTGAAATTTATGGAGCGCTTGCGCTCACCCAAACACCTCAGATGCTTGTTGCATCTGGTGCTTCTCCTGCGATGACTCAAATCCTCACATCTATGAGCGTTCAGCTAGGTGCTCAACTCACAGCCGCTAATGGCATTCAAGTGATCAACTTTGCAGTTGAGGACCTTGCTCCACTTGGCACCAAAGACCCTAGAGGCTTAGGTTTGAACGCTGGCTCATTACCTTTAATCATTGCCGGTATCGTCGTTGGTCTCTTAGGATCAATGCGTCTTCGTAAGACTGGACAGAGATTTGCTGTTGCAGGTATCGCAGGAACTCTAGCTGCTTTCGCCATGGTTGCTATCTTGAACCTTTGGTTAGGTTCACTACTAGGTAACTACTTCTTAGAAGTCTTGGTTGTTGCTGTTGGTATTGCAGCAGTATCACTGTGCGTTATGGGTGCGGCAGCTCTAGCTGGCCGAGCAGGAATGCTTAGCGTGATTGGTTTGTTCTTTATTATCGGTAACCCAATCAGCGCTGTTGGTCTGCCTCAGGAACTTTACCCAACCGGTTTAGGTGTCTTTGGGCAGTACTTGCCACTGGGTGCTGAAGTTAACTTGCTTCGTCGGATTAGCTACTTCCCAGAAGCCAGCACTGTAACTCAGTGGGCTGTTCTGGGAACTTGGTTAGCGGTTGGTGTATTACTAGTGCTACTAGCAGGTATGCGTAAGCCTAAAACTGCCTAGTTAGTAGAAGTTTCGGAACCGCTGTCGGGATTCTCGGCAGCGGTTTCGCTTTCTTCATCCTGATGAAGATCTGCCCACTTGTCTTCGTAGTCAGGTTCATCGGTTGGAGTA
>CAILDA010000076.1 GCA_903832875.1 uncultured Micrococcales bacterium | reverse complement strand
ATGCCATATGCCTGAGCGAGAAGCGCAGCCTGGGTTCCCTTGCCAGCCCCTGGAGGACCGATCAAGAGAAACCGACTCATTTCAGTAAGCCTTCGTAGTTTCGTTGCTGCATCTGAGCTGAGATCTGCTTCACAGTCTCAAGACCAACACCAACAATAATCAAGATTGAAGTTCCACCGAATGGGAAATCTTGGTTCGCATTCAAAAGGCTAAGTGCAACCAACGGAATCAAAGCCACCAGACCTAGGTATAGCGAACCAGGCAGAGTGATTCTTGAAAGAACATACTCAAGGTATTCAGTTGTTGGGCGTCCGGCACGGATACCAGGAATGAATCCACCGTACTGTTTCATGTTCTCTGATACTTCTTCAGGGTTGAAGGTAATCGAAACATAGAAGTATGTGAAAGCAATAATCAAAAGGAAATACATCAACATGTATAGCGGGTGGTCACCCTTGGTTAGGTTGTTGTTGATCCAAATAACCCAGTCAGCAATCTTTCCAGTCTTATCTGGTCCATTGAACTGAGCAATCAAACCTGGCAAGTAAAGCAAGCTTGATGCGAAGATAACCGGAACAACACCAGCCATGTTTACCTTGATAGGTAGGTAAGTTGCCTGGCCACCGTAGGTGCGCTTACCAACCATACGCTTTGCGTACTGAACTGGAATACGACGCTGAGACTGCTCAACCAAAATAACTAGCAGAACGATTACAACACCGATAGCGATAACACCTAGCAGAGTTTCAACACCCTTAGTCTGAGCGATTGAACCCAAGCTTGCTGGGAAACGAGCTGCGATAGAAGCGAAGATAAGAAGAGACATACCGTTACCGATACCCTTTTCAGTTACCAATTCAGCCAACCACATGATCATTCCTGTACCGGCTGTCATGGTGATAACCATTAGTGAGATAGCCCACCATGAGTTGTCACTGAAGACGTTGCCAGCACAGTTAGAACCAAACAAAGCACCTTGACGTGCAACAGCAATCAAAGTTGTTGACTGCAAAAGACCAAGAGCGATAGTTAGGTAACGAGTGTATTGGGTTAGCTTTGCTTGACCTGCTTGACCTTCTTTATATAAAGTTTCGAAGCGAGGAATAACAACACGAAGCAACTGGGTAATAATCGAAGCCGTAATGTATGGCATGATTCCCAAAGCAAAGATAGATAGCTGAAGCAAAGCTCCACCGGAGAACAAGTTCACTAGTTCATAGATACCTGAGGTACTGGCATTACCAGCCTTCAAACATTGCTGAACGTTAGCGTAGTTAACAAACGGCGCAGGGATGAAAGATCCCAAGCGGTAGATTGCAACAATCGCAAGTGTGAACAAGAGCTTGTTGCGCAGATCTGGGGTAGTAAACGCCCTCTTGATTGCACTAAACATTCTTCGCCTCCTGTGGCTAAATAACTCTTAGTTACTCGGTTACTGATCCGCCGGCAGCAACAATCTTTGCCTTGGCAGATTCTGAAACTTTGTCAACCTTGACGTCCAGTTTAACGGTTGCGTCACCTTGACCTAGTACCTTGACCTTCTCGTTCTTACGAACAGCGCCCTTAGCCACCAATGAAGCTACGGTAACTTCGCCACCCTGAGGGAACAGCTCGACTAAAGTCTCGATGTTCACTACCTGGTATTCAACGCGGAAAGGGTTCTTGAAACCACGAAGCTTAGGGGTTCTCATTACTAGACGAACACCACCACCTTCGAAGCCTGGACGAACTTGGTAACGAGCCTTAGTTCCCTTAGTTCCACGACCTGAGGTCTTACCCTTAGATCCTTCACCACGACCAACACGAGTGCGGTCTTTCTTAGAACCAGGTGCTGGACGCAAGTGGTGCAACTTTAGAAGGTTGCTCTTAACTTGAACCTCAGCTGGCTTCTTAGCCGGAGCTGCTTTAGCTGCTGCTGGCTTCTTCGCTGCTGGCTTTGCAACCACTTCAGCTTCAGTCTTGATTTCGTCTGACATTAGTTGATCTCCTCAACCTTTACTAGGTGCGCAACAGCACGAACTAGACCACGCATTACTAGGCTGTCGTCTTTGACGATGATATCGCCAATACGCTTCAGTCCTAGTGTGCGAAGAGAGTCACGCTGACGCTGGCTGTTGCCAACACCGCTTTTGATCTGGGTTACTTTTAGACGTGCGGCCATGATTAGGCACCTGCCTTTGCTGCTTCTTTAGCTGCGGCTTGAGCACGAAGAAGACCCTTAGGTGCTACTTGTTCAAGCGTTAGACCACGACGAGCTGCAACTGATGAAGGCTCTTCAAGCTGCTTCAAAGCTGCGACTGTCGCATGGACAATGTTGATGGTGTTTGCTGATCCCAATGACTTTGAAAGAACATCGTTTACGCCAGCACATTCAAGTACTGCACGAACAGGACCACCGGCGATAACACCAGTACCAGCTGCTGCTGGACGAAGTAGAACTACTCCAGCTGCTGCTTCACCCTGAACT
>CAILDA010000075.1 GCA_903832875.1 uncultured Micrococcales bacterium | reverse complement strand
CTCACGGAAGACCACACCATCCACGATGTTACGGATAGTTCCGTTAGGAGATTTCCACATCTTCTTCAAGCTGAACTCAGTAACACGAGCCTCATCTGGGGTGATAGTCGCACACTTAACACCAACACCATGCTTCTTGATGGCATTAGCTGAATCAATGGTCACCTGGTCATCGGTAGCATCTCTGTGTTCAATAGATAGGTCATAGTATTCAAGATCGATATCTAGAAAAGGCAAGATCAAAGAGTCTTTGATGTTCTGCCAAATGATGCGAGTCATTTCATCGCCGTCAAGTTCGACAACCTTGCCAACTACTTTGATTTTTTCCATAGTGGTGCCTTCTGATTTAGTGGTGATTTGTTACTTATAGCCTAGACGAGTGAGTCCCGCCATGCCTTGTGCATCTTGGCGAACTTACCTGTTCCCGCAATCAACTTAGCTGGGGTGTCATCTTCGATCATCTTGCCGTGCTCCATGACTATCACTCGGTCAGCGATAGATACGGTGGATAGCCGGTGAGCAATGATTATGGCTGTTCTACCAGCCAATAGGGTCTGTAAGCCATGCTGAACCATACGCTCGCTTGGGATATCCAAGGAACTAGTAGCCTCATCCAGAATCAATACTGTCGGATCAGCAATGAAGGCTCTAGCGAATGAGATGAGCTGTCTTTGACCAGCAGATACTCTTCCACCACGCTTATTGACATCAGTGTCATAACCATCAGGCAAGCTCAAGATGAACTCATGAGCTCCAACAGCCTTAGCTGAGGCTTCAACTTCTTCTCTAGTAGCTCCTGGTTTACCAAGAGAAATGTTCTCAGCGACAGTTCCACTAAACAGGTAAGCCTCTTGGGTAACCATGACGATAGCCTTACGAAGATCGTCGTCCTTCAACTTACGAAGGTCAACGCCATCTAGTTCAACATTTCCAGAACTTGGGTCATAGAAGCGTGAAATCAACTTAGCCATGGTGGATTTACCGGCACCGGTAGTTCCAACTAGAGCAATAGTTTGTCCTGCTGGAATATCTAGGTTAAACGGTGGCAAAACAACCTTGCCATTTGAATAAGCAAACTCAACCGTATTGAAATTCAGATGTCCCTTACGAGGAGCTAGAGGAAGAGAATCAACAGGATCTGGAACAGAAGGCTCTTCTTCTAATACACCGGAGATCTTCTCCAGTGCTGAGTTAGCAGACTGGTAAGAGTTATAGAACATCGCAATGTTTTCCATCGGGTCATAGAAACTTCTGGCATACAAAATAGCTGCGATAAGAACACCGATACCAAGATCTCCTTGGATAACTCGATAGCCACCCCAGAGCAATACGAAGGAAACCGTTAGGTTACCGATCATGATCAGACCTGGATCATAAATACCAAAAAGCTGAATCACTCTGGCGTTAACAAATCGGTAGTCCTCAACCAGTTCCTTATAGGTATCCTCGTTGCGCTTTTCCTTGCGGAAGGCCTTAACTGCACGGATACCAGTCATAGTCTCAACGAAGTGAACAATCAACTTAGCTGAAGCCACTCGAGTCTTACGATAGTTAATTCTGGTGTTCTTCTGGAACCATCTGGTTAGGAAGAACAGTGGAATAAAGCTCACCAACATAATCAAGAATGATGTGAAGTCCAAAGCAATCAAGGCGATAGCAGTAAAGAGCATGAACAAGATTCCAGAAATCATTTCACTACCACCAGAATCAAGTAGTTCCTTGATGGAATCCAAGTCGCTGGTTTGACGGGCGATCACTCGACCTGAGGTATAGGTCTCATGGAACTCAATTGAGAGATTCTGAGTATGTCTAAACAGTCTCTTTCTAAGTCCAAACATGATGTCTTGATTTACCTTGGCAGCAAATCTCATGAAGAAAGCGATAGTGATACCGGCAAAGACAGTGGTTGCAAAAATACCACCAACAGTCCAATAGAGAACACTAAAATCTCCAGCTTGAGCTGCCGGTAAACCTTGTTCAATAACCATTGCAATCAGGAATGGACCTGATACTCGAAGTGCCTGGCTAGTCATAACCAGGGCAAGGCTCATAAACAACCTAGATCTAACTGGTCTTACTATTTCACCTAGAAGTTTTAGCGACCTAGCTTTGACTCTGGCTTGTTCTTCTTTGTTTAGGTGGATCTTCTCTTCGTTTTGTACACCCTGCATACTCATTAGTCGTTCACCTCAATCATCTTGCCGGCCGCATCGAGGCTGCTGATCACATATCGATAGTGGTCATTGGTAGCCAATAGATCACTGTGTTTACCGATGGCAGTGATCTTGCCATCTTGCAAAAGTGCAACACGGTCAGCTAGCTGAACAGTTGAAGGACGGTGCGCAACAATCAAAGCCGTGGTTGCCTTCAGTACTGTTCGAAGAGCGTCTTCAACCATGGCTTCGGTATCAACATCTAGTGCAGACAGTGGGTCATCAAGTACCAATACCGCAGGCTTTGCCGCTACTGCTCTAGCTAGTGCGATTCTCTGACGCTGACCACCGGAAAGAGAGAGTCCCTCTTCACCAATCTTGGTATCCAATCCATCAGGAAGTTCATACGCGAACCCAGCCTGAGCAATCTCTAAAGCTTGAGCCAACTCTGCTTCGGTGCTACCAGGGCGTCCGAGCAGAACGTTGTTTCTGATGGTGTCACTAAAGAGTGTCGAATCTTCAAAGGCCATAGCAATATGTGAACGAAGATCTTCACGAGTTAGATCTCTGATGTCAACACCATCGAGTTTCACTGAGCCGCCGGTTACTTCATACAATCTGGTAGCAAGAGCAGTCAAAGAGGTTTTACCAGAACCGGTAATACCAATGAGAGCAACTGACTCTCCTGGTTCGATTTCAAGGTTGATGCCATCCAATAAATCAGGCTGATCCAAAGGAGCATCAGAGTATCTGAAATGGACATTCTCAAACACCAAACGTCCCGTTGGCTTATCGATTTCTTTAGCAGTCTCAGGATCTGCAATGTCAACCTTGGTATCAATAACTTCAAAGAAACGCTCAACAGCAGTTCTTGCATCAATAGTCATCGACAACAGGAAACCAATTGAGTCAATAGGCCAGTGCAGAACGCGAGTGGTCAAAATAAATGCGCTTAGAGCACCAAGGCTTAGATCGCCATTGACAATCTGTCCGATACCAACAATCAGACAGATACCAAGTGCAACATCGGGAATTGTTGAGAAGAAGAACCAGAGTTTAGAAACCATATTGGCTTTCTTTAGTTCTGTTCCTCTAAGGTTCATAGCATCTTTAGCAAACTTCTCAGTCATGAATGAGCCACGACCGAACGCCTTAATAACACGGATACCGTGCACGCTTTCTTCAACCGCTGTTGCTAGATCTCCAGCTTGGTCTTGGCTCATTCTCGCGGTGACGTGATATTCCTTTTCAAAGCGGAAACCAAGTACCCAAAGTGGAGACATGATCACTAGGAAAATAGTTGCCAAAATAGCGTTGTATGAATACAGCACAACGAAGCCAACGATGATGGTCAAAAGGTTCGCTACCAAAAGCACAAGACCAAAAGATAGCCAACGTCTAATCATGCTTAGGTCTCCCGTAACACGAGAAAGCAGCTGTCCGCTAGGCCACTTGTCGTGGAAGGCTACCGGTAGATCCTGCAGCTTCGCATAGAGAGTCTTTCTAAGACCTGCTTCAACGTGAGTACCTGGGGTCAAAACTAGCCATCTCCGAAGTAGCACCATGGTGGCCTCTAATAGACCCATACCGAGAACGGTTAGCACAGCTATTAGCAGAGCTTCAAAGGTCTCTGTCTTAGCTAAGTTGTTGATAAGACCTTGTAAGTATCTTGGAATAGCCAAGGCAAACAAATGCCCTAGAAGTGCGGCAAGTGTGCCGAGCATTACTCGAGGTAGTGCGCTCTTGGCATAAGGGAATATACGCAAAAGAGTGCCTACTGTACCTAATTTCTTCATCTTTGAATCAATACCTAAATCTATTAAAAGTTGCTAACCACAATGGTGGTAAGGCTTGTGCTGCAAAGCCTTTCAGTCTATCTGAAAGGAGTAGGCTAGAGACGATAAAACCCCTAAAACACACCTAATTCATCCCACAAGGAGTTAATGTAACATGGCCCGCCACGGTAAAGTCTCGGTAATCGGTTCTGGTTTCTACGGAACAACAACAGCTCAACGCCTAGCTGAATATGACATTTTTGAGACTGTTGTTTTGACTGACATTCTCGAAGGCAAGCCTGAAGGCGTTGCACTGGATATCAACCAGTCTCGTTCCATCGAAGGCTATGAGACCAAAGTTATTGGTGCCACCACAACCGTTGATGGTCAGGGCTATGAAGCTATCGCTGATAGCGAGATCGTAATCATTACTGCAGGTCTGCCTCGTAAACCTGGCATGAGCCGCATGGATCTTTTAGAAGTAAACGCAGGCATTGTTGGTGGGGTTGCTAAGAACATTGCTAAGCATGCTCCTAACGCTGTCATCTTGGTTGTTTCTAACCCACTGGATGAAATGACAGCTCTCACACAGAAGGCTTCTGGTTTTCCTAAGGAACGAGTAATCGGTCAAGCTGGTGTTTTAGATACTGCACGTTTTACTAACTTTGTGGCTGAGGCTACCGGTGCTCACGTATCTGATGTGAAGACTCTTACTCTTGGTTCACACGGTGAAACCATGGTTCCTGTTCCATCTGTTTCAACTGTCAACGGTAAGTCAATTACCGAAGTTCTTGGTGCTGAAAAGGTTGCTGAACTAGTTGATAGAACCCGTAACGGTGGAGCAGAGATTGTTGCTTTGCTCAAGACCGGTTCTGCTTACTATGCTCCATCAGCAGCTGTTGCTCGTATGGCTAAAGCTGTGCACGAAGATTCAGGTGCGGTATTCCCTGTTTGTGCTTGGGTTGATGGTGAATTTGGAATCTCAGGCGTTTACCTAGGTGTTGAAGCAAAACTAGGTAAAGGTGGAATCAAGCAGGTAGTTGAAACTCCTCTTGATGCCGATGAGCTTGAAGCACTAAAAGTTGCTGCTGAAGCTGTAAGAGCTAAGCAAGCAGATATAGCTAACCTCTAGTGATAGAAGTGGCGCTCACCAGTAAAGAACATGGTGAGATTTGCCGCTTTAGCTGCAGCAATAACTTCTTCATCTCTAACTGAACCACCAGGCTGAACAACAGCCTTAACTCCTGCATCAATGAGTACTTGTAATCCATCGGCGAATGGGAAGAACGCATCACTGGCTGCAACAGATCCAGTAACTCGAAGATCTCCTCTGCTAACGGCTAACTTACAAGAATCAACTCGGTTGACTTGCCCCATGCCAACACCAATTGAAGCTCCTTCTTTAGCAAGCAAAATTCCATTAGATTTCACAGCTCTAACCGCACGCCAAGCAAACTCAAGATCGGTCATAGTTGCAGGATCTGGCTTAGCCCCAGATACTAACTTCCAGTTAGTTGAAGAGAAGTTATCAAAGCTATCTGCCTCTTGAACTAGGAATCCACCGGAGACTTGTCTAATTTCATTTGTCTCACGAGAGTAGTTCTTAGGTAATTCAAGAATTCGAAGATTCTTCTTCTTTTGAATCAAAAGGCGAAGCGCTTCAAGTTCATAGCCAGGTGCGATTATCACCTCAGTGAAAATTTCCATGAGGTTCTGGGCCATCCCCATAGT
>CAILDA010000074.1 GCA_903832875.1 uncultured Micrococcales bacterium | reverse complement strand
TTTAGCAACAACACCCAAGAGCGATTCGCTATTAGTCCTACTCAAATAGCCAAGCTTTGAACTCAATCCCTGAAGGTGTCCATTGCTTCTTGTTCTATGCAACAGCTTCGCTGTTCCTAGAGCACCAGCTGCAACAACAACCTGATCAGCAGTGATTCTTCTAGTCTTCAACCAGCCGGTTGAGCCACTGCCACGAGTCGTAATTACATAACCATCAGAACTATCAATGATGTCGGTAACCGTAGTCTTAGCAATAACCTGTGCTCCAGCAGATTCAGCTAGATACAGGTAGTTCTTTACCAAAGTGTTCTTAGCGCCATGACGGCAACCAGTCATACACTCACCACAGTTGATGCAACCGGTTCGCTCTGGTCCAATACCTCCAAAGTATGGATCTTGAACTGTCTTACCTGATTCACCAAAGTAAATACCAAGTTCAGCCATCTTGAAGGTATCGCCATAACCGAGCTTGTCTGCAGCTTTTCTAAGTTCAGTATCACTTGAACTTAGATAAGGATTAGTTTCAACACCAAGCATGCGTTCTGCTTGAGCGTAGTAAGGAGCTAGTTCCTTCTCCCAGTCACACATGCCTGACCAGGTTCCTGTTTTATAGAAACTTGTTGGTGGTCGATACAAAGTATTGGCATAGACCAGAGAGCCACCGCCAACACCGGCACCTGACATGACCATCACATTGCGTAATAGATCAATACGTTGAATACCTTTAAGCCCAAACCTTGGAAAGAACAGGAACTTCTTTAGATTCCAAGATGTTTTAGCAAAATCATCATCTTTGAATCTAGCCCCTGCTTCAATGACCAGGACTTTATATCCCTTTTCGGTAAGCCTAAGAGCCGCAATAGATCCACCAAAGCCAGAGCCGATAATTACAACGTCAAAGTCTTTAGTGGTCATGGCTTACGGGTGTCTAAGTGGTGAAGATGCTAGACGCTCTTGAGCAACCCACTTCTGGTTGTATCCAGTTGAAGAGCTCATGAGATCTAAGAATGGCTTAGGGTCAAATTCTTCTGGCCCCATAACTCCAACACCTTCCCAGATGCCGTTGGCAATAAGTTCTAGAGCAATCAAAGGGTTGAAAGCAGTTTGAGCAACAACTGCCTGAGCTTCAATCTGAGCCATAGTTTCAGCGTTATCAGCTACGTGGTAGATATATGTTGCTCTTGCTGTTCCATCTTTACTCTTACCTGTAACTAGAACACCAGCACAGGTCTTACCTGTCATGCGAGGACCAATCGATGCTGGATCTGGCAAAACAGAGACAACAACATCTCGAGGGGCCACTTCAACTGGACCTTGCGCTGAACGAACTCGAACAGGCTTGGTTGCATCTAATCCAAGACGGTGCAGAGTCTTTAGCACTCCAATGAAATCTGAGCCCAAACCATACTTGAAGCTAACTCTTCCTAGCTTCATGGTTCTAGGGAGCATGGTGATTTCTTCGTGCTCAATGTTCACACACTCAACAGCACCGATACCTTCAGGGAACTCAAAGATCTCTGGCTCGCTGAAAGGTTCAGTGGTGAACCAACCCTTCTTTGTTTCATAAAGAGTTGGTGGGTTTAGACATTCTTCAATAGTGGTCCAAATAGAAAATGATGGTGCAAAGATTTCTTTGCCATGCTCATCGGTGACAACCAGATTGCCGCCATCTTTGATAGATGCTTCATCAATTTCACTGAATAGGTGATCTGCTGCATAACGCACAAAGATGTTGCTCATGCCAGGCTCAACACCGATACCAACAAGAGCTAGCTTGCCCGCTCGTTGCCACTGCTCATGCAAAGCATATTGAGCATCACCTAGTTTGATTCCGGTTTTGTGGAAAGGATCATGCTCATGAGCTTCACTGAGGCTAAGTGCCATATCAAGATAGTTAGCTCCTGCTGTATAACAAGCAGCGAAGATAGTTGGTACGAACTTAGGCTCAACACCGTTGATTACATAGTCGGCCTTGTGCTCGGTAATAAGGGCCGCGACCTGTGCTGCATTAGATGCATCAATCTTTGCTGATTGGAATTTAGCGGCAACATCATCACCGTATTTGTTTTGAATCCAAGCAATAGTCTTATCTGCTCTTGCTTGGTCGTAGTCACTGACTACGAAAGTTTCATAGAAGCTACGCGTAGCCGCTATCTTTGCAACTGCATCTCCAACGCCACCAGCGCCAACTAGAAGAATGCGCATTTATTTCACAACCTAAATTTCATTTCAGGTAACCGTCTTTGGTTACCTAACCAGCCTACCTATTAGGCTTAGGCATCCCCTGCTCTGCGGCGCAGGCGTTGTAGAAACTCGATGGTTCTAGGGTTCTGTGGGTTACCGAAGAACTCTTTAGCTGGACCTTCTTCAATGATGACCCCGCCATCTAAGAAGACCACCCAGTCAGCAACATCTCTTGCAAAGGTCAACTCATGGGTTGCCATCAAGATAGATGTTCCACCGGCTTTTAGATCTCTAATAAGTTCCAGTACTTCACCAACAAGTTCAGGATCAAGTGCACTGGTTACTTCATCCAACAGGAGCAAGGTTGGTTCCAGGGCAACAGCTCTCATGATTGCTGTTCTTTGTTGCTGACCACCCGATAACTTATCTGGATACTCATCTGCTTTATCGGCTAAGCCAATTCGATCAAGCAAAGCTAGAGCTTTAGCTTTAGCCTCAGCGGTTGAAAGACCTTTAACATGTCTAAGAGCTAAGGTGATGTTCTCTTCAATAGAGAGGTGAGCAAATAGATTGTATGCCTGGAATACCAGACCAATCTGGCGTCTTACCTCATCTTGGTTGATGGTTGGTTCAGAGATGTCTTCATCGTTTAGGAAGATCTGGCCATCACTAATCTCTTCAAGCAAGTTCACACATCGAAGCAGTGTTGATTTACCTGAACCAGAGGAACCAATAAGGGCAACAATCTGACCTCTATATAGTTCTAAATCAATACCTTTTAGAACGTCTTTATCTTCAAAGCTTTTATGTAATCCTTTGACATTCAGGATCATTGGTCCTAATTCACTCACAGGACACCACCTGCCTGCTCACGCTTGGCCAATCTTCCAGTTACATAATCTGCCAATCGCACTGTTGGAATAGCCAGTAATACGAACAGCAGACCAGCTATTACATAAGGTGTGAAGTTAGCAAAGTGAGCAACCTCAATCTGAGCTCCTCGAACCGCATCAACAGCACCTAGGACAGAAATCAGACCAACATCTTTTTGTAATGAAACAAAATCATTCATCAGAGGCGGAGCTACCTTACGAAAAGCCTGAGGCAATACAACCAATCTCATTGACTGTGCATAGGTAAGTCCAAGAGATCTAGCAGCTAAACGCTGGGAAGGATGAACTGCTTCAATACCAGCTCTAAATACTTCAGCAACATAAGCGGAGTAAGTAAGAATCAGAGCAGTGGTTCCAAGAACTTCAGCAGGTATTCTGCCTAAGAATTCAAGCCGTAAACCAGGAATACCAAAACCAACTAAATACAAAACAATGATTAGCGGTAATCCTCTAAAGAGATCAACATAGCCTCTAACCAACAACCTGATAGGTGTGAAGATAGGGGCTCTAAGCGTTCTAAGTAATGCTAAAGCTAAACCAAAAACTAAAACACCAATCGCTGAGAAGAACAACACTCTGAGGTTTAGTAACAAGCCATCTAATACATGAGGCAAAGCCTTAACTGCTGTGTCGTAGTCAAAGAAGCTTTGTTGAACACGATCCCAACCAGGCGTATTGACTAGTGAGAGCCAAGCAACAATTGCAAAGCCAATGGTGCTAAGAACTGCAACCAGAGTGGACTTCTGTTTCCTAGATTTACGAAAAGCCCGTCGGTTCAGCTCAATTTCACTTGGCTGACCCTGACGGGCTTTCGTATTAGACATACGTCAAATCTACTTGAGCACTGGCACACCAGCGTCAGCTGTTAGCCACTTTTCCTCAAGCTTCGCTAGAGTTCCATCTGCACGTAACTCATCAAGAGCCTTGGTAACAGCAGCTGTTAGCTTTGAACCCTTGTCTAGGACAAGACCGAACTGGTCACCCTTAGCTGCTGTTGGCAACTGACCAACAATCTTGCCGCCATCAAGTTCACAGCATGAAGCATAGAGAGCTGTTGGTAGGTCAAGAACAATTGCATCAACCTGACCGTTAGTAAGCGCTGCTTTAGCATCATCGTTTGAGTTGAATGCCTGAGCTTTCTGGGTTGGCTTAATAACTGAACCAATAGCATCGTATGAAGTTGTTCCAGTTGCTGCACCTAATAGGTAACCCTTTAGATCAGCAATGCTGGTAGCAGATGCTGCAGGAGAAGTAGCAACTGTCACAACAACCTGTGCTGTCTCATAGTAAGCAGATGAGAAATCTACGTTAGCTTTACGCTCATCAGTGATTGAGTATTGCTGCAAGTTGAAATCAAAGTTCTTAGATCCGGGTGCAATCGCTTCATCAAAAGTTGTTCTGACCCAGATTACGTCTTCACTCTTGAAGCCAAGCTTCTCTGCAACTGCGTAAGCAACTGCAGCTTCAAAGCCTTCGCCTGATTCAGGTGCATCGCCAACAACCCAAGGCTCGTAAGCCGGGTTACCAGTTCCGATAGTTAGCTTGCCTGCGGTGATGGTGTCACCTGAAACGCTTGTTCCTGAACATGCTGCCAGGGTGGTTGCTAGCAACACAGCAGCA
Source organism: uncultured Micrococcales bacterium (assembly GCA_903832875.1). Lineage (GTDB taxonomy): Bacteria > Actinomycetota > Actinomycetes > Actinomycetales > Microbacteriaceae > Rhodoluna. The sequence continues at coordinate 696 of CAILDA010000074.1, read as the reverse complement.
GTAGCTGCAAGTGTGCGCAAAAGGTTTTTCTTTGTTGCCATTAGGAACTCCTTAGGTTTAGGGGTTTGCAAGATATGACTATTGTCCCCTTTTTTTAGGGGCTTTTTTCTAACTTTACGATCTGTTACTTAGCGGTAAGAACTCTTTAGGAATGTTGGTAGCCACCAGGTAACTAGTGAAGATAAAGGTGGTCTCAAAGGTCGAATTGATTAGGTCATAATCAATCCTGGCCTTAGCAGCCTCGATGTCCTCTGGGGTATAGATATGGGCTGGGAAGTAGCCCGGTTTATAGAACATCAGGAAATAGTGGCCTTTAGGGCTAAGTCTTTCTAAGACCCTGCCATAGGACTCTTTATCGAAGTAAGAGGGTGCTCCATAAAGAGCGAGGATGCTATCGAAGTCACCTTCAGGGTTAGCCTTGTCCCACTCTTCAAAAGTTGAGTTAACACTTTTGTGGTGCGGGAACTTGGCTGTTAGTTTCTCAAGCATTCCAGCACTTGGATCAACGCCTAAATAATCTTCAGCTGGGATGTTGTTATAAGAAAGAGTCAGCCCAGTTCCACAACCCAAGTCCAGCACTTTGCCTTTGACCCAGGGAGAGAGAATCTTGAATAGATCTACATCTTCTTCTTGGAAAGCTTTTGAGGCGTAATGTTCATCGTAGGTCTTAGCGAACTCATCATAGATGGCTTGAAC
>CAILDA010000073.1 GCA_903832875.1 uncultured Micrococcales bacterium | reverse complement strand
TTGACGAGGATCTAATCGGAAGAGTAATTTCCGAAACTGAACCTAGTTTCGAGTATAGAGATAATTTCTTTTTTGTAAAGAAGTTATCCTCTTCCGGTTTGACCCTCTCCTTGGCCCATGCCCTACGAGAGGAGAGACAAGGTGACTTTCAGTCAGATTGTTGATCTGGTCCTACTTGTGGTGAAGATAATCATTGAGATTATCGAAACCATTTGGTCCAGGTAAAACCAGTGAGCTCTGGCCTGAAAGGGTCAGGGCTCACCTCACTATTTTCTCTCTTAACTATTCTTCAAGCAAGATTTCGTAGCGAACAAAATCACTTTTAGTTGCAACCTTGTCGTAAAGTTTTCTGGCAACTGTATTGCTTTCTTTAGTTATCCAGAAGAGCTCTGAACACTTGTGTTCAAGAGCTAGCTTCTTTACTTCAGCGATAAGAGCAGGTGCAACACCTTTACCTCTTGAGCTTTCATCAACATAAAGATCTTCTAGATAACAGTGCCAAGTTTTAGACCAGGTTGTTAGTTGGTAGTGAAAGTGACAGATACCAACAACTAGACCGTCAACCTCGGCTACTAAGCCATGAATCTCTGGGTCTTGTTTGGTTAGACGAGACCAAAGTAATTCGGTTGAATATTCATCAGGTGCGCTCTCATAGAACTTTAGATAGGCAAGGTATAGAGATAGCCAAGCTGCTTTGTCTTGGTCTGTAATCTGGCGAACTTTTATGGACATTTTGAAATTCTTTCCCTAAGGTTTCTTAACTACAGAACCCTGTCCGTTTAACTCCCAGGCGCGAACATAATCAATGATTGTCTTACTTTCAGACCATCCCGTGTAGTTTCCGCCGAAACCAGCTGAACCACCAACAGCGTTATTCAAAATCAAGAAGAACGGCTTGTTGAATACCCAGTACCCTTGCACATTGGTTGGGGTTACAGTCCAGAACACTTCCCTGTCGACGTAGAACTCAAGTCGATCCGGTAACCAAGCCAGCCCATAGGTATGGAAGTCTGCTTGATAGTTTGTGACGTTCTTTTCTTCACCGACAACGTAGTCATGATTACCACAGCAAGTTGCCTGATTAGTTTTTGAAAAGTGGACTGCCGCTGAGTTCCTCATGGGTAGGTTCCCACCTTGCTCAGCGATATCTATCTCCCCAGCCAAAGGCCAACCAACATCTGACATTGAGTCTCCAAGGGCCCAGAACGCTGGCCAGTTAGCTCCGCCGGCAGGCATCTTGATTCGAGTTTCGATGTATCCGTATTTGAAGGAAACTTTCTTTTGAGTGTCAAACCGACCACTGGTAAAGCTACAAGGTGCTGACAAACAGCTACCTGCGTCAGTAGGTGCAACTGTTACTTTCTTTGAAGTGATAACAGCATTTCCTTGAGCGGTGCCGTCAAGGCGAATAGCGTCTGGTGTGTACCACTGCTTTTCTGAGTTGTGGCAGGTTCCACCGCCGTTGTCGTTTGAGTGACCGCAGTACCTAGCCGTCCAGTTGGTGCTGTCAATTAGAGTGCCACTAGATCCACTAAAAGAATCAGACCACAGCAGCTTGCCCAGTTGATAGCCAAGCAAAACAGGTTTAGTAACTGTTGTCTTCCACTGGGCATAGAGAGTTAATTTGCTCTTAGGTTTGATAACTGAAGTGTTTAGGTATTTGACAACACCCGTCTTATTAATAGACCAGCCAATAAAGCGGTGAGAGTCTCTGACGTATTTGACTGAAAGGAGGGCCTTACCTTTAGCAGGTATTGCTTGCTTAGGCATTACCCCTGAACCACCGTTAGCATCGAAGGTCACTGTGAAATAGCTAGTACTTGCAGTAGCAGGGCTAGAGAGACTAGGTGCTGAGAATGCCGCCAAAGCCAGTAGAACTGCAGTTACGAAACCAATTGTTTTTACCTTCATAGGTCAATACTAGGTTTGAAAGAATCAATTGGATATTTATAACCCCCAACCTGAGAGTAGTCTGACTTATCAATCTGAGCTCAGCGTCTTCCAGTTCGACCCTTTCCTTGAGACCTCACCTACACTAAGGCTTAAGGTACCAACTATGTAGTTAGGGACAAATGACCAACAAGCCCGTCCAGAAAAGTAAGACAGCCCCTTTAGTTCTTATGTGCTTAGCACCCCTCTTTGCAGTTTCTCCACTGATAGTTGCAGCGATTGGAGTCCGCATTTCTCCCGAATGCGCGGTTGCTCCGAACTGCAGCGCCGGTGCATTGGCATATTTCATTTTGCTGACCGTACCGATTGGCTTAGTTGTTTTTATAATCGGCCTGATCATGTTGCTAAGAGCTAAGCGCACAAAGTCACCTAAAAGCTAAAGTCGCCGTCTATTGGCTCAGCTTTGCGATATCCAGTAACTCATCATTAATTGGAGTATCCGTTGGACAACTCTGATTGAGTGCATGGATCTCATCCTTGGAAAGCTCTATTTCAATACCTTTTAATGAATCCAGAATGGAGCTAGCTTTAGATGCACCAGGGATAGGAATAGCGGTTGGAAATTGGTTCAGGTGCCAAGCAATTGCAAGGGCATATGCAGAAACGCCTTTTTGTTCGGCCATTGAAGCGAATGCACCAATCTCGCCAGATGAAAGACGCTTGAAGTTTCCACCACCACCAAGTGGTGACCAAGGTAAAAATGCGATTTCGTATTCGTTACATATTTCTATGACATCAGCCCAATGCTGGTAATTAGGACTGTATTCATTTTGCACTGAGATGATGCCACCCTGAGCTGGTGTTCCACCTGCTTTTATCGCAAACCTGAGCATCTGGGCATTAACATTACTCAAGCCAATCTCGGCTACGTAGCCGTGTTCTTTTAGTGTCATCACGTTATTAAACTGTTCTTCATAAGAAATAGCTGGATCAGTTCTGTGATGCTGCCAAAGTGGGATTTGTGAAAGACCCATTTTGGCAGCTGACGCTTCGACTGCTCTATATAGGTAGTGTCTTGATGCATTCCTGCCGGAATGACCGAACATTGAACCGTTGTCTTCTCGAGTAATGCCTGCTTTAGTTGCAAGCACAACTTTTGATTTTTGTTCAGGAGTTCCATTCCAACTATGAAATGCCTTGCCCACAAGAATCTCGTTATACCCCATGGTGTTCCAAGTAGGGGCATAGATGTCAGCAGTGTCCAAAAGAGTAATCCCTGCATCGAGAGCTGCATGAATTACAGCAATTGCACGTTCAGGGTCATTAATCAGATCTGGGTCTCGGTCTTGAGGAAACGACAGCGGCATACAACCCATGCCAATTGCAGAGACAGAGTGAGGACCTAGTTTGCGTTGAGGAATCATAATCAAAGACTACCTACCAACAAGATGTCTTAGCCATCAACCTGTTTATAAGCTCAGCAGAGAATTTTATTTTCATAAAGAATACTTCTGCTAGCAGACGCATGGCCTGTCTAAGCCAGCAGTTAAACAAAAACCCCGGCAGCAACCGGGGTAATTGTTTGACCTCTTGACGAGGATCTAATCGGAAGAGTAATTTCCGAAACTGAACCTAGTTTCGAGTATAGAGATAATTTCTTTTTTGTAAAGAAGTTATCCTCTTCCGGTTTGACCCTCTCCTTGGCCCATGCCCTACGAG
>CAILDA010000072.1 GCA_903832875.1 uncultured Micrococcales bacterium | reverse complement strand
TTGTTGGTATCAGGTGGTCCAACTTCATAGAGGCTAGGCGCATCGATTGGACCAGTTCCAGTGTTCTGACGTTGTTCATCGATTAGTCCTTGAATACGCTGTTGTTCTAACGAATAGGAAATATTCTCAAGGGCTGCCAATTGGGCAACAAAAGTTCTATTGAGTCTTTTTTGTTCATCAACTTTTGCTTGAAGTTCATCGGCTGCATTTCTGGCTGCAGCTAAAGCATCTTCGGCTATAGCGGTCTTAGCTGCTAATTCTTCTTTAGCAGCTTTTAGTTGATCTTCAAGAGATTTGGCATACTGCTGTCTTTGGATAGCTGATTTATAAATCTGATCGCTTGATTGAGCAATCTTTTCTTGGGCACCTAATTGATAAAGAAGATTGCCAGCTTTTTGAGAATTTAGAAACAAGCTAAGCGATGTTCCGGCGGCACCGTTACGCCACATCTGGCTAGCAATCTCAGCTAACTGCTGTTTAGCCTGCTTAGCTTCAGCGGTGGCGGCATTGACTTTAGCCTGCAATAGCTCAACTTTGGCAGCGACTGCATCTTCTTCGTCCTTAGCCTGGTTGTATTTCTCTGCCTTGATCATGGCCACACGCTCAAGGCCAACCTGCTCAGCGGTTAGGTCTGTGATGATGGTCTGCAAACGCTTGATCATGGCCTTTTTACGGGCGGCATTCTTACGTGCGTTTTCCACTTCCTGAGCGGAAGGGTAAGGCTTCTTGGCGAAGGCTGACTCGACGTTAAGACCTCCAAAAACCAGCCCACCTATGACAAATAGGGCAAGAAAGCGTGAACGTAGGGTCTTCACAGCTAATCCACCTCCTAGATGTCGTAAGTATTTCTAAACTAACATCGAACGGCCTATTTGTGAGGTTGCATTAACCTCCTTAGAGCAAGTAACCTTGACCCTTGGTGCTCTCTTTAAGCTCCATCGCTTTGACGGCCCCATCGTTTAGTGGCCTAGGACGCTGCCCTTTCACGGCAGTAGCACGGGTTCGAATCCCGTTGGGGTCACCAAGCGAAGGTGTTTGAAAAGTACTTTTGGTCCTGTAGCGCAGTTGGTTAGCGCGCCGCCCTGTCACGGCGGAGGTCGCGAGTTCAAGTCTCGTCAGGATCGCTGCGATATAAACATCGCTCAGCCTGATCTAGGTTGAGGCTGGGTAGCTCAGTTGGTAGAGCGAACGACTGAAAATCGTTAGGTCCGCGGTTCAATCCCGCGTCCAGCCACCATTTCTTCAATCGCTTCAACTCTTGAAGTATCCCCGGCGATAAAAATCAATTCTTTATTTAGCCGCTTACCTTTAACCCCAACCTTGGTGCCAGCCTTGTTATAGATACCTATCTGTGAACCGATGTATCTCTTGTAATCAAATTCCAGTGATGCAACACTTTCATGACCCGCTCCAAGAATTGCTTCAGCAATATCTATTGGTTCAACCCAAGACTCATCGTTATAAGAAACCACGAGAGTCTTACATTTAGCTTTAGTAATCACATCTTTGAAAGCTGCTGGCATTAGCTTTCTTTTGTTGAAAACTGAATGAGTTTGCGGCGACCTGCTATCTAATCTCTTCATTGCAATGCCATAAACCGGCGGTTTATCCCATCTAACTAAGGTCTCCCAGATGTGATAGTTAGTGAAGTATCGATGTTGGTTATATGGCGGGTCCATATAAAACAAATCCACTTCAGGTAATTCAGAAACAACTTCTTCTGCAAGACCTAAGACACTCTTACCCTTACCTGGCAGTAAGTCTGGAACTTTTAGTTCAAGATCGTTTCCTGCTCGATGTGACCAGTTCTTTAGGTATGCCATGTGTTGACCTGTTGTGCTATCGACCTTGTCGGCAGCTAGCATCAAAGCGGTTAGCAGGATGTTGAAGTCTTTATCCGATTTGAAATTCTTGTCCAGTTCTTCACGAATTGCATCTATTCGTAAACCATTCTTGGGTTGAAAGAACCTAGCATCTTCACAGAAGTGTTCTGTGACATAACCTCTGAGGTCAGGTAGCCCATTGAGGTAGTCAATCTTTGATTGCAGAGCCACTAGGTCAACTTCATTGGCATCTGTTTCGATGTAGCACCTAGCTAACACATCACTATAGGTTGCTGCATCGCTAGCAATGACCTCTAAACCGTTCCTTTTGAACTCTTGGGCGACCCTGGTTGTCCCAGTAAATAGGTCAACAGCGGTCTTAGCCTCGGAGGCGGTAGCAATAGCGCCTAGGACACCAACCAGGGTCCTTTTCGAGCCTAAATACTTGATCACTTGCTACCTTTGTTCATTTTTCACAGGGTATCAGGGCTTAGATGGTTAGGCTTGTCTAGGGTTTTTAGCCCTGCTGCAAAGCTGCAGTTACACAAACAGAAAGCATTATCTGACATGGCAATTCTCGCCCGTTTTCGCTGGATCGGTCTCGTCTTTATCTCGATGGCTATCTCAATCGTCATTATTGATGGAACTATCGTCAACACCATCTTCCCTAAGATCATCGATGCCTTACACATCTCATCAAATGAGGTCCAGTGGGTTCAGGAGAGCTACGTTCTAGTCTTTGCCGCCTTGCTGTTGGTCTGGGGATCGGTAGCTGACCGTCTGGGTCGAAGACGGCTCTTGGTTATCGGTATCGTCATTTTTATTGCCGCCTCTGTTTGGGCAGGTTATTCAAACGATGCAACGCAGATGATTCTTGCTCGTATCGTTCAAGGCTTCGGTGGCTCAATGGTGCTACCAACAACTCTGTCTCTGGTCAACGCTAACTTCCAAGGTAAAGAGCGAGGAATTGCATTTGCTGTTTGGGGTTCGACCATCGGTGGAATGGTAGCCCTAGGTCCTGTTCTTGGTGGTTGGCTTGCAACTAGCTTTGGTGATGATGGTTGGCGTTTAGCTTTCAACATCAACCTGCCAATAGGTCTGCTAATTGTCGCTGGTCTTCTGCTTTTTGTGAATGAATCTAAAGTCGAACAAAGATCAGGTGCACCTGATGTCCTAGGTGCACTGCTATCTGTCGGTCTTTTCCTTACTTTGGTCTTCGGTCTTATCGAAGGACGTAACTACGGTTGGTGGAGTGTCAACAAGGAATTCTCTATTGGTGATTGGTCTTGGGGTGACCCTGGCTTCTCAGTTATCCCTGTCGCTCTTGGTTTATCTGTTGTCTTTGGTGTGCTGTTCTTCTATTGGGAAAGAGCACGAGAGCACGCTCACAAGCCAGTGCTACTTGATCTAAATCTTTTCAAGGTAACTTCATTTAGAAATGGTTCACTTGCTGCATTGATTATTTCTATGGGCGAGTTTGGAATTCTCTTTGCTATTCCGCTTTGGTTACAGAACGTTCTAGGTCTATCTCCAATTGACTCAGGCCTTGCTCTACTTTGGTTAGCCGGTGGAGCATTCCTCGCATCTGGTGTTGGTGGCGCTCTTAGCGGCAAGCTAGCCCCAGCTATGGCAGTTCGAATTGGTGTTGGGCTGGAACTTCTTGGTGTTATCGGTGTTGCTCTATTTGCCAATGACCAGGTTGGTTGGGGACCCATTGCTCCTTGCCTATTTATCTATGGAATCGGAATTGGCCTGGCAACAGCTCAGCTAACCGGTGTGATCATGGTTGATGTTTCTATGGACAAGATCGGTCAGGCTTCAGGCTCACAGAGCACTGTTCGCCAGATTGGTTCAGCTCTTGGAATCGCTGTTCTGGGAACCGTTCTGTTCACTCAGTTGCAGTCAAGCATGCAGGCTAAGTTAGCTGATCTTGGCGTTCCTCAGGGCATTGCTGATGGCCTAACCACCTCTGTTGTTGAATCTGCCGGTGGGTCTATCCAAGGCATGGAGGCTAATTACGTGCCAGAGTCGATTATCCAGGCTGCTAAAGATGCTTTCACCGATGGCACTAGGTTCTCTGCCCTAGCAGCGGCTGTCTTCCTAGCTCTTGGCTTTATTGCAACATTTAGACTCTCCCAGCATCAGCACGGCGAGAAGGTAAAGAAGTAGGTTAATAGGTATGCCTGAAACAAGACACGAACACGATAAGAAGTCAGCTAAAGGTACTCACCTTTACCGTCGAATCTTTTTAGGTCGAGCATTACGTAACGAAAAACTTGAAGGTGAATTACTACCTAAGACCGTCGCGTTACCTATCTTTGCTAGC
>CAILDA010000071.1 GCA_903832875.1 uncultured Micrococcales bacterium | reverse complement strand
ATAACGGCAGGCAATCTCTGCTCTGCTGTTTCAACCATTACATTGAAAGAGTTCACGATTGTTGGCAGTAACGCCAAACCGCTAGCAGCAAGCAAAAGTCCTCTTGGAGTCTGATAAACAAAGGCCACCGCAACACCTGCAAAGACAGCAAACACCCAATAAACAAGACCGCCGCTAACTGAAGCTATCCAGCGTTTAGTTGGATCTTTATGGGCCTGCTGATTAGCATTTAGTGCTGCTGTTATGGCGGCGAGGTTCATTACAAAACCACCGAAGAATGACGCAACAACGGTGCCAAGGCCGGTTGTAACAAGTGATGATCTAAACGGCACTTCATAGCCAAAGGATTTCATGATAGCTATGCCTGGGATATTCTGCGATGCCATTGCCACTAAATAAAGTGGCAAGGCGATTGTGAACACACTGGCAATACTGAATTCTGGTTGCACCATGTTGATTCCGATAAGCCAATCGGATGCGCTAACCGAGAGTCCTTGATTGACACCAATCAGAGTGAAAGCTAAAACAATGGCAACAGGAGACGCCCAAAGTGGTGCTAACCAGTAAAGCAATATCCACACCAGTATTACTGGCAATACAAGCATTGGATATTGAGCGCTTGAAATAAAAGGTGCTGCGCAGAAATTAAATATGACGCCAGCTAGCATCGCGCTGGCTATTGATTTAGGGATTCTAGAAACTAACTCCCCTAGCTTCGGCCATAAACCAGTTAGCGCCAAAAGTAAGCCGGTAATCAGAATGCCGCCCATTACATTTGCAAAACCGACACCTGTTAGAGATGCGCCAGCTAATAATGCAGCTCCTGGGGTTGACCAGACAACTGACAGCGGCATCTTGTGACGCCAGCTAAGAAAGATTGAGAGCGCTCCATAGAAGACCAGCATGATGGCGACCATTGATATGGTTTGCTCTTTGGTAGCCCCTATGGCGACGAATGCGCTTAGAAAGATTGCTGTTGTTGCAGCTGTTCCAGTGATGCTGGCAACTGCTCCAGCAATGATTGGGGCTCTAAGCCCGAGAGCTTGGCCAGATGACAATTACTAAGCCGACTTTTCTTGTCTTGAAGACTTGAAAGGAACGATAGCTGGTTGCTCTAAACCTTGAACAACAGCTTTAGTGATCTTGACAATTCCTTGAGCAGCACTGCCTGGAATCTCAAACATGATCGGTCCAAGAATGTCTTCAAGGATTGAACGAAGTCCTCTCGCACCGGTATCACGCTTGATGGCTTCTTCAGCAATCATCTCTAAAGCTTCAGTATCAAATTCAAGTTCGAAACCATCAATCTCGAACATGCGCTGATACTGTTTGACCAAAGCGTTCTTTGGCTCAACCAAGATCTGAATGAGCGCTGACTTATCCAACGGTGTCACCGCAGCTATTACTGGAAGACGACCGATGAATTCAGGAATCAAACCAAACTTACGAAGATCTTCAGATTGAACCTGGGTAAAGATGTCTGTCTCATCATCCTTGTTGCGGATGTCTGCACCAAAACCAATACCCTTTTTACCAATGCGACCCTGAACGATTGTTTCCAATCCAGCAAAAGCGCCAGCAACAATAAAGAGAATGTTGGTGGTATCCATCTGGATGAACTCTTGCTGTGGGTGCTTACGGCCACCCTGCGGTGGAATAGAAGCGATAGTTCCTTCAAGAATCTTCAATAGCGCTTGCTGAACACCTTCACCAGAAACGTCTCTGGTAATTGAAGGGTTCTCAGCTTTGCGAGAGATCTTGTCAATCTCATCAATGTAAATAATGCCGTGTTCAGCTCTCTTCACATCGCCATCAGCTGCCTGGTAAAGCTTCAGCAAGATGTTTTCAACATCTTCACCGACGTAGCCAGCCTCGGTTAGTGAGGTTGCGTCAGCAACAGCAAAAGGAACATTTAGGCGTTTAGCCAAGGTTTGAGCAAGGTAGGTCTTACCGCAACCGGTAGGGCCAACCATCAAAATGTTTGACTTAGCAATCTCGATTGCATCATGTGCTTTACCAGAGGTAGTTAGAGTGCCCGTTGAACGAATCCGCTTGTAGTGGTTGTAAACGGCAACTGAAAGAGCCTTCTTGGCTTGGGTCTGACCAATTACGTATTCGTCCAAGAAAGCAAAGATTTCTTTAGGTCTAGGTAGTTCAAAGTCTTCGGCAACCTTAGAAGGCTTGCCCATTTCTTCTTCAATGATCTCGTTACACAGACCGATACATTCATTACAGATGTATACGCCAGGGCCAGCAATAAGCTTTAGCACTTGCTTCTGTGTCTTAGAACAGAAGTTGCACTTGAGCATATCTCCTGATTCGCTTAGTCGAGTCATGTCAAAAGCCTACATAAACTCAACGACAAAGCCCTGCAGGCAAGCCAGAGCAGGAAAGCGAAAGAGCCAGATAGGTCAATACCTATCTGGCTCCTTGCTATAAATACTTACTTGATCCAGTAAATCTTTGCGTCGGTTCCCTTGTTAGCGCCATAGACCTTGGCTCTAATTACCTGAAGACCTAAAGTTCCCTTAGGTGCCTTAAGTGTTGTTGAGACTAGACCATCTTTATCTGAAACTTCAGACCACTCGGTAACATCATCGCCTTCACCATAGGACTCGAAAGTAACGGTGGTGCCCTTAACTACTACTCCAGCAAGGTTGGTTAGCTTGAAGCTAAGTTTCTTAGCAGTTCCAGCTTTTACCTTCTGAGTTGGGTTCAATGCAGTTAGCTTCGGGTTCACAAAGTGCAAGAACAACAAGTCTTTGTCTTCGCCTCGCTCAGCCGATTCGCTTGGATGAGCGGACATGCTAGGTGCAAGCGTGGTCTGCATACACATGGTGTCATCGCCACAAGGAATGCCCTTAGAGTACTGGTTCATTTTGTTTAGAGCTGATGGATACTGCTCACCTGAGAGGTTCCAGTTCTTCATTGTGAAGGTAGCTTTACCGAATGAATCAGTTCTACCGATGATTGCTGTTTCACCAGCACCCATGGCAGGCTGATCGCCACACCAGTCACGAACGATAGAGCTCGTGTTAGGTCTATTGCTACCAGGGTAGTTGGTTCCCATAGTGGTCGAGAAAGTTGTCTTGCTACATGAATACTTCTTGTTCACAATCAAATAAACAGTCGCATTGGTAATAGCAACACCTGCAGCGTTGGTGTATTTATAAGTCAGTGAGACATCGCCTTTAACATCGGCGTACATAATGAACGCGTTCAGACCCTTGCCATAGAACTGATCCCAGTCACCTTTGGCATCAGCAGTTAGGTTCACGCTGTTAGTTGCTCCTGGTAGTGGAGACACCAAGCGCATAACGTATGAGCCATTTACTGGCGCGACATAGCCGGCAGCCTGAGCTGGTTGGATGGCGAGTGCTCCTAGTAAAACCACTGAGGAAACTGCTGCCACGATTGATCTACTCAATCTCTTGTTCATGTGCTGCCTTTCGATTGTTGTTTCATTATTTTGCATTTACTTTTCCAACCCCATCGATTGAGTAATAACGCACCCAGTCGACACTTAACGTTGATTGAGTCAGTGTTGGATCGATACTTCCACCGAACTGACCACCCATGGCTAAATTCAGAATTACATAGAAGCTCGGGTCTTGCCCCTGAGCATTAGGACCAAAAGGCCATCTAGTTAAACCTGAATCAGATTTACGCATGCTGTATACAACGTTGTCATCCAGAAAGAAGGTAATCTCATCGGATTTCCACATCATGCCGTAACGGTGATAATCGGCAGTTAGATCGACCATGGCGTCTTTAGTGGAGCCCTTGTATTCATGAGCACCACCACTATTTGCATAGTGCACAGTTCCATAAGTGATCTGCGGATCAGATCCCTTGAATTCCATAATGTCTAGCTCGCCACAAGCAGGCCAAGGAGTAGTTGCAATGTTGCTACCTAACATCCAGAACGCTGGCCATGCTCCATCCCCGGCAGCTAACTTAGCTCTCGTTTCCATATAGCCGTAGGTGAAACCAACCTTGTTATAAGTGGTTATCTTTCCACTTAACCATTCACACTTACCGAAGTAACAGTTGTAATTAGTTGAGTTAGTTTGTCTTGTTGCTTGGATGTTGAGAACACCAAGATTGGAACCATCCTGCTTGTTCTTAGTTGTGAGGTAATACTGTCTTTCTCCATTACCCCAACCACAGTTGTTATATGGAGCACCACAACCATCGGTTGAATCAGCAGTCCATCTATTTGAACTAGGTTCTGCTCCCGGCAAGCCATTGAACTCATCTGACCAAAGCAGAGTCTTAACTACTGGTGCCGGTTCAACACCAATAGATAACAAGCGGTCGATAGGAACAGATGCCAGGTAAAAGGCATTAGCTGGTGCTACAGCCCTAATGATGCAATCACCAAGAGCTTTAGCGTGAACCTTGGTTCCAATGATTGAACAAGTATTAGGAGTAAGAGCTGTGAAAACTGCATCAGGACCTGCCGCAACGGCATAGAGCTGTTGATCTGCAGCTCCTAAAAACATGTCAGCAGGTTGACCAAATAGAACTGAATTACCAAGCAGAGAAGCTTTAGGAGTTGCCGAGACAGCAACTCCCGTGGAAACGTATTTACTGCTAAGGGTTGCAACTGTGAAGCGATAAAGAGAACTGTTGCTCAAACCGGTGAATCTAACCGAGGTGACAGAACTGGCAAGAGTTTTAACACTCTTCCAACTGCCTTTAGTTGCAGTGACTTGGTAGCCACTGATCCGATATTTACTAGTTCCGGTTGCCTTAGTCCATTTCACAGTCACGGCAGCATTGCCGGCTGTTGCAGAAACATATTTAGGCTTAGGAACCGCTGAGTTCAGCGTTGCAGCATTGGTCACGCCGCTAACTGCAAGCATGCCAATGGCAATGCTTGTGATAGCTAGTAATCGGATGACTGTGCGCAAGAAGACCTCAACTTGAGTAAAACGGAGGCGTTTCGCACAAAACGTTGATATCAGGCTAACAGGGTTATTGGGAATCTAACCCTTATTAGTTAGTGCAGTTACCTAAAGAGCACTAGGACTTTCTTGAAGTAAGAACCTGGTCGATAAGACCATATTCAAGTGCTTGAGCAGCTGTGAGAATCTTGTCACGCTCAATGTCTTTGCTAACTTCCTCAATTGACTTGTTTGAGTGCTTAGCGATTGTCTCTTCTAACCAAACACGCATACGCATGATCTCAGCAGCCTGAATTTCAATATCAGATGCCTGACCACGTCCACCGCCACCAGAAGACGGCTGGTGAATCAAGATAGTTGAGTTAGGCAGAGCAAGTCTCTTACCTGGTGCACCACCAGCAAGCAACACTGCAGCAGCAGATGCTGCTTGACCCAAACAAACTGTTTGAATCTGTGGCTTGATGTATTGCATGGTGTCATAGATAGCTGTTAGCGCTGTGAAAGATCCACCAGGTGAGTTGATATACATTGTGATATCACGATCTGGGTCTTGTGATTCAAGAACTAGCAACTGAGCCATAACGTCATCTGCTGAAACGTCATCAACCTGAGCACCTAGGAAAATGATTCTGTCTTCAAAGAGCTTTGTGTATGGGTCAAGGTGACGGTAACCGTAAGGAGTTCTCTCCTCGAAGGAAGGAAGAATGTATCTGGATTCAGGCATGTTATTTGTATTCATTCTGATTTTCCTTACTTCTTGCCTACGCCAGTTGCAACTGCGGCAAATTCTTGAATGTGATCAACGAAACCGTAATCCAAAGCTTCTTGAGCGGTGAACCAACGGTCACGATCACCATCAGCCATAACCTGCTCAAGAGTCTTACCTGTTCGTTGAGCTGTGATTGCAGCTAAGTCCTTCTTCATGTCAATGATTAGTGAAGCCTGAGTCTGAATGTCAGCAGCAGTTCCACCGAAACCACCTGAAGGTTGGTGCAATAAAACTCGAGTGTTAGGAGTTAGGAATCTTTTTCCTTTAGCACCAGCGGTCAAAAGGAACTGACCCATCGAAGCACACATACCGATACCAACTGTTACAACATCATTAGGCACATACTGCATGGTGTCATAGATAGCCATACCAGCGGTAACCGACCCACCCGGTGAGTTGATGTATAGGAAGATGTCTTTAGTTGAATCTTCAGCTGCTAGTAGAAGCATCTTGGCGCATATCTCGTTAGCGTTGTCATCTCTGACGTCATCGCCTAACCAGATAATGCGATCTTTCAGTAGTCGATCAAAGACGTTATTCATCTGAATGTTTTCAGCCATTTATAGCTCCTCTTATTTGCTTCTATTGCCTAATCAAGATAACCGAGGAATCAAGGAAAACATTCGCATGTTCGCCACAGGCTAAGAATGCTTAGTCGTGGTCGTGACCTGAGTGATTCTCTGGCGTGAAGCCATCGTCAGTCTTAGCAAATTCAGCCAAATCGACTGCCTTGCCATCGCTGTCAGTAACAACTGCTGCCTCAAGGACCACTGATAGCGCCTTACGACGAGCCACCTCAGCCACAAATGAAGGAATCTGACCCTGCTCATCAACAATCTTGACGAACTCGTTAGGCTCCATGCCATAAGACTGGCTGGCCTGGATTAGATACTGAAGAAGCTCGTTCTCGTTGACACGAAGCTGCTCTGCTTCAGCAATTGCATCGAGCAACATCTGAACCTGGAAAGACTTGGTTGATTCGATTAGCACTTCGGCACGGTGAGCATCATCAGCCTGACGACCCTCTCCCTCAAGATGTCTTTCAACATCTCCGTTAACAAGTTCAAGGGATACCGGAACATCAACAAGAGTTAGTAGCTGCTCAGTTAGTAGTTCGCGAGCCTGAAGGCCTTGGGTGTATGACTTACTCTTCTTGATCTGATCTTCAAGGGATGCCTTAAGTTCTGCAACAGTGTCAAACTCGCTAGCCATCTGAGCCCAAGCATCATCTAGAGCTGGAAGTTCGCGTTCCTTGACAGCATTTAGGGTCACAGTAATTTCTGCTTCTTGACCTGACTTGTCGCCACCAACAAGATTGCTCTTGAAAGTTGTGGTTTCCCCTGCAGTCAAAGTATCTAGAGCATCATCAATGCCATCAACAAGTGAGTCGCTACCAATCTCGTAAGAGATGTTCTGCGCCTGGTCAATCTGAACACCATCAACTGTTGCTATCAAATCGATTGAAGTGAAGTCACCTTTTTTAGCAGGACGGTCAAGAGTAATAAGAGTTCCAAAACGTGAACGCAGACGATCTAGTTCAGCATCAACTTCTGCAGTTTCAACCTTGATGGTGTCAACCTTGACTTTGAGACCTTTGAATTCTGGGAGTTTGAGTTCAGGACGAACCTCAACTTCGATTTCAACAACTAGATCGCCAGCGAAAGTCTTCTCATCAGGTGTTGATTTCACTTCAGCAGCAGGCTGACCTAGTGGGCGAAGCTTCTCCTGCTCGATAGCAGAACGGTAAACGCTGTCAAGACCATCGTTGATGGCGTGAGCCAAGATAGCGCCACGGCCAACTCTTTGGTCAAGGATTGCGGCAGGAATCTTGCCCTTACGGAAACCAGGGATGTTAACGGTTTCAGCGATGTGCTCGTAAGCGTGATCTAGGGATGGGCGAAACTCTTCTGGAGTCACCTCGATGTTCAACTTAACTCTGGTTGGGGTTAGGCGTTCAACTTTAATCTTCAACGGTGTCTCCTGAGCAATGTTCACCTTCGTGGCGAGGTGAACCGATTTTTATGTACAAATGGTCGGGGTGACAGGACTCGAACCTGCGATATCCTGCTCCCAAAGCAGGCGCGCTAGCCACTACGCTACACCCCGGTGGTTTTTCACTGAATATTTCCAGAAGAAAACAACCTCCGCTATCCTAACCCATAGAATGTATCTGCGCTGAAAATGCTCAGTCATGCGGATGTAGCTCAATGGTAGAGCCTCAGTTTTCCAAACTGATGACGCGGGTTCGATCCCCGTCATCCGCTCCAAATAGCCTAGATTTGGCAGCCAGGACACCAATAAAGCTTCCGGCTGTTCATCATCTCAATCGCTACCAAAGCCCCACATCTAAGGCATTTCTCGCCTTCACGCTTATAGACAAAGTTCCGATCAGCCTTCTTTGGATTCTTCTTAACTAGTTCATCCCTGGTGATCATGTAGCCGGTAGCAACCCCAACTTTCATGAGTTTCACTGCATCAACCCATAGGGACTTAATCTGCTCGATTGTTAGTTCATGACCTAAAACATGCGGACTAATGCCAGCTCGGAAGAGTAACTCTGCTCGATAAACATTTCCTATGCCACTAACCACATCCTGATTCATGAGTAATAAACCAATTGAACTCTTCGAATTCTGAACACGATCAACGAATCTGGCTAACTCTTTCTTGCGAGGATCTGGGTTGGTTGGATCTGGTCCTAATCGCTTTTCAACCAGTTTTACTGATTTGCTATCGATAACTTCACAAACAGTTGGACCACGAAGATCAGCTAAGAACTCTTTAGTAAAAAATCTTGCTCTAACTTGACCAGGCAGCTCCTTATCTTTTTGAGAAGTAAAACGCCACTTGCCATAAATACCTAAATGAATTCGACAGGTTAGCTCGTTATCAAAATCTAGGAAGAGTTGTTTACCGATGGCTCTTGCCTGAACTAAAACTCTGTTGTTGATAAGTTTTGCTTCGCTTGAGAATCTGCCCTGCGGGGAATCGACTTTTATCTTCTTACCTTGGAAGTGTTCGTTGAACTCATTTGCGGTTCGTTGAACGGTATGCCCTTCAGGCATTTGCTTTACCTCTTCGGATTATGAAATGTCGCCAGTTTGTTCGTAGCTAGCAATCTTGCCAATTCTTCTGATATGTCTTTCATCTTGAGAGAAAGGCTCAGCTATAAAAACTTTGATAAGTTCTAATACTTCTGTCTGGTCATGCTGTCTTGCCCCAACTGCAACAACATTGGCATCGTTATGTTGCCTTGCTAACTTTGCAGTATCAAGATTCCAAACCAAAGCGGCTCTAATGCCATGAACCTTATTGGCAGCCATCTGCTCCCCATTACCAGAACCACCCAGAACAATACCTAGAGCCTGGGCCCCAGCATCCTCATCCGCTCTTACCGCTAAGGCAGCAGTTATGCAGAAACCAGGGTAATCATCGAGCGGGTCATACTCTTTAGGTCCATGGTCAAATACCTCGTGACCTGCCTTAGATAGCTCAGAAATCAAGAAATGGCTGAGTTCTAGCCCGGCATGATCGGTGGCGATGTGAATACGCATTTTGCAAACCCTTTGAGCTGTGTTGTTGGTCAATACTAGGCTAGTTGCTGTTGCCCAAAATCAAACATAGGAGTTTGTAATGCCTGCTGAAAACCTAACCCGAATCGAAGCCGCTGAGCGTGCCGAGCTTGTTGAGGTCCAGTCCTATACCGTCGAACTAGACCTTCTCAAAGGTGAGGAAGTCTTCGGTGCTACCACCACAGTTAAGTTCTCAAGCAACATGATTGGTGCCTCCACCTTCATCGATGCCATCACCGCCAAGGTTCACCGTGTGACCTTAAATGGTAAAGACCTGGATGTTTCAGTTGCTGATGGAATCAGAATCCAACTTGATGACCTACAGGCAAACAATGAGCTAGTGGTGGTTAGCGATAACCCTTACATGCACACCGGTGAAGGTCTGCACAGGTTCGTTGACCCAGTAGACCAAGAGGTTTACCTTTATACCCAGTTTGAAGTTCCAGACTCAAGAAGAATGTTTGCCGTTTTCGAGCAGCCTGATCTAAAAGCAACTTTCCAGTTCACAGTGTCTGCTCCAGCAAACTGGAAGCTAATCTCTAACTCACCAACACCTACTCCTGTTGACCGAGGAGATGGAACTGCTATTTGGGTTTTCGCACCAACTCCAAGAATCTCTTCATACATCACCGCTTTGATTGCAGGTCCTTACTCTGAGTGGCGCGATGAATTAGTTTCTAGCGATGGCAGAACTATTCCGCTAGGTGTTTACGGAAGATCTTCTCTTGCTAAATACATTGATGCTGATTACATCTTTGAAAAGACCAAAGCAGGATTCGTTTTCTTCGAAGAACAATTCCAGTATCCATACCCGTTTGAGAAGTATGACCAACTATTTGTTCCTGACTTCAACGCAGGTGCTATGGAGAACGCTGGAGCGGTAACTATTACCGAGTCTTATGTTTTCCGTGGAGCAGTTAACGGATACATCAAGGAACGCAGAATCATCACTGTGCTGCACGAACTAGCTCACATGTGGTTCGGCGACCTTGTCACCATGCGTTGGTGGAATGACCTATGGCTTAACGAATCTTTCGCTGAATACGCTTCATACCTAGCAACAGCAGAAGCAACCGAATACACCGAAGCCTGGACTACTTTCACATCTCACGAAAAGTCATGGGCCTATCGAGAAGATCAGATGCCTTCAACTCACCCAGTGGTAGCTAACATCAGAGACCTTGAAGATGTTCAGGTGAACTTCGATGCGATTACCTATGCCAAGGGTGGCTCAGTTCTTAGACAGCTGGTTGCCTGGGTAGGTCAAGAGAACTTCATGAAAGGTCTTGCTTCATATTTCAAGAAGCATGCCTTCGGTAATGCTGAACTAGTAGACCTACTAACTGAACTAGAACTAACCTCTGGTCGTGAACTTCGTGACTGGTCAAAGCTTTGGTTAGAGACTTCAGGTGTTAACACCCTTCGAGCAGAACTAACTGAAGAAGACGGCAAGATCACTTCATTTGCTGTTGCTCAGTCGCACCACGTTGACTACCCAACTCTTAGACCACACCGTCTAGGCATTGGTTATTACAACCTAGAAAACGGCAAGCTAGTGCGCACCCACCGCGTTGAAATCGACATCGATGGTGCTAAGACAGAAGTTCCTGAACTTATTGGAACAGAACGTCCTGCCTTGATTCTTCTAAACGACGGTGACTTGGCTTATGCAAAGCTCCGCCTAGATGACATCTCTTGGCAGACCACTTTGCATCACCTAGCTGATTTCTCAGACTCACAGGCAAGAGCTTTGCTTTGGGGTGCAGCGTGGGACGCAACCCGCGATGCTGAAGCCGATCCAAAGGACTTCATACATCTAGTACTCAAGAACATTGCAACCGAATCAAACGCAACAGCGATGATGACTTTGCTGAACCAGATGGTAACTGTTGCAACTATGTATCTAAAGCCAGAGAACCGCGCTGAGTACAAAATCAAGATTGGCGATGCATTCATCGAAATGGCTAGAAAAGCAGAAGCCGGCTCTGAAGCTCAACTTCAGTTCCTGAAGTTCTTCCCTCGCTTTGCCTCTACTGGAGAGCATGCAGTTGCTCTTCGTGGCTTACTAGAAGGAACTGAAAAGCTTCAGGGTAGAGAAATCGACACTGACTTGAAGTGGGATCTACTAACTGGGCTTGTCACCCTTGGT
>CAILDA010000070.1 GCA_903832875.1 uncultured Micrococcales bacterium | reverse complement strand
TAAACACGCTTATCGTGGGGGCTTACCTGTCTAGTTACTAACTCTTCTTTTTCAAGTGAGTCAACCAAACGAGTAATAGCTCTAGGTGTCACATCTAGTAATTCAGCAGCTTCACCCATGGTCAGTGTCTTATGTCTAACCAGGACCGCAATAAGCATCAACTGAGGTGCTGATCCCGACCAGTCGGTATCGATGTTTCGTTCTAACCAGCGTGAGAACAGGTGGCCAAGACGAAGGGTAACAGCAGCACCTAAAGGTCCTCTTTTGTTCTTAGGGACCTTGTTGAGAGCTTCAACTTCACCCTCGAAGACTCTTCTGATCTTCTCGGGTGGAGATATCCTGCCTTCTTTATCGCGCATAGGTTCTATTTTGCCTTACACACCAACAAGCAACAGCCACCTAGCCTTAGCACAAGGTAACCTTTTCATTATGTTAATGTCAGACCGCGATATCAGAAGCCAAATCGAGCAGGGCCGTATTGGCTTAGACCCTTTAGAGATGTCTCTATTACAGCCATCAAGCATGGATGTGAGATTAGACCGTTTCTTCCGTCTATTCGATAACCACAAGTATGCGTTCATCGATCCAGCTGAATCACAACCAGACCTAACCCGTCTGATTGAGGTAAGCCCTGATGAGCCTTTCATCCTGCACCCAGGTGAATTTGTTCTAGGTTCAACCTATGAGTTCGTATCCCTACCGGATGACATCGCAGCAAGACTTGAAGGCAAATCTTCTCTTGGAAGACTAGGTCTCCTAACTCACTCAACAGCAGGCTTTGTTGACCCTGGTTTCCAAGGCCACGTAACCCTAGAACTATCTAACGTTGCAACCTTGCCTATCAAACTATGGCCAGGCATGAAGATCGGTCAACTCTGCTTCTTCCAACTATCAAGCCCTAGCGAAACACCTTACGGTTCAGCTAAATACAACAGCAGATACCAAGGCCAAAGAGGCCCAACAGCTTCTCGTTCATACCTCAA
Organism: uncultured Micrococcales bacterium; assembly: GCA_903832875.1. GTDB lineage: Bacteria > Actinomycetota > Actinomycetes > Actinomycetales > Microbacteriaceae > Rhodoluna. The sequence continues at coordinate 915 of CAILDA010000070.1, read as the reverse complement.
CTTCTACAGAACAGATGTTGGTAATGAACCGCTAGAGCAAGGCGAATAGCGATAATTTCCTAAATCATTTCTACTATGTGTAGAATAAAAAGTATTCTACAAAGTGTAGAAATGATTATCAGGAGAAAAATGAAACTTCGTCTAGTCTCACTACTCGTTACATCTTCGATGCTAATCGCATCTTCAGCGCAAGCCCATGTCTCGATTCTCCCGGCTGTATCAGCTACGGGAAGCACTACTGCATCAATAACTGAAGGCCAGAGCGGATACCTGCACTTCAGAATTGGCCACGGTTGCACTTTAGAAAAAGAAACCCTCAACCCAAAAACCAAACTCAGCATGGTTGGGACACATTGGGCGACTAAGGCATTTAGCGTTGAGGTGCCGGTTGTGGCGCAGGGTACTGGTACGACAATTCCTAAGGCAGCTTGGGTCCCTGGTTGGAAAACAAAAGTCACTAAGGATGCCACCTCAGGAAACTACATAGTTACTTGGAGTGCTACAAGCGCAGCATTCGCGATTCCAGATGGGCCTGAAGGGGATACCGGAGCGAAGAACTATTTTGAGTTTGGGTTAGGAATCAAGTGGGCATCGGCGACCGCTGGCCAGCAAGTATTTTTCAAGTCGGTGCAAACCTGCCAAGTCGATGTTCCAGGACTTGCCGCTATCAAGGCAACAAAAACAAAGCCTGCTGTCAAGGCCGTCAAGGCAAGAAGTTTTGACATTCAGGTCAGCTGGGATGTCACTGACGGGTCTGGTGCAGACACCGTTGCCGATCTAGTTGAGCACAACACTGCGCCTAGCGTCACAGTTCTATCAGCGTTGAACTAACTACAAATGAGAATTTTGGTTGTGTGTCTGTTCCTGTTGTCATCATTATTAGCAGGCACACAACCTTCTTTCGCACATGCAAGT
>CAILDA010000069.1 GCA_903832875.1 uncultured Micrococcales bacterium | reverse complement strand
GTCGATCAGATTGTTCAAGCCAATGCTGTTATCACAGCAGGTGGTTTAGGTGGGCGTAAAGACACCGAGCATGAAGAGCGTGTTTCCAACATTGTGTTTATGGGGATGGGTGAACCACTAGCTAATTACAACCGTCTAATGGTTGCCGTTAGAACTATGGTTGGTGCTCAGCCTGAAGGTCTTGGAATGTCAGCTAGAAACATAACTGTTTCAACTGTTGGTTTAGTTCCTGCTATCAAGAAACTTGCTGAAGAGAATATTCCAGTTACCTTTGCACTTTCATTGCATGCACCTGATGATGAGCTAAGAGATGAACTTATTCCAGTGAATTCCAAATGGAAAGTTGATGAAGCATTAGATGCTGCTAAAGCATACTTTGATGCCACTGGTCGCAGAGTATCTATTGAGTATGCACTGATCAAAGATATGAATGATCATCAGTGGAGAGCTGAGCTACTTGGTCAAAAACTAAACGCCAGAGGAAAAGGTTGGGTGCACGTCAATCCAATTCCCCTAAACCCAACCCCTGGTTCTATCTGGACGGCATCAACACCTGAGGTAACGCGCCTGTTTGTATCTACTCTTGAGAAATCTGGTATCCCAACAACTCTTAGAGATACCAGAGGTAAAGAAATCGATGGGGCTTGCGGACAGTTAGCGGCAACAGAATAATGGACGTTACTGAATTGCCTGATGGCACCAAAATGTTTTGGGCTCCAATACCTAAGAAGCAAACTGGAAAAAAGGTACTGCTAATCATTGGTGAAACATCTATCACCCTTGGTTTGATACTCGCTCTATTTGTTGGCTATAAAGCAGTTCTGCAAGATACTTTGATTTCAGATAAGCAAGCGGCTAAAGCTCAGGAGTTTGGCAGTGGAGCGAATCAACACCAGTTCAGAGATCCTTCTCAGGTTCACAAGCAAGCACAGATATTCGCACGGATGTATGTGCCGAGGTTTGGTGCTGCTTGGACCAGGTTGATTGCTGAAGGAACTAGATGGCATCCAGTGCTAAACGAGATAGGTGTTGGGCACTATGTCGGAACAGCGATGCCTGGCGAAATAGGCAATTTCGCTGTTGCCGCTCACCGCGGAGGCTTTGGTGCATCATTCAAAGAAATGCACAGGCTAGTTTCAGGTGACAAAGTTTATGTCGAGACTAGAAACTTTTGGTACGTTTACAACTACTTGCAAACTAAAGTTGTCAATCCAACTGACATCAGCGTAATCGCTCCGGTTCCGCCTGAACTCAATGGTGCAGTTGCTGGTTCAAAATATATGACCATGACTTCTTGCACACCAATCTTTGTGAATACTCAGAGGATCATCGCTTGGTTCGAACTGGACCAAGTTATCCCAATTCAAGACGGTCCTCCTCAAGAGCTAAACATCGGAGGTAACTAATGTATTCGTGGGTTTGGCGTAAGTTACCTGGCGGCAGATTACTCAAGAGCTTTCAGTGCGTAGCGCTAGCTGGTTTGTTTATAGCGGCTTGTTACTTCTGGATATTTCCTTGGCTCGATGCTTTGCTGTTCTCCGAGGCATCCACTCGATTATAGTAAAGCCCCCCTTGACTAAAACAAGGCTATTGTTTAGAGTTATCTCATGACTGAAAAACTCCCACTCGAATTTGGCTTAGACACCTTCGGTGACATCGGATCTGATGAATCGGGTAAACCGCTATCAGCCGCTCAATCCATTCGAGACCTCGTGCAACAGGCGGTGCTAGCTGACGAACTGGGCATCAATCACTTCAGTGTTGGGGAGCATCATCGCAGCGACTTTGCAGTTTCTGCACCAGATACCGTATTGGCAGGTATTGCAACAGTTACCTCAAAGATCATCCTTGGTACTGGGGTGACAGTGCTATCCAGCGAAG
>CAILDA010000068.1 GCA_903832875.1 uncultured Micrococcales bacterium | reverse complement strand
TCTGGTGATGTTCCAGTTGGTGCAGTAATTGTTGATGCTGCAGGGGAGATTGTTGCTAGGGGTAGAAATGAGAAGGAGTTGTTGGGAGATCCAACAGCTCACGCCGAGATTGTTGCGATAAGAGACGCTACATCTCTATTGGGGGATTGGCGTTTAGAGGGCATGACTCTGGTGGTTACCTTAGAGCCCTGTGTGATGTGTGCAGGGGCTATTCAAGCTGCCAGAATCTCCAGGGTTGTCTTTGGCGCTTGGGATGACAAGGTCGGTGCTTCTGGATCTTTGTATGACTTGGTTAGAGATAAGAGGTTAGGAACTGAGGTTGAAGTCATTCCTGATGTTCTAGGGGATGAAGCTGGTTCTGTGTTGAAGGAATTCTTTTCTCAAAAGCGTCTATAGTACCAAGGCAACGCTAATTTAACGTATGGCCGGACAACCTTATGTTCAGATCCGTCAGGTTTTCGAGAGCTGTGGTGTTAACATGGTTACTTGTGTTCGCTCGCTTGGCTCTCTAGAGAAGCAAGGTGCTTTGAGTTCTGTTGTTTCTGGCAGGGATGAGTTCTTAATAAATATGGAACTCATAGCAGTTCTTAGTCACTAAATTCCTTTTATTTGCGGAAAAGTCAGATTCCAAATAGAACATGAACTAATTGTGAACTTAGTTTTACGAACAATAATTTTTAGTAAGCATTGAGTTTACAAAGGTGAAACTCTGTGAGTTTGCTGTTTTATCATCCCTAAAATCAAGTCTGTAATCTCTCATCCCATCTAGCTAGAGGAAGACATGTTAAAAAGCAAGAAAACTGCGTGGCTCACAATAGTAGCGCTTCTAGTTCCAACAACTTTAGGTATGTTCGGTGCTTCAGCTGCCCAAGCTGCAGCTTCATCGACTACTCTCTCAACTTTCACAGTGAACGGCGACAATGCCCTAACTTCAACAACTATCAACGCTGACGTTTCAACTCTGAACGTCACCGAAAGCGTGTTGTCAACAGATGTTGTTGCAACAGCTACCGATCCTGAGAACACCACAGTAACCATCACTGGTGCTACTGGTCTTTCAGTTGGTGCAAACACAATTACCGTTACCGTTGCTGACACCAGCGACTCAACAGTGAACACTGTTTACACCCGAACATTAAACGTTCTAAACAACGACAACACAGCAATTATCGTTGTCAACCAAGAGGAACTGATCAACGCGGAAAGCACAAACGTTGACTGGGGAACAACTTCTGTTCCAGTAGTTGTCACACCGACAGACAGAAATTCAACAGTTAAAGTCAACGGAGTTTCAGTTGATTTGCTAGACGGTGTTGCTTCAACCACCGCCACCGGTCTTACTACTGGTGATAACACAGTCACTGTCTTGGTTACAGCACCTAACGGTGAAGCTGACGAGTCTTTGATCACGGTTGTTGTTGACCAGAACACTAACACCGGAGCAACAATCACCGTTGATGGAATCCAAGTTGACGATGGCGATGACGTTCCGCTAGATGCAGGAACTACAGACCCTGACATCGAAGTTTACACAACTGACGAAAATGCAACCTTTGAAATAGTTGGTGGCAGTGAATTGATTCCTGGCGAAAACCGAGTATCAATTTTCGTTACCGCTGAAGACGGTGTAACAGTTCAGGAATACAACCTAACTTTGAGTGTTGCTCTTCAAGACGACACTTCTGCAACCATTACTGTAAACGGAACCGAATACAGCGATGGGGATGAGATCAACCTTCCTTACCAAACTTCTTCAGTAACTGTTGCAGTTGTCGTTGGGGATGCAGATGCTGCTTACCTAGTTGATGGTGGAACAGAACTAATTCAGGGGTCTAACGACTTGCTAGTAACTGTTTACGCAGCTGATGGTGTTACATCATTGCTATACGCAATCACCATTGTTGTTGGCGACCCAGATGTGACTTTGAAGACCTTGAAGGTCAACAACACAACTGTTGCTGATGGTGGATCAATCATCACTTCAACATTGCAGAACACATTGACTTTGGAGACCACAGACCCTCGTGCAACCATCTTCGTTGATGGAGGAACCTATGTTCCTGGAACTGGAATCATCACTCTTGAGCCAGGCCAAACTGACGTTGCTATCACCGTGACCGGTGATGACAAGTCAACAATTCGCGACTACGACATCAGCATTGGTGTTATCGGAATCGAAGTTGAATGGGAAGGCTCAGCTGAGCCAGTAGCAGCAGTTGAGGGCAGCGTTATTAACGTTCCTGGTTCTGTTGACACAGTGGTGGTAACTCCAACCGCTCCACTTGATGGTTGGGTAGCTGAAGTAGAAGGTGACAAGGACCTTGACTTCGGAAACAACACAGTTACCATTTCATTCACTGCACCTGACAACACTGTGTTGCTAAACACATTCACAGTGTTCGTGGGTCCTGCAGATCTATCAATGAGCACCTTCACCGTAGGCGATGAAGATGTTGAATTGACTGGTGTAACTGGAAGAGTTGAACTTGCTCCACACACAACCAACCCAGCAATCTCCATTGAAACAACTGATGCTCGTTCAACCTTCACAGTTACCGGTGGAACCAACCTAGGCGTTGGCAACAACAGCTTGGTTGTTGTTGTTACTGGTGCAGACGGAAGAACTGCAACATACACAGTGAACCTATTTGTTGTAGCTTCTGACGTCTCTGACATCGAAGCGATCACAATCAACGGTCAAGTCATGGACGTAGATGCAGATCTAACCGAACTTGATGCAGGTACATTGAACATCGAAGTTGACACTGCCGATGAAGCTGCAACAGTTGTGGTTACTGTAACTGCAACAGCAGATACCTTCGGTGGCTCAGCAACTGGTTCTAACGGAGCATTCGTAGTATCTGGTTACTTGACTGTGTCTGTAGTTGTCACAGCTGAGAACGGTGTTGCTGCTGACCCGGTTGCTTTCAACATCCTTGCCTCTAGAGACTTCGATGTTATGACCGGATCTAACCCTCCAACTGACACTCTTCGCGTAGGTACTTACGCAAAGAGCACAGTAGGTACAGTTGCAGCTCTGTTCCCTGCGGGCACAAAGCTGAGCTACCAGTGGCTAGCTGATGGTGCACTTCTTCCTAACCAGAACACCAGCAGACTCTTGCTGACAGTCGACGATCTAGAGCGCGAACTTCGCCCTGTAGTTTCAGGAATGGTTAACGGAGTCAAGAAGAGCTTCCTTGGTCAGAAACTTGAAGTTACCAAGGGTCTAATCGCTCTGTACTCAACTCCTGCAATCCAGGGCAAGTCTGATTTCGGTAGCACGCTGAAGGCCATCCCTAAGAAGTGGGCTACAGGCGTTGCGTTCGAATTCCAGTGGTATGTAAACGGCGTTGCCAAGTCAGGTGCTATCGGCGAAGAATTCGAAATGAATTCAGCTAACGTGCACGCTGGTGACAGAGTTTCAGTAGCTGTTACTGGAACTCTGGAAGGTTACGAAGACTTGACTAAGACAAGTGCTGAAGTAACTGTCATTGCCGGTACCTTGCGTATTACTGAGAAGCCGGTTGTCACAGCTGACGCTTCAGGTTACGTAACTGGTGCAACTCTCACAGTAAGCAACGGTTCGACCAACAACTCTGCCGCACTAGTTGCTATCCAGTGGTACCGCGGTGGATCTGCCATCCAAGGCGCAGTGAACTCTACATACACTGCAACTACGGCAGACTTCGGTGGCAAGCTTTCTGTAGTGGTTACATACACTGCAGATAACTTCACTGGAACTGCAGTTACTGTTAGAACCCCTGCTATCAAGGCTGCAACTCTAGTTGCGCCATCAGCGGTTACTATCACCAACAGTGGAACTAGATTGACAGCCGTTGGTGGTTACTCAACCGGTGCTGCAACTAGCTCAATCAAGTACAGCTGGACCCGTAACGGTCGTGTTGTGCTTGGCCAGAGCAGCAGTTCATACACCTTGACCGCCAAGGACAATGGAGCAATCATCTCTGTAAGAGTTGTAGCTACATACCTTGGTTACAAGTCAACCGACGTTGTTTCAACTGAGGCTGACAAGTACCAGGTCAACAACTAACACACATAAAGAAAACTCGGGAATCCTTATGGGTTCCCGAGTTTTCTTTTAACCTCTTTATTTGTGATCTTTTTGACCTCTAGTAATGATGTAGCCTGTTTGACGGTGACGTGTCCGAGCGGCCGAAGGTGCAACTCTCGAAAAGTTGTGTGGGTGAAAGCCCACCGTGGGTTCAAATCCCACCGTCACCGCCATTGTGAATCTTTGATTAAATCTTGTGAAACCTCTTTTTAGAGCTGTGGTCTGGCTTTATTCTGGTTCGTGTAAACGAATATTTCTCAGGGGCGGTAATGTCAAAGGTCTTCTTTTCAAGTACCAAAGCAGAGATAAAGCTCTCTTCTGTTGAGTCTTATCGTCTTGGAAGAGCATCCATTCAGTTTGAACTTGCCAGGGTTACTAAGGTTGAGGAAATTAAGTTGCCCAGTAAGGCTGTTTTAGGGGTTCGAGTTGGTAAAGGTCTTTTGGGCACTGGGCTTACCGGTGAATACAGAATGGGATCTAATAAGGTCTTGGTTATTGGCAGAGCTGGGGCTCAAGGGGTAAAGATTTCGCTAAATAACCCTGCTTTTGATCATATTTACTTGGCTTCTAAGGATGCTGCTGGATTAGTAGCCCAGTTATCTAAGTAATTTCCTGATTTTTAGGCATTTTTAGCCTGAAATAGCCCCAAAGTCCCTTATTCTTATTCGAAATAGCGAATATTCTAGGGTTAGGTTTCATGGCTACGGTCCGGTTCATTGATGAGCGAGCCATCATCGATTTAAGCTATTTCGAGCAGAAGATCTTTGAACGCACTGAATATGAGGTGGATCTGCGCAGTTTGATCCGAGTTGACCTAGAAACTATCCCTGAAGTGGTCGATTTGGGGGAAAGACAGTCCACCAGGTGGATTTTCGAAGGATATAAGGGCACTTATCTATATAGGTATAAGAAAAGGGTTGTTCTTGGGCAACCAGGGGAGCAATCTGTTCGAGTGCTGCTGTTTAACCCTAATTTTGATGAAATTTGGTTGCCAGCTGAAAATTTAGATGAAATAGCTGACCAGTTTGGAATTTTTCTCAGAAAAAGCAAATAATCTCCATTTTTTGCTCAATCGAAACATTGGGAAATAAATAGGTTGCGAAATGGTAAAGAAGTCACAGAACACCCAGTTTTGCCCTAATCTAAGTCATAAGCGGATATTCTCCGCGACACCTGACCGAGGAAGACATAACGTGTTTAAATCAAAACGTATTTCACTCATCACTATTTTTGCTTTACTGTTGCCGTCATCGGCGGGCATAGCAGGGTTTGGTAGTTCAGTAGCTTTCGCTGCGACCACAGACCTGCAAACCTTTACAGTCAATGGAGCTGCAGTCACCGATGGTGCAACTGTTGATCTTGAGCCGTATACAACTTCTGTCGTTGTAGTAGCTGAAGCGGCTGACCCGACTTCAACTGTTACAACTGTTGGTGGAACTGAATTAACAACTGGATCAAATGATCTAGTCGTTACAGTTACCGACACAGAGTTAGTAGCGGTTAACTACACAGTCACTCTTAACGTTCTTGCGAGCAACGACACCTCGGCGTCTATCTTGATTAACGGTGAAGAAGTTTCTTCTGGTGACAACTTCTTAGTTGACTGGGGAACTAGTTCTGTTGATGTTGTAGTTGCTCTAACAGATGTGAACGCAACTTACTTCATCACCGGTGATTTAGATCTAGCTACTGGAGATAACTCACTAACAGTTACTGTTGCTGCTGCAGATGGTGTGACAATCACCGACTACGTTTTCAACGTTCTTGTTTTGCCTAACACAGACACCTCAACTAACAGCGTGACTGTTAATGGTGCTGACGTAGCAGATGGCGACATCTTAGATCTTGAACCACTAACCACAGATGCAGATGTTCAGGTGGACACTGTTGACACAGATGCAACCGTTGAAATCATCGGTGCTTCTGATTTGGTTTCCGGTTCTAATGACTTGTTGATTGTTATTACAGCTGCTGATGGTGAAACCTTCCGCGAAATTGCAGTCACACTTAACGTTCTGCTAAACACTGACGTTTCACTTTCAACTTTCAATGTTGCTGGTGTTGATGTTGCAGATGCAGACTATGTAACTGTTGAACCTCTAACTACTGAAGTTGAAGTAATCGTTGAGGTAACAGACCCAGAAGCTTCTTACGAAATCATTGGTGGAACTGATCTAGTTCCTGGTGAGAATGACCTACAGGTCATTGTTACTGCTGCTGATGCTGAGACTGTAGGTGAGTACTTCGTAGTTATCGTTGTTGCTCCTAACACAGACACCACACTTGAGAGCTTGATTGTAAACGGCGAAGAAACCGATGACGGTGGCGTTATTTACCTTGACCCATTCACAACTGAAGTTGCGGTTGAAGTTACTACAACTGATGCTGATGCAACTTACCTAATTGCTGGTGATGTAGATCTAGCAGTTGGTGAAAACGAACTTCTAATTAGCGTTACTGCCGCAGATGGTGAAACAACTCAGGATTACTTTGTGACTGTAGTTGTTGCTCTAAGCAACGATGCAAGCTTGACCAACATGACTGTTACATGGTCAGATGCTGACGGTGAGCAGAGTGCTCAGGTTGTTGATGGAGATGAAATTGATCTTCCTTCAAAGACTTACGAAGTTGACGTTCTAGTAGAACCAACTGACCCAGAAGCAACATTCGAAGTTTCAGGTAACACTGATCTTCTAGTTGGCGAAAACCAGATGGTAGTAACTATTACTGCACCTGATGGCGAAGCAACTGAAGACTTCTACATCTTGCTAAGAGTTGCTGTTGGTGACGTAACCACTGCAAGCTTCACCGTAAACGGAACTGAAGTTGCAGACGGTGACATCATCGATGTTGACCCAGGTTCAGAATCAGTTGACGTTGCAGTTGAGACAACAGACCCAGAGGCAACTTACGAAATCACCGGTGGTGACTCATTGGTTCTAGGTGCTAACGATCTAGTTCTAACTGTTACTTCAGTTGACGAAACGCTAACTGTTGAATACCACGTAACTCTAAACGTTCTTCCATCTGCAGATGCAAGCATCGCAAGCATCGAGATTAACGGAATCACCTGGGAAGAAGGCGTAGTTCTTGAAGTTGACGCAGGTGACTTGGATGTTGTGGTTAACACAAACAACGAGTTTGCAACTGTCGCAATTGAAGGATCAACTACAAACGTTTCTGGTCTAACTCGCCTGGTTGTAACTGTTACAGCTCAGGATGGCGAAACCTCTGAAGTTGCAGAGATCGATGTTCTTGCTGTAACTGACATCGAAGTTGTTCCTAACTCATCTCTAGGTGATGGACAGCTGCGTGTTGGTTCTTGGATCAAGCTGCCTCGTGCACAGTTCCCTAAGAACTACAAGGTAACTTACGCTTGGGCTCGCGACCTCGAATTTGTCGATGGCGCAACCTCAGCTAAGTACTTGCTAACAGTTGACGACTTTGGTCACGACCTACGCGCAGTTGTAACACTGACTAAGGCTGGTTCTCCAGATGTTGTTCTAGCTGGTCGTGCAATTGAGGTTTCAGCTGGTCTAATCGCTAAGGCTCCAGCTCCAAGCATCAAGGGTAAGGCTGCAGTTGGTAACACCTTGACTGCATCTACCAAGGCTTGGATCGATGGCGCAGAGCTTACTTACCAGTGGTACCGTGACGGCGATGCTGTTGATGGTGCTAACTCAGAGACATACGACCTAACCGCAGATGACTTCGAGGCTTCAATGAGCGTTGGAATCACTGGAACTCTAGAGGCTTACGAGCCACTAGAAAAGGTAAGTGCCGGAGTTGCTGTTGCAGCTGGTGTCTTGAAGTACAGCGACAAGCCTTCTATCTCAGGTGAGTTCGTGACTGGTGGAACCGTAGAGGTTAACGCTGGATCATGGATTGACGGTGCTGAAGTTGCAATTGTTTGGTCACGTAACGGTGAGGAGTTTGCTTCTACTACAGCAGACGAGAACACTTACGTACTAACAGCTGAGGACTACGGAACCCGCTTGAGTGTTGACATCTTGGTAACCGCTGCTGGTTACAAGGACGCAACCTTCAAGATGAAGAGCCGCTCAATCAAGATCGGTACCCTAGCTGAGGTTCCAACTCCTACAATTTCAGGTGACAATGCCGTAGAGGGCACACTTGAGGTTGATCCTGGAGAATACCCAGAAGGTGCTGAGTTCAAGTTCGTATGGAAGCGTGACGGTCGTGTAATCCACGGTGCCTACGACTCTTCATACACAGTAACTGTCAGGGACATCGGTACCACAATCTCCGTCAAGGTGATTGCTACCATCCCTGGTTACAAGACCACTCGTGTTGATGCTGAAGGTGTTGAAATCACCAACGTTCAGTAAAACCGAGCTCAAAAGTAGGATCAGGCCCCTAGAAATAGGGGCCTGATTCTCTTTAATGGGCAAATTGGTCAAAATTGTTGTTGCACAATCGCAATAAACCCCTATAAGATAGTTGTTTGACCCCCAAAACCGCGTAAGCATATTTCGGCTGCGCTATTTTGCACGCATATTTCGGCGGCAAACTTTTAGGGGCTAAATCCCATAGACCGTTCTTTACTTCAGCTAACCGCCTTTGAAGGGATATCTCTTGGCCGCCAAGAAGACCACTAAAAACATTCGTTCAGCACAACGTCTATCGTTTGCTAAAACTCGTGAACCGATCGAGCTTCCTAACCTTCTAACCCTGCAGACCGAGAGCTTTGAATGGCTCGTAGGTGCTAAGCCATGGCGTGACAAGGTTGGTCCTGATGCTAAGACTGGTTTGCAGGAAGTATTCGAGGAACTATCTCCTATCGAAGACAACCCGAACAACCCGTCAGAGGCAAAGATGGGTCTTGAGTTCAAGGACCCAACTCTTGATGAGCCTAACTACACTCCTGATGAGTGCAAGGTAAAGGGTAAGACTTACGCTCGTCCTTTGTATATCAAGGCTGAGTTCACAAACTACAAGACCGGTGAAATTAAGTCTCAGACTGTTTTCATGGGTGAATTCCCAATCATGACAACTGAAGGTACTTTCGTTGTTAATGGAACTGAGCGTGTTGTTGTTTCACAGCTTGTTCGTTCTCCTGGTGTTTACTTCTCTGTTTCAACTAACACCACAGGTAACTTGGATGTTCGTAACAACAAGGCACAGATCATTCCTTCTCGTGGTTCTTACCTTGAGTTCCTAACTGAATGGGTTAAGGATGACCGTAAGAGCGTTTCACGTTTCGGTAAGCCAATTCTTCAGGTTCAGGTTGACCGCAAGACTAAGGTTTCTGCAACCATCTTCCTAAAAGCTCTAGGCATGTCTCGTGATGAGATCGTTGCTGCTTTTGCTGATGTTAAAGATGCAGTTACTTCAACCGGTGGTTGGGAAATCGACGTTGACCTAGTCAACAACACTTTGGATTACGACGAGTCTCGTGCGTTCACAACTCCTATCATCACTAAAGAAGATGCTTTGAAAGAGATGTATCGCAAGGTTCGTGGTGAATCAGGTAACGCTGATGCAGCTGAAGCTTGGTTGAAGAGCGTTTACTTTGATAAGAAGCGTTACAACCTTGCTCGTGTTGGTCGTCACAAGCTCAACCGTAAGTTGGGTTTGAATGTTGAAGAGAACACCACTGTTCTAACAGTTGACGACATTGTTGCAACCATGAAGTATCTTTTGGTATTTGACTTGGCTCTAAAGAACAAGGCAGATATCACATCTAACATGACCTTCGGTTTGAAGATGTCAGGTAAGAAAGTTGATGTAAAGATTGCATCTGACGATATTGATGATTTCCAGAACCGTCGTATTCGTTCAGTTGGTGAATTGATTCAGAACCAGGTTCGTATTGGTCTTAGCCGTATGGAACGTGTTGTTCGTGAGCGTATGTCAACTCAGGATGTTGAGGCTATTACTCCACAGACCCTGATCAACCTACGTCCAGTTGTTTCAGCCATCAAAGAGTTCTTTGGTGCTAGCCAGCTATCTCAGTTCATGGATCAGAACAACCCGCTTGCCGGTCTTGCTCACAAGCGTCGCCTTTCGGCCCTAGGCCCTGGCGGTATCGCTCGTGAAAGAGCTCAAATGGAGGTTCGTGACGTTCACCCTTCCCACTACGGTCGTATGTGTCCAGTGGAGACCCCAGAAGGCCCGAACATTGGTCTTATCGGTTCCCTTACTGCTTATGCTCGTATCAACACTTTTGGTTTCATTGAGACTCCATACAACAGAGTTGTCAACGGCAAGGTTTCAGGCAAGATCGATTACCTAGATGCTGCTGCTGAAGATGGCAAAGTTATCGGTGGTGCTGATGTTCCACTAAACGCTGATGGCACTTTTGCTAACAAGAAGGTGTTCGCTCGTTACAAGGGTGACGTTGTTGAAGTTGATAACGACACTGTTGATTACATTGACATCTCACCTCGTCAGCTAGCTTCTGTTTCAACATCTTTGATTCCTTTCCTAGAGCACGACGACTCAAGCCGTGCTTTGATGGGTGCAAACATGCAGCGTCAAGCTGTTCCGTTGATTCGTAGCGAAGCTCCTCTAGTTGGTACTGGTATGGAGCGCGCTGCTGCAATGGATTCCCACGCAGTTCTTCTTTCAAGAAGTGCTGGTGTTGTTGAGGAAGTTGACGCAGATCGCATCACAGTTCGCGGAGATGACAACAAGCAGGAGAAGTATCTTCTTCGTAAGTTTGAGAGATCAAACCAGGGAACTGCTATCAACCAGCGTGCAATTGTTTCTGTTGGTCAGAAAGTTGAAGCTGGAGAAGCTCTAGCTGATGGTCCAGCAACCCAGAATGGTGAACTAGCTCTTGGTAAGAACTTGTTGGTTGCTTTTATGCCTTGGGAAGGTCACAACTTCGAAGACGCGATTATCTTGAGCCAAGCTTTGGTTAAGGAAGACACTTTGTCTTCTATTCACATTGAAGCTCACGAAGTTGAAGCAAGAGACACCAAGCTAGGTAAGGAAGAAATCACTGCAGATCTTCCTAACGTATCTATGGAAGCTCTAGCTCAACTAGACGAGCGTGGAATCATCCGTATCGGTGCTGAAGTTCGTCCAGGTGATATCTTGGTAGGAAAGGTTACCCCTAAGGGTGAAACCGAGCTTTCAGCTGAAGAGCGTTTGCTAAGAGCAATCTTTAACGAGAAGAGCCGCGAAGTTCGCGACACTTCTTTGAAGGTGCCTCACGGTGAAGCTGGAACTGTTATTGATGTCAAAGTATTTGACGTTGAAGCAGGAGACGATGAGATGGCTGCTGGTGTTAACCAGCGTGTTGTTGTTCACATCGCTCAGAAGCGTAAGATCACCGAAGGTGACAAGCTTGCCGGTCGTCACGGAAACAAGGGTGTTATTTCTAAGATCCTTCCAGTTGAAGACATGCCTTTCCTTGAAGATGGAACTCCGGTTGACATCATCTTGAACCCACTAGGTATTCCAGGTCGTATGAACTTCGGTCAGGTACTTGAAACTCACCTAGGTTGGATTGCTAAGCAGGGTTGGCAGATCAAGCCAGGAGCAAAGTGGGCAGAGCATCTTGCTGAGGAACTGCATGCTGCAGCTCCTGGTACTAATGTTGCTACCCCAATCTTCGATGGTGCACATAAAGATGACATCATCGGTCTTCTAGACTCAACTCTTCCTAACCGTGATGGTCAGAAGCTAGTTGATAAGACTGGTAAGGCTAGATTGTTCGATGGTCGCTCAGGTGAGCCATTCCCAATGCCTATCTCTGTTGGTTACATGTATATCTTGAAGCTTCACCACTTAGTGGATGACAAGATTCACGCACGTTCAACAGGTCCTTACTCAATGATCACTCAGCAGCCACTAGGTGGTAAGGCTCAGTTCGGTGGTCAGAGATTCGGTGAAATGGAAGTTTGGGCCCTACAGGCTTATGGTGCAGCACACACTCTTCAAGAGTTGCTTACCATCAAGTCAGATGACATCACAGGTCGTGTTAAGACTTATGAAGCCATCGTTAAGGGTGAGAACATCCAGGCTCCTGGTATCCCAGAATCATTCCGCGTTCTTGCAAAGGAAATGCAGTCGCTAGCTCTAAACGTTGAGGTTCTCAACGCTGAGGGTGCGATTGTGACCTTGAAGGATGAAGACTACGAGCGAGACATGGCCACTGAGGGCATGGATGGCATCAACTTATCCCGTAACGAATCTTTGTCTAACGACACTGACCCAACCTACTTCTAAGCGAAATCTAGAGAGAAAAGAATAAATATGGACGTCGAAACTTTCAGCTCCCTACGAATTGGTCTTGCAACTTCAGATGACATTAGATCTTGGTCAAATGGTGAGGTCAAGAAGCCTGAAACCATTAACTACAGAACTCTAAAGCCTGAGAAGGATGGTCTTTTCTGTGAAAAGATCTTTGGTCCTACCAAGGACTGGGAATGTTCTTGTGGTAAGTACAAGCGTGTTCGCTTCAAGGACATCGTTTGTGAGCGCTGTGGTGTTCAGGTAACTAAGTCATCTGTACGTCGTGAGCGCATGGGTCACATCGAGCTTGCTGCTCCGGTTACTCACATCTGGTACTTCAAGGGTGTTCCTAGCCGTTTGGGTTACCTACTAAACATGGCTCCTAAAGATCTAGAGAAGATCATTTACTTTGCTGCTTACCGTGTCATGGAAGTTGACACTGAGGGCAAGGAAATCGATTGGGCTCTAATCAAGGATGACTACACCCAGCGTGTGAAGCAGACTCTTGAAGGTCGTTTCGGCGAGATGATGGATGTTGCTAAGGAAGAGTTTGATTTCCTAGTTGATTCAGGTCTTGCACTGCAGACTGCAGTCAAGCTTTGGGAAGCTCCAGTTTGGGTTGATGCTCAGTTCGTGAAGAGCATTGAGCAAATGATCAAGATGGAAATCGATGACCCTAAGGGTTACCTAGACAAGCCTTTCACAGCAACTATTGCTGAAGGTAAAGAAGCTATTGCTCGTGAAGCAGCAGCTCAAAAGGTAATCAACACTCGTATCAACGATTTCCGTAAGAAGACCGAAAAGATTGTTCGTGAATATGCTCGTCTAGAGCGTCCGAACTCTTTGCAGAAAGAGCACTTGGCTTGGCGCCAGTTCTTGATGGCTGAAGAGGGCGAACTAATTCAGAACGACGTGCTATTCGATTACTTCGACTACTACTACGGTGACTACGTAATCACTGAAATTGGTGCTCTTGCTGTTCAGCAGGTTCTAGCAGCGTTTGATCTTGCATCAGAAGCTGATGAACTGAAGAAGCAGATTGCCGAATTCAAGGGATCGAAGCAGACCCAGGCTATTAAGCGTTTGAAGGTTGTTTCATCTTTCTTACAGTCATCAACTCCAGCTACCTCAATGGTGCTAGATGTTCTTCCAGTGTTGCCACCAGAGATTCGTCCGATGGTTCAGCTTGATGGTGGAAGATTTGCTACCTCAGATCTAAACGACCTTTACCGTCGTGTGATCAACCGTAACAACCGTCTAAAGCGTTTCATTGATCTAGGTGCTGTTCCTAAGACCATCTTGAACAACGAAAAGCGCATGCTTCAGGAAGCTGTTGATGCACTATTCGACAACGGTCGTCGTGGACGTCCAGTTACCGGAACCGGTAACCGTCCACTGAAGTCACTGTCTGACCTTCTAAAGGGTAAGCAGGGTCGTTTCCGTCAGAACCTTCTAGGTAAGCGCGTTGACTACTCTGGTCGTTCAGTTATCGTTGTTGGTCCTCAGCTAAAGATGCACCAGTGTGGTCTTCCTAAGTTGATGGCGTTGGAACTATTCAAGCCTTATGTAATGAAGCGTCTAGTTGATCAGGGTATTGCCCAGAACATCAAGAGTGCTAAGCGCATGGTTGAGCGTTCACGTCCACAGGTTTGGGATGTTCTAGAAGAAGTTATTCGTGAGCGTCCAGTGCTACTAAACCGTGCTCCTACTCTTCACCGTCTAGGTATCCAGGCGTTTGAGCCACTACTAGTTGAAGGTAAGGCTATCCAGCTGCACCCATTGGTTTGTGCTGCTTTCAACGCTGACTTCGATGGTGACCAGATGGCTGTTCACTTGCCACTATCTGTTGAAGCTCAGGCTGAAGCTCGTTTGTTGATGCTTGCATCTAACAACATCTTGAAGCCTTCAGATGGTAAGCCAGTTGCTACTCCTTCACAGGATATGATCATTGGTCTTTACTTCATGACTACCGTCAAAGAAGGTGGAATGGGAGAGGGCCGTGTATTCGGTTCTGTCGCTGAAGCTCAGCTAGCTTTCGATTCACACAACCTGGATCTTCAGGCTCTTGTGAAGATTCGTCTCGATGGTGTCATCAAGGAGACAACTCTTGGTCGCACACTCTTCGCTCAGACCCTACCTGTTGGTTTTGTTTGGAAAGAAGAGAAGGTCGGCAAGAAGCAGATCAGCCAGATCTTGACTGAGATGGTTGAACTTCACGAACGTATTGAAGTGGCTCAAGCACTTGACCGCATCAAGGATGCTGGTTTCTACTGGGCTACTCGTTCAGGTGTTTCTATGGCTATCTCAGATGCAAACTTCGACTCTGAAGGAAAGTTTGACAAGCTTCGCGCGAAGATGATTCAAGATGGTGAAAAAGAACACACCAAGATTCAAGAATCATTCGACCTCGGTGGTATCACTGACCTTGAGCGTCGTGACGAGCTTGGTGCTTTGTGGTTCAAGAGAACTGCTGAAATCGAAACCTTATTGAAGGATGAAATCCCTCAGGGTAACGCAATCCGCATCATGGTTGAATCAGGTGCTCGTGGTAACTGGATTCAGATTCGTTCTGTTCTAGGTATGCGTGGACCAGTTGCAACTTCATCTGGTGACTTTGCTCCGATGCCTGTAAAGGGTAACTACCTTGTTGGTCTTACCGCTAACGAATACTTCATTAACGCAACCGGTGCTCGTAAGGGTAACGCTGATACCGCGATGAAGACTTCTGCTGCTGGTTACCTAACTCGTCGTCTAGTTGACGTAGCACAGGATGTTATCGTTCGCGATCTCGACTGTGGTACTACACGTTTCCTAGAGAAGTCCCTAAAGGACGTTGACGGTAACTGGGATGACCAGAACATCGAGCTTTCAGTTATGCAGCGTCAGTTGGGTGAGGATGTGAAGGTCGGTTCAACAGTTGTTGCTAAGCGCAATGACTCAATCAACCTTCAGGTAATCAACAACCTAAAGGCTGCTGATGTTGAAACTGTAAAGATCCGTTCAGTATTCACCTGTGATGCTCTATCTGGTGTTTGTGCTGCTTGTTACGGTGTTTCCCTTGCTACCAACCAGCCGGTTGAGCTCGGGGAAGCTATCGGTATCATCGCTGCTCAGTCAATCGGTGAGCCTGGTACTCAGCTAACTATGCGTACCTTCCACACCGGTGGTGCTGCATCTGCTACTACCAAGAGAACTATCTTGAAGTCAATCGGTGGTCAGAAGGTTCGTGTTGAGCGTCTGATTTCTTATGACATCACCCAGGGTCTTACTGGTGTTACTGACTTGCTTGAGGCACGCCCAGGTTGGCGTCAGGGTAAGGTCGGTGTTCTAGCATTCTGGCCAGGACGTATTGAACTTAAGGCTTCTGGCCGTGAGTTCATCGTTTGCCGAGGCGATGTAACCATCCGCGAAATTGCAGAGGTTGAAGCTAAGGACGAGAAGACCACTAAGAACAAGATCTATGCTCAGGTGATTTTCGCAGTTGATGACAAGGATGGCGCTAAGGTTGCTGACACGACTAAGGCTGGTAAAGCTGTAATCGTTGCAGAAGCTGGAACCGTTACCAAGGTCACCGACGAATTCATTGAAGTTGAAGTTGACCGCACTGTTACTCCACGTCTTGAGCCAGGTATTAACCTCTCTGACGCTAAGTTGCAGGAAGTTCAAGCTGAGAACAAGAGAGCTAAGAGCTTGATGTCTAAGGTTCGTTACGAACTAGTGCCATTCGCTCACGATGGTAACAAGTCGAAGCAGCGCGTATTTGCAAAAGTTGGCGACATTGTTGTCAACGGTCAAGTTCTTGCTGATGGTTTACTTGCTTACCCTGTTGCTGACTCTGATGCTCTTGCAAAGATGAAGAAGGCAAAAGTTGAAGCAGGTAAGGTTCTAAACGCTAACGATCTAGTTGCTAAGTACGCCATCGTGAAGGAAGTTGATGTCTTCATCACTCCATCAGAAGAAGGCTACGACGAAGCAGAGAAGATTGCTCAGAACTACGCGTTCAGCCGTTCAACTTCTAAGACCTTCCAGAAGCTATCTCCAAAGGACAAGATTGCCACCATCAATTCAGGGGATATCGAATCTGAGCTTCTAGTTCAACCAGGTGACTGGGTTGGTCAGGGTGAATACGTGATCGATGGAACTCCTAACCCTCACGCTGTGCTTTCAGTGCTTGGTCCTAAGTGGGCTGCATTCGAAATCATCCGTGGTGTTCAGGCGATCTATGGTTCACAGGGTGTTCCTCTGCACGACAAGCACCTTGAGGTTATTGTTCGTCAGATGCTGGGTAAGGTTACCGTTATCGAATCTGGTGAGACAGACATGCTCCCAGGTGAGGTTATCGACCGTACCCGCTTCCAGGCTAAGAACCGTGAAGCTCAACGAGCTGGTTCAAAGCCGGCTTCAGCCCGTCAGGAAGTTATGGGTATGACCCGTGCTTCTCTGGCAGCTCAATCATGGCTATCTGCAGCTTCATTCCAGGAAACTACCCGAGTCTTGACTCAGGCAGCCCTAGACCGCAGAGAAGACAAGCTTGAGGGTCTGAAGGAGAACGTCATCATCGGTAAGTTGATCCCAGCTGGTACTGGACTCAAGAGATACCGCGATGTTGAGGTTCAGGCAACTGAAGAGGCTAAGGCAGCCCGCTATCCTAACCGTATTTGGGAGGCCCCAGAGGCTACCGAACCGGCTGATAGCTTTGCCGCAGCCAACCTGTTTAGCGCCGATTTTGACGACTGGGCAGAGAAAAAAGAAGAGTAAAAATTCCGTTTGACCCACTGGAGTTATTTCAGTAGGCTAGGCAAGGTTTGTGTTTAGACCAAATCATGCCCTGGTATCTGAGTGATTTAGCTCCGGTGGGCCAAAACAGATTTTCGATACGACGACTTGTCGTGTTGTGAAGCCAAAAAGAGTAACAAAAACTCGGGTAACCGAGCAAAAACAAGGAGAAGTAGTGCCAACAATTCAGCAGTTGGTCCGCAAGGGTCGCAGCGCTAAGGCTACAAAGTCTAAGACGCCAGCACTTAAGGCCAGCCCACAGCGCCGCGGAGTATGTACTCGTGTTTACACCACCACACCTAAGAAGCCGAACTCGGCTCTGCGTAAGGTGGCTCGTGTCAAGCTTTCAAACGGTATTGAAGTTACCGCATACATTCCAGGTGAAGGTCACAACCTCCAAGAGCACTCAATGGTGCTAGTTCGTGGTGGTCGTGTAAAAGACCTACCTGGTGTTCGTTACAAGATCGTCCGCGGTGCATTAGACACCCAGGCAGTTAAGAACCGTAAACAGGCTAGAAGCCAATACGGTGCTAAGAAGGGTAAGTAATGCCTCGTAAAGGTCCAGTAACCAAGAAGCCAGTGGTCATCGATCCTGTCTATGGTTCACAAGTTGTAACCACTTTGGTTAACAAGATTTTGCTTGACGGTAAGAAGTCTGTTGCTGAATCAATCGTCTATGGTGCACTTTCTGGTGCAGCTGAGAAGAGTGGTCAGGATGCAGTTGTTCTTCTGAAGAAGGCACTAGATAACGTACGTCCAACTGTTGAGGTTCGCTCACGTCGTGTTGGTGGTTCTACCTACCAGGTTCCAGTTGAAGTTAAGGCACACCGTGCAAACACTTTGGCTCTTCGTTGGTTGGTTAGCTACGCTAAGGCTCGTCGCGAGAAGACCATGACTGAGCGTTTGATGAACGAAATCCTAGATGCATCTAACGGTCTAGGAGCAGCTGTTAAGCGTCGCGAAGACACACACAAGATGGCTGAGTCAAACAAAGCCTTCGCTCACTACCGCTGGTAAAAGTTTCGGACATCCGCTTGTTAACCTCGTGTTTAGCAAGCGGTTGTTCAATTAAGTAAGTAAACCCAAATCTAATTCGGAGGACCATCGTGGCCCAAGAAGTTCTAACGGACCTAAACAAGGTACGCAACATCGGTATCATGGCGCACATTGACGCTGGTAAGACAACTACCACTGAGCGTATTTTGTATTACACCGGTATCACACACAAGATCGGTGAAGTGCACGATGGTGCTGCAACCATGGACTGGATGGAGCAGGAGCAGGAACGTGGTATTACCATTACCTCAGCTGCTACTACCTGTTTCTGGAACAAGAACCAGATCAACATCATTGACACCCCTGGACACGTGGACTTCACTGTTGAAGTTGAGCGTTCACTTCGTGTTCTTGATGGTGCAGTTGCTGTCTTCGACGGTAAAGAAGGTGTTGAGCCTCAGTCTGAGACTGTTTGGCGTCAAGCTGACAAGTATGACGTTCCTCGTATCTGTTTTGTAAACAAAATGGACAAGCTAGGTGCTGACTTCTACTTCACAGTAGATACCATCATCAAGCGTCTAGGGGCAAGACCTCTAGTTATCCAGCTTCCTATCGGTGCTGAGTCAACTTTCGAAGGTGTTATTGACCTTGTTGAAATGCGTGCTCTAACCTGGCGTGGAGATGTTGAACTTGGTGCGAAATACACCATCGAAGAGATCCCAGCAGATATGAAAGAGAAAGCTGACGAGTACCGTGCGAAGCTTCTTGAAACCATTGTTGAAGCAGATGACGCTCTTATGGAGAAGTACTTCGCTGGCGAAGAACTATCTGTTGCTGAAATCAAGGGTGCTATCCGTCAACTAACTGTTACTTCAACTCTTTACCCAATCCTTTGTGGTTCTGCGTTTAAGAACAAGGGTGTTCAGCCAATGCTTGACGCTGTTATTGACTACTTACCTTCACCTTTGGATGTCCCAGCTGTTGAAGGTCACGATGTTCGTGACGAAGAGAAGATGGTACGACGCGAGCCTAAGTCAACCGAACCTTTCGCAGCTCTTGCGTTCAAGGTTATGACTCACCCATTCTTCGGTCGTCTAACTTACATTCGTGTTTACTCAGGTCACGCTAACCAGGGTGATCAAGTTTTGAACTCAACCAAGGACAAGAAAGAGCGCATTGGTAAGTTGTTCCAGATGCACGCCAACAAGGAAAACCCTGTTGACTCCGTAACAACTGGACACATATATGCAGCTATTGGTCTTAAGGACACCACAACTGGTGACACTCTTTGTGACATTGCTAACCCAGTTGTTCTCGAGTCAATGACTTTCCCTAAGCCAGTTATCTCTGTTGCTATTGAGCCAAAGACTAAGAGCGACCAAGAGAAGCTGGGTCTTGCTATTCAGAAGCTTGCTGAAGAGGACCCAACTTTCCGCGTTGAGCAGGATCAGGAAACTGGTCAGACTGTTATCTCAGGTATGGGTGAACTACACCTTGACATCCTGGTTGACAGAATGCGTCGTGAGTTCAAGGTTGAGGCTAACGTTGGTAAGCCTCAGGTTGCATACCGCGAGACTCTAAAGCGCGTTGTTGAGAAGTATGACTACACCCACAAGAAGCAGACCGGTGGTTCAGGTCAGTTTGCTAAGGTCCAGATCAAGCTGGAGCCTATGGAAGTTGAGGGTGACAAGACTTATGAGTTCGTAAACGCTGTTACTGGTGGTCGTATTCCTCGTGAATACATCCCAAGCGTTGATGCTGGTATCAAGGACGCGATGCTAGTTGGAACTCTTGCTGGATACCCAGTTGTGGGTGTCAAAGCTACTCTTCTTGATGGTGCATATCACGATGTTGACTCATCTGAAATGGCCTTCAAGATTGCTGGATCGATTGCTTACAAAGAAGCATCTCGTCTGGCGCAACCTGTACTACTCGAGCCGTTGATGGCCGTCGAAGTGCGTACCCCAGAGGAATACATGGGTGACGTTATCGGAGACCTCAACTCTCGTCGTGGTCAGATTCAGTCAATGGACGACGCTACTGGCGTCAAGGTCGTTCGCGCCCTAGTTCCACTGTCTGAGATGTTCGGTTACGTTGGAGACCTACGCTCGAAGACTTCGGGTCGTGCGGTCTATTCAATGACTTTTGAGTCTTATTCTGAGGTTCCAAAGGCTGTTGCTGACGAAATTGTCCAGAAGAACAAGGGCGAGTAGGGTCTAGGACTTCCTAGAACCAGCTTTTCTGAGTAAGATAGTAAATCTGTAAACCCCAAAATCTTTTAGGGCATAAATCATGCCCGAGGGATACAACGAGTCCTGAGGAGGACCAATAAATGGCTAAGGCGAAATTCGAACGCACAAAGCCGCACGTCAATATCGGTACTATCGGTCACGTTGACCACGGTAAGACCACATTGACTGCGGCCATTACTAAGGTACTTCACGATAAGTTCCCGACCCTAAACACTGCATCAGCGTTTGACCAGATCGACAACTCACCTGAAGAAAAGCAGCGTGGTATTACGATCAACATCTCACACGTTGAGTACCAGACCGAGAAGCGCCACTACGCTCACGTAGACGCTCCGGGCCACGCTGACTACATCAAGAACATGATTACTGGTGCAGCTCAGATGGATGGTGCGATTCTTGTAGTTGCAGCAACTGACGGCCCTATGCCTCAGACCAAGGAGCACGTACTACTTGCTCGTCAGGTTGGTGTTCCTTACATCGTTGTGGCTCTAAACAAGTCAGACATGGTTGACGACGCTGAAATCCTTGAACTAGTTGAGGTTGAAGTTCGTGACCTTTTGAACCAGTATGAATTCCCAGGCGACACCGCACCTGTAATCCAGGTTTCAGCTCTTAAGGCTCTTGAGGGTGACGCTAAGTGGGGAGACACTGTTATGGCGCTTATGGATGCAGTGGACGCAAACGTCCCTGAGCCTGTTCGCGACTTGGACAAAGCATTCTTGATGCCTGTTGAAGACGTTTTCACAATCACTGGTCGTGGAACTGTTATCACTGGCAAGATCGAGCGTGGCACTGTAAAGGTTAACGACGAAGTTGAAATCGTTGGTATCCGCGACAAGCAGAAGACCACAGTTACCGGAATCGAAATGTTCCGCAAGCTACTTGACTACGCAGAAGCTGGTGAAAACGTAGGTCTATTGCTACGTGGAACCAAGCGTGAAGATGTAGAGCGTGGCCAGGTTGTATGTAAGCCTGGTTCGATCACACCTCACACTGGCTTCGATGGCAACGTCTACATCCTTTCAAAGGATGAGGGTGGCCGTCACAACCCGTTCTACTCAAACTACCGTCCACAGTTCTACTTCCGTACCACTGACGTCACTGGTGTTATCACCTTGCCTGCTGGTACTGAAATGGTTATGCCTGGCGACACCACCGAAATGGCAGTTGAGCTTATTCAGCCAATCGCTATGGAAGAGGGTCTTCGCTTCGCTATCCGTGAAGGTGGCCGCACAGTTGGTGCCGGTACCGTAGTAAAGATCACCAAGTAATTCCTTAGAGTTATTCAAAGAACCCCAGGCCTTTGGTCTGGGGTTCTTTGTTTTAAAGAATTTGGCTGAGAATAGCGATATTTCTTGTCTTTAACTTGCACCAACACACCTAGTTGTGCCAAGATGGACAGGTTCATGTGATTTTCATCCTTTCTTGGGTGAACCACTGCAGGCAGAGTGAACCGCTAACACGGGTCCGGCCGCAGCTGAACCGCAAATTTAACCGAAACCGTATTTGAGTTTGATGTGAGCTTTGCTTGCGACACACCCGAGTGCGTGGGTCGGTGTGCAGTGCCCCAGGCAACTGGGTTTGACAGATAAATAGTGGTGCATATCAAAAAAGTGCTGCTAATTATTGACGGGTGAAACCGTCAAGAAAGCGAGTCATGATGGCTGATCAGAAGATCCGCATTCGACTAAAGTCGTACGACCACGAGGTCATCGATTCGTCGGCGCGAAAGATCGTCGACACCGTTACCCGTGCAGGCGCAAAGGTTGTTGGTCCAGTACCACTACCTACTGAAAAGAATATTGTGACGGTAATTCGTTCACCTCACAAATACAAGGACAGTCGCGAACACTTCGAGATGCGCACTCACAAGCGCTTGATCGATATCATCAACCCAACTCCTAAGGCAGTTGACTCTTTGATGCGTCTCGACCTTCCAGCCGATGTCAACATCGAGATCAAGCTCTAAGGAAAAAGCAGATGACTACTACTCGTATTGTGAAAGGTCTACTAGGCAAAAAGCTTGGTATGACTCAGGCTTGGGATGCCAACAACAAGATGATTCCTATCACCGTTGTTGAAGCAGGCTCAAACGTAATCACTCAGATCAAGAACGCTGAGACCGATGGTTACACAGCTATCCAGGTTGCCTATGGTGCAATCGATCCACGCAAGGTTAACAAGCCTGACGCTGGTCACTTTGGTAAAGCAGGAGTTACTCCTCGCCGCTACCTAGCTGAAATCAGAACACTAGATGCTGACAGTTATGAAATCGGCCAGGAACTTGGTGTTGAACTTTTCGAAGCAGGCATGTTCGTTGACGTTGTTGGAACTAGCAAGGGTAAAGGTTTCGCCGGTCACATGAAGCGTCACGGTTTCCACGGTGTTGGTGCATCTCACGGTTCACACCGTAACCACCGTAAGCCTGGTTCTATCGGTGCTGGTACATCTCCTGGTCGTGTTTTCAAGGGAAGCCGCATGGCTGGACGTATGGGTCAGGACAAGGTAACTACCTTGAACCTAACCATTCACGGCATTGATGCTGAAAAGGGTCTTTTGTTGATCAAGGGTGCAGTTCCTGGTTCTAAGGGCTCACTTGTTTTCGTTCGTAACGCAGTCAAGAAGGGTGCTTAATTCTCATGGCTAACGTAGATGTATTAGACGTACAAGGTAAGAAGTCAGGTTCTGTTGAGCTTGATGCTGCTTTGTTCGATGTGAACATCAGTATTCCGCTAGTTCACCAAGTTGTTGTTGCTCAGATGGCTGCTGCTCGTCAGGGCACCCAGTCAACTAAGCGTCACGGTGAAGTTTCAGGTACTGGTAAGAAGCCTTTCGCACAGAAGGGAACTGGACGTGCTCGTCAGGGTTCCCTACGTGCTCCTCAGATGCGCGGTGGTTACATCACTCACGGTCCTAAGCCTCGTGATTACGACCAGCGCACACCTAAGAAGATGAAGGCTGCTGCAGTTCGTCAGGCACTAACTGACAGAGCTCGTAACAACGCGTTACACGTAGTTGAGTCTTTGTCACTAGGTGACAAGCCTTCTACTAAGGCAGCTCAGGCTTACCTATCTAAGTTCACCAAGCGTAAGAACGTGCTTGTTGTCCTTGACCGTACTGATGAAGTTAGTTACCTAAGCTTGCGTAATCTGAAGAACGTTCACGTTATTCCAGTTGACCAGCTAAACGCTTACGACATCTTGAACTCTGATGACTTAGTTTTCACTAAGTCAGCTATTGACGAGTTCACCGCTAACTCAAAGAAGGAGGCGTAAACATGACTGCAATCAACAAGAACCCTAGAGATGTCATCATTCGTCCAATCGTTTCTGAGAAGTCATACAACCTGATTGATCAGGGTAAGTACACCTTCGAAGTTGACCCACGCTCAAACAAGACTGAAATCAAGCAGGCTGTTGAAGTTATCTTCAACGTCAAGGTTGCTTCAGTTAACACCTTGAACCGCATTGGTAAAACAAAGCGCACCAAGTTTGGTTTGGGTAAGCGCAAGGACACCAAGCGCGCAATCATCACTCTAAAGAGTGGAACCATCGACTTGTTTAGCAACATCGGATAAGGCAGAGAAAAATGGGAATTCGTAAATATAAGCCAACGACTCCAGGTCGTCGTGGTTCATCTGTTTCAGATTTTGCTGAAATCACTAGAACCACTCCTGAGAAGTCATTACTTCGTCCACTTCCAAAAACTGGTGGTCGTAACTCAACAGGTCGTATTACTACTCGTCACATCGGTGGTGGACACAAGCGTATGTATCGTGTTATCGACTTCCGTCGTCACGATAAAGACGGTGTTCCGGCGACCGTTGCACACATCGAGTATGACCCGAACCGTACTGCACGTATTGCTCTGCTTCACTATGCAGACGGAGAGAAGCGTTACATCATCGCTCCAGCAAAGCTAAAGCAGGGCGACAAGATCGAGCAGGGTCCTAACGCTGACATCAAGCCAGGTAACGCTCTTCCTTTGAAGAACATTCCGGTTGGTACAGTAATTCACGCTATCGAGCTAAAGCCAGGCGGTGGAGCAAAGATGGGGCGTTCAGCTGGAGCTTCTATTCGTCTAGTTGCTAAAGATGGCGGAATGGCTCAGCTACGTTTGCCTTCAGGTGAAATCCGTAACGTCGATGCTCGTTGCCGCGCAACCATCGGTGAAGTTGGTAACGCCGAGCAGTCAAACATTAACTGGGGTAAAGCAGGCCGTATGCGCTGGAAGGGTGTTCGCCCAACAGTTCGTGGAGTTGCTATGAACCCTGTTGATCACCCACACGGTGGTGGTGAAGGTAAGACTTCCGGTGGACGTCACCCAGTGACTCCTTGGGGTCAAGCTGAGGGCCGCACTCGTAAGAGAAAATTGCCAAGCGACAAGCAGATTGTCCGTCGTCGTCCACGTGGAAGCCACTAGTAGGAGCTAGAAGAATATGCCAAGAAGTTTAAAGAAGGGCCCTTTCATTGATGAGCACCTATTCCAAAAGGTTGCGAAGCAGAATGAGGCCAACAGCAAGAACGTGATCAAGACCTGGTCACGCCGCTCAATGATCGTTCCAGCCATGTTGGGTCACACCATCGCGGTTCACGACGGTCGTAAGCACATCCCAGTTTTCATCACTGAGACCATGGTTGGTCACAAGCTTGGTGAATTCGCACCTACCCGCACCTTCCGAGGACATGTGAAGGACGACAAGAAGGGTCGCAGGAAGTAATCATGGAAGCTACCGCTAAATTACGCAGTGTTCGTATTACACCGCAGAAGGCTCGTCGTGTTGTCGACCTTATTCGTGGCAAGAGTGCAGAAGAAGCTCTAGCGCTTATGAAGTTTGCTCCTCAAGCTGCATCAGATCCAGTTAACAAGCTGATCGCATCTGCTGTTGCTAACGCCCGAGTAAAGGCAGAAGCAGCTAACGTTCGTTTTGATGAGGGAGACCTAATCATTTCAGAGGCGTATGTTGACGAAGGTGTGACCATGAAGCGTTTCATGCCTCGTGCTCAGGGCCGTTCAGCTCAGATCCTGAAGCGCACAAGCCACATCACAGTTGTTGTTTCAACTCCAGACGAGATCGTCGCTAAGGCGAATGCACAGAAGGCGAGGACCAAGTAATGGGTCAGAAAGTAAACCCTTACGGTTTCAGACTAGGGATCACAACCGATCACCGTTCACGCTGGTTCACTGATTCAACCAAGGTTGGTCAGCGTTACCAGGACTACGTGGCAGAAGATATCCGTATCCGTATTTTGCTAACCGATCGTTTGGATCGTGCAGGTGTTTCACACATCGAGATCGAGCGTACTCGTGACCGTGTTCGTGTTGACATTCACACTGCTCGTCCGGGTCTAGTTATTGGTCGTCGTGGTCAGGAAGCTGAAGCAATCAGAACTGATCTTGAGAAGCTAACCAAGAAGCAGATTCAGCTAAACATTCTTGAAGTTAAGAACCCAGAAATGGATGCACAGCTTGTTGCCCAAGGTATTGCAGAACAGCTAGCAGCTCGTGTTGCTTTCCGTCGTGCAATGCGTAAAGGTATGCAGGGTGCTGAGCGTCAAGGTGCTAAAGGTATCCGTGTTCAGTGTTCAGGTCGTCTAGGTGGCGCTGAAATGAGCCGTTCAGAGTTCTACCGTCAAGGTCGAGTTCCACTACACACACTTCGTGCCAACATCGATTACGGCTTCTATGAAGCTAAGACCACTTTCGGTCGTATCGGTGTGAAGGTATGGATTTACAAGGGTGACATCACCAACAAAGAGCTAGCAAAAGAGCAAGCTAACGCGAAGCCAGTTCGTGGCGACCGTGAAGGCCGTGGACGTCGTCCAGCTCCTGCCGGAGCTGCACCAGCAGCAGAAACAGTTGAGGCATAACCATGTTGATTCCACGCAAGGTCAAGCACCGTAAGCAACACCACCCGAAAAGAAGTGGTGCAGCAACTGGTGGTACCAAGGTAGCTTTCGGTGAGTGGGGCATTCAAGCTCTAACTCCTGCATACGTTACTAACCGTCAGATTGAATCTGCTCGTATCGCAATGACTCGTCACATCAAGCGTGGTGGAAAGGTTTGGATCAACATTTTCCCAGACCGTCCACTAACCAAGAAGCCTGCTGAAACTCGTATGGGTTCCGGTAAGGGTTCACCTGAATGGTGGGTAGCAAACGTAAAGCCAGGACGGGTAATGTTCGAGCTTGCTGGTGTTACTGAGGAAGTTGCTCGTGAAGCTCTAACTCGTGCGATTCACAAGCTTCCACTAAAGGCTCGCATTATCAAGCGCGAAGAAGGTGACGCATAATGTCTATCGGTTCAAAGAATCTAACTCCAACTGATCTAGATTCAATTGAGGATTCAGTCCTAATTGAAGAACTAAAGAAGGCTAAGGAAGAGCTATTCAACCTACGTTTTCAGTCGGCTACTGGCCAGCTAGAAAGCCACGGTCGTATCAAGGCTGTAAAGCGCGACATCGCTCGTATCTTCACAGTCATCCGCGAACGTGAACTAGGTATCCGTGCTGTTGTTACAGCAGCTCCAGTCAAGAAGGCTGCAAGCAAATCTAAGGCAACTGAAGTTGTTGCCGAAACTGAGGAGGCATAACCATGGCTGAAGTTGAGAAGACTCTAGACCGCGGTGACCGCAAGTCACGTCGTGGCTATGTTGTTAGCGACAAGATGGATAAGACCATCGTTGTTGAGGTTGAAGACCGCGTGAAGCACCCGCTTTACGGCAAGGTTATTCGCCGCACCACCAAGGTGAAGGCTCACGATGAGGCAAACTCTGCTGGCATCGGTGACCTAGTCATCATTCACGAGACCCGTCCACTTTCTGCAACCAAGCGCTGGCGCTTAGTTGAGATCGTTGAGAAGGCTAAGTAGGAGATAAAGAATGCTTCAGCAAGAATCCAGAATGAAAGTTGCCGATAACACCGGCGCTAAAGAGCTTCTAGCTATCCGTATTCTCGGTGGCTCAGGTCGTCGCTACGCAAGCCTTGGAGACGTTATCGTCGCTTCGGTTAAAGATGCGATTCCTGGTGGCAGCGTAAAGAAGGGTGACGTCGTTAAGGCTGTCATCGTTCGCACAACTAAAGAAGTCCGTCGTGCAGACGGTTCATACATCAAGTTTGACGAGAACGCAGCTGTGATCATCAAGAAAGACGGCGAGCCTCAGGGCACCCGTATTTTTGGTCCAGTTGGTCGTGAACTTCGTGACAAGAAGTTCATGAAGATCA
Source organism: uncultured Micrococcales bacterium (assembly GCA_903832875.1). Classification (GTDB taxonomy): domain Bacteria; phylum Actinomycetota; class Actinomycetes; order Actinomycetales; family Microbacteriaceae; genus Rhodoluna. The sequence continues at coordinate 2,873 of CAILDA010000068.1, read as the reverse complement.
TCTCGTTGGCACCGGAGGTTATTTAATCATGGCAAGCATCAAAAAAGGTGACACCGTAATTCTTATTACTGGTAAGACCCAGGCTCGTGGTGGCGACCGCGGCAAGACCGGAACTGTTTTGTCTGTTGACAAAGAGAAGAACCGCGTCATTGTTGAAGGACTAAACCTAGTCAAGAAGCACGTTCGTATTACTGAGAACGCTCGTGGCGTGAAGGACGGTGGCATCGTTACTGAGCCAGCTCCGATTCACATCTCTAACGTTGCTCTAGTTGATCCAACCACCAAGAAGGCAACTCGCATTGGTTCAAAGGTTGAGACCGTAACCAAAAATGGCAAGACGAAGACTGTTCGTACTCGTATTGCTGTTAAGTCAGGTAAGGAAATCTAATGACTGCGCTCAAAATCCAGCCGCGCCTAAAGGCACGCTACAAAGCCGAAATCAAAGGCGAACTGCAAACCATGTTTGGTTTCTCAAACGTTCACCAGGTACCAGGGCTTACCAAGATTGTTGTGAACATGGGTGTTGGTGAAGCGTCTAAAGACGGCAAGCTAATCGAATTTGCTATCAAGGATCTAACTGCTATCACAGGTCAAAAGCCTCAGGTTAACCTTGCTCGTAAGTCAATCGCGCAGTTCAAGCTTCGTGAGGGTCAGCCTATTGGTGCACACGTAACTTTGCGTGGCGACAGAATGTGGGAATTCCTAGATCGTTTGCTTTCTCTATCTTTGCCACGTATCCGTGACTTCCGCGGACTATCTGACAAGCAGTTCGATGGCAAGGGTAACTACACCTTTGGTTTAAACGAGCAGACAATGTTCCACGAAATCAACCAGGATGGCATTGATCGCCCTCGTGGTATGGATATCACCCTTGTAACAACAGCTTCAAACGATGATGAAGGTCGCGCGCTATTAGTAGCACTTGGCTTCCCATTCAAGACCGCTGAGAACAACTAACTACTAATTGGATAGGTCTGACTACTCGTAAAGTTTTCAGAAACCGACAAAGAAGGAAATAAAAACACATGACAATGACAGACCCGGTAGCAGACTTCCTGACCCGGCTGCGCAATGCCAACTCCGCGTTCCACGAGGAGATTAACTTGCCTTACAGCAAGCTAAAGGCAAACATCGCAGAGATCCTAAAAGCAGAGGGTTACATCGCTGCTATCAAGGTGACCGATGCAGAAGTTGGCAAGAACCTAAACATTGAATTGAAGTACGGTCCTAACCGTGAGCGTTCAATCTCAGGCATCAAGCGCGTATCAAAGCCAGGCTTGCGTGTCTACGCAAAGTCAACTGAGATCCCTCGTGTTCTAGGTGGTCTAGGTATTGCAATCCTTTCAACATCTTCAGGTCTTCTAACAGACCGTCAGGCAACCAAGAAAGGGGTAGGCGGAGAAGTTATCGCCTACGTTTGGTAATCGAAGATGTCACGTATTGGAAAGATGCCGATTCCGGTTCCAACCGGAGTTGAAGTAAAGATTGATGGTCAGGTAGTTGAGGTTAAGGGCCCTAAGGGAACCTTGTCATTCGCAGTTCCTGCACCTATCACAATCGTTTTGGAAGATGGAACAATCACTGTTACCCGTCCAGACGATGAGCGTAATTCACGCTCACTACATGGTCTAAGTAGAACTCTTATCGCTAACAACATTGAAGGCGTTACTAAGGGCTTTACTAAGGGTCTTGAAATTGTTGGAACTGGTTACCGTGTAACCGCTAAAGGTCCAGCACTTGAATTCGCTCTTGGTTACTCTCACCCAATCTTGGTTGAGCCACCAGCTGGAATTACTTTCCAGGTTGAAGGAAACACCAAGATCACTGTTGTCGGTATCGACAAGCAGGCTGTTGGTGAGGTTGCAGCTAACCTACGTAAACTACGCAAGCCAGAGCCTTACAAGGGCAAGGGTGTCCGTTACGCCGGCGAAGTTGTTCGTCGCAAGGCCGGAAAGTCAGGTAAGTAATCATGGGACTAACTCCAAAGACTCGCGGTAAGAGCAAATCTGCCGCTCGTGGTCGTCGTCACCTACGTCTTCGCAAGAAGATTGAGGGAAGCGCTTCAAGACCTCGTCTAGTGGTAACTCGTTCAGCTCGTCACGTATTCGTTCAGATCGTTGATGATGCTAAGGGTCACACTCTAGTTTCAGCTTCGACTATGGAAGCAGAGATGCGTAAGTCGACTGATGACAAGTCAGCTAAGTCAAAGGCAATCGGTCTGCTTCTAGCAGAACGCGCTAAGGCTGCTGGAATCACAGAGGTCGTCTTCGACCGTGGTGGTAACAAGTATGCGGGCCGTGTTGCAGCTATTGCTGACGGTGCTCGTGAAGGTGGTTTGGTTCTATGAGCGAAGAAAACAAGGAGCAAATTTTGGCTACTGAAGCAACTGCAACCACAGCTGTGGTAGCTGAAAGCGCACCAGCTGATACCAATGATCGCGACGCTCGTCGTGGTTCACGTGAGCGCGCACCTCGAAGCGAACGTCGTGACCGCGAAGAAACCAAGAGTCAGTTCTTAGAGCGTGTTGTTACTATCAACCGTGTTTCTAAGGTTGTCCAGGGTGGTCGTCGTTTCTCATTCACCGCACTTGTGGTTGTCGGAGACGGCAACGGCATGGTTGGTGTTGGTTACGGTAAGGCTAAAGAAGTTCCAGCAGCTATTGCTAAGGGTGTTGAAGAAGCTAAGAAGTCTTTCTTCAGAGTCCCTCGCATTGGTGGAACCATTCCTCACCCAGTTCAGGGTGAAGCAGCAGCTGGAGTAGTTCTACTTCGTCCAGCAGCAGCTGGTACTGGTGTTATCGCCGGTGGTCCTGTTCGTGCAGTACTTGAATGTGCTGGCGTAAACGATGTTCTTTCAAAGTCATTGGGATCAGC
>CAILDA010000067.1 GCA_903832875.1 uncultured Micrococcales bacterium | reverse complement strand
TTGGTAATAGGTAAGGTCAGCTAAGTAACAGTTAGAACTGTAGAGATGTTTAGGGGTGACCCAACGCTTGAGCATCTGAGCATCAACTGATTCGATGTTCATGTATAGACCGAAGTCAGCACCGTTGAGAGTGACCCAAGAGTATGTAGTTCTAGGAGCAATGATTCCCATGGCTCTATAGAGCCGATATGCAGTTGCTTCATGAACATATGAGGGATCTTGCACCATCGAGTTCAAAGTCATTCTGGTAAGCCCCATAAACTTTTGCCCCGCAACAAAAGCATCAAACTTTAGTTTCAAGGGTGCTTTGCCATAGAGGTTAGTTCTGGTGGCTTGACCTTTAAGCCGCACTCCGATGTCCGCCAAAGTTGTTATCTTGCCATCAGCTGTCGTGAGCGTTACCGAAGCATGCTGATAAACAGTAGTACCAGGGTTGTTGTTTAGTTCGTTTACCGATGCCTGAGGAAGAGTCAGGTTCACATTCGAAACAACGAGTGGGTTATAGAAAACAGCAGCTGAATCTGCACCTTCGTTATAAGCAGTTGAGCTAATACCGGATACTGGTTGAGCAGCTTCTGCAGATTGAGCTGAGAGTAGCGTTGCGCCTATAGCCAAAATAGCTAAAGTGGCAACTCTGAGCTTCTTGAGATCCAACGCACATCCTTAGTCGTTGGTTCCAGTCTATTTAGCCCTTACGTAGCTTCGCTACTGATCCTCTACGGACAAGATGAGCTTCTAAGACTATTTCTTTAGGTTTTGGCTTACCTTCAATGGCGGCGACCAGTTCTGTTACGGCTAGGTGACCTAGGTCTTCAACTGGTCGAGCAATAACGGTTATCCCAGGAACCATCGCTGCAGCCCAAGGGCTGTCATCGAAGGTAATCACAGATAGATCTTTACCGATAGCAAGACCACGGGTACCAGCAACTTTCAGCACAGCCAACAACATGTCGTTGTTTGAAGTGAAGATGATTGAAGGTGGATTAGTGGAATCCAGTAATTCTTCAACAGCAGAGTTGGCTGCCTCTTCTTCATCTTCACAATAAATCCAAGAAACAGATTTAGGTTTTGGTTTAGTTGCAAGAACACCTTTAGCAAAACCTTCTGCCCGTTCTTGAACAGAGGTAATTGGAATCTTAGGTTCAGTTTTCTTGAAACCTTTGATACCAGGAACCGCAATAAGGAATCCTAGGTTGGTGTGACCATGCTCTGTTGCATGCAAAACAGCTTCTTCAGCTGCCGCTTCGTCACCGGTAGTAATGGTGGTGAATTTAGGAGTGTCTAATTTGCGGTCAATGATGACTACAGGTTTACCATCGAGTTTTTTAGGAGTTAGGTGAGCGTGATCTGTCGTGCTGGAAGGAACCAGAATTAAACCATCAACTTGGTTGGATAACATGGTGGCTACCGCTAGTTTTTCAACCTCGACATTTTCATCGGTATGTGAAATAAGAACTCTGTAACCAAGTGCTTTGGCTTGATCAATGATTGCTTTGGTTGCCCTATCAAAGAATGCATTTGTAAAATCTGAGATGACAACTAAACCAATAGTTTTAGTTTTACCTGCACGCATAGCT
>CAILDA010000066.1 GCA_903832875.1 uncultured Micrococcales bacterium | reverse complement strand
GTGCCCATGCAGAATTCAGTGTGACGGAATTCCAGTATTTCGCTCATGATATTAGAACTGCGCTAAAGCGTCACCGAGTGCTTGCATGAATGCATCGGTTGAATATGTAGCTCCCGACATCATGGATGTATCAAAGCTTCCACTCTGCGCCGCCATGGCCAAGGAGATTAGGTAAGGAAAGGATGCAGCTCGACCATTAGTAGCACCTGCCTTGTTCATGGTGATGTCTGTGATTGTTGAGCCTTGTTTGGTAACCGTAAGTTGCACTGTTCCAAACCTGTAATTCACAGGGCTGCTCTTGTGACTAATAGTTGCCGCCGGTGGCGGGGTCGTAGGTTTTGGACCAGGGGTAGTCGGCTTTGGTCCAGGAGTTGTCGGCTTAGGACCTGGGGTCGTTGGATCAACTGTCGGGGTAACAGATGGGTGCGGCACGAAGTTATCTGTTGGCTTTGCGTTAGCACCTAACTCAACACCGATAACAACAGAGGTAAGAGAGAGGGCTCCCATTAAAACTTGGCTTGATTTTCTCACCAGGCAAACTCCTCTGCATGTATTTGGTTCACCGGTGTTCCGGCAATCCCTAAGGACTTTTCAACTGCTTTAGTAAATGCAGCAGGGCCACAGATATATACATCTGACTTAGCTATCTTTGGGCAAAGGCTAATCAATCTTTCATCGTCATCTAAGTGATCATCATTTCCTGCAGGTAACCAAGATGTCGGGCTCTTGCGGGAACCTTCAAGAATGTGAAGGTAGAAACCTCTGCGCTTTGCTATCTCTTGTAGTTCTTCTGCAAGTGGAGCATCGTTCCTATTTCTAATTCTGTAAATGATTGAAACATCACCTGGTCTTGCAGCGATACTTTCAGCGAGAGCCCTAATCGGAGGAGCACCGATACCAGCAGCGATAAGAACAACGTTCTCCTGTGTTCTGCGATCTTCAGTGAAGACTCCGTAAGGACCTTCAAGAATTACTCTTGTGCCGGGAGTGATGGTCTGCATTAGAGCTGTGTCATCACCACGGTTACCAACAGTGAATCTAAGAGTGTTATCGGTCGGCGCAGCAGAGAGTGAGAACGGGTGTGCTCGCCACCATTGACCCGGGGTAACTAAACGAATAATGAAGAACTGTCCTGATTTAGCTTGGAAACTTTTTAGTTTTCTACCTGAAATATAAATGGAAGTGCTATCACTTGATTCAGCAATAGCCTCAGATACTTTCAGCCCATGCAAACCAGATAGCACTATTGGGCTCAGCAATCTGAACCAAAGAATATTGAGACCTACGAAAAGGTATGCACCGATCCAAAAGAATTGAGCGAGAGGCTTACCAGCAATGTCTGTTCCAACATTGATTTGGTGAGGGATGGCTAGCATCACAGCGCCGTAGGCAAGTAAGTGAACTAAATACCAAGCTTCATAACTGACTCTGCTTCTAGTTATTTTGATTGAAGTAATAACAACGATGATCATTAGGACAAAAGCAATAGTTCCTGTCAACAGATCAGGAATGCTGTTAATCATGGTTAGGAACTCATCAACCACGTTCTTTGAATCAGCAATGGCATAAGACCAAGTCACGGAAACAAAGTGCAGTATTACTAAGTAAAGAATTGGCTTACCAAGACGTTTATGGGTAAGGGTTGCACGGTCATGGCCATAGAGCTTGTCTAACCATGGGACACGAGCAATCAACAGAGTCTGGATGAGCAGTAGATCAGTTGCAATTAGAGCACTTAGGCGATCGATAGCGCTTAGTGCTGCGTGCAGATCGGTAAGCCCAACGAGGCCACCATCAATCAAAAAGGTGAACACCACCCACATGATGCTTAGCCAGCCAAGAGATTCAACAAGGTCTTGACCTCTGAGAACACCTAGCCATTTAGCCTTACCGAGTTTGACCCTAGGGTTAGGCTCAACCAGCACTAATTCTCTTCTGGTTGGGTTAGTTCCAAAGCTGGTCATGTCTCAAGTTTGCTGGTTTAGTCTGCATGAATCCTGAATGCTTGCTGAATGTCGTCTAGTAAGTGGAACCTCTGGGATGATTACTTTGTTTACAAAACAAAGACGTTTGGCAGCGCATTACCCCCGCTCTGCCTGAAATGGGAGTGTTTTAGGTGCAGAGGAACGAACGCGAGCTAATAGCTGAGCAGGCTGTTGCCCTGGTTCAGCAATGGCTGGAAGAATCCAAGCGTGAAGGGTCTAGATCCCCAGCTGAAAAGCGTTTAGCCAAAATACTCAAAGACCCTAATGGTCTTGATTGGACTCTAAAGTTCGTTGACCGAGTCATCCGACCAAGTGATAGAAAAGTAGCCGCTATTGAATTAGCCAAGCTGTCAAAAGGATTACCAAAGAGCTTGAGCCTTCTGGATCGAATGACAATTCGTATCGGAGGCTTACTTGCTAAACCCTTCTCATTCATTGTTATACCAACCGCTAAAGCGAGACTTAGGCAACTAGTTGGTCACCTAATTGCTGATGCAAGACCTAATCAACTAACCAAACATATTGCTAAATCGAAATCTGATGGCATCAAGCTGAATCTAAATCTTTTAGGTGAAGCAGTTCTTGGTGAAGCTGAAGCAAATTACCGATATGAAGAAACCTTCAACTTACTAAGAAGGCCTGATGTTGATTATGTTTCAATCAAACTTTCTGCCGTTGCAAGTCAGTTATCGATGTGGGGGTTTGAACAAACTGTTCAAAGATTGGTCGACAAGCTAACACCGCTTTATGAATATGCAGCAAGTCAACCAACACCTAAGTTTATTAACTTAGATATGGAAGAGTATCGAGACCTTGGACTTACCATGCTCGTCTTCAAGAAACTTCTATCTAAAGAGCATCTAATGAATCTTGAAGCTGGAATTGTTTTACAGGCGTATCTTCCTGATTCATTTGAAGCACTGAAAGAATTATCTGATTTTGCACAGACCAGAACTGCTAATGGCGGTTCAGGTATCAAAGTTCGAATAGTAAAAGGTGCAAACCTAGCAATGGAAATAGTTGACGCTAACTGGCATGGTTGGGAATTAGCAACCTATTCAACTAAGGCTCAAAGCGATGCGAATTACAAAAGACTCATTGACTATTCGTTGGACAAGAACAGAATCAAATCATTGAGAGTTGGTATCGCAGGCCACAATCTTTTTGATCTAGCTTTTGCTCACAAATTATCTATTGCACGAGAAGTATCAGATCGAGTTGAATTCGAAATGCTGCAAGGCATGGCTCAGCATCTATCTGCTCAGGTAAAAGGCAGCGTTGGCTCACTCTTGCTATACACACCGGTGGTTAGACCTAGTGAGTTCCAAGTGGCAGTTGCATATCTAACAAGAAGACTCGAAGAGAATGGCAGCCCTGCCAATTTCATGTCAGGAGTATTTGACATCACTACTGATAAAGATGTTTTCGATCGTGAGCGCATGAGATTTGAAACATCGCTTAGAACTATTGATGAGTTAGGTCCATCTCAAAACAGAACTCAAAACAGGCTTAATGAAAAGAGCGTTACAAACAGAACTTTTAGTAACGCTGCCGATACTGATCCAGCCTTACCTAATAACCGTGACTGGATTAGACAGGTACTGGCCGGGGCTAAAGCGCTTGTTGGTAAATTACAGTCCCATGAATCACATGTTGCTAAAGCTGCGATAGAAACCTATGAGCTAGAAGAACTTATTACTGATGCCAGAGATGCAGCAGATAGCTGGGCTTCAGATGCAGAGCATCGAAAGCAGATACTGCTAAAGGTAGCGGCAGAACTAGCTAATAGCAGGGGGCCATTACTGCAGTTGATGATTGCTGAAGCAGGTAAGACCATAGGTGAAGCAGATGCTGAACTAAGCGAAGCCATCGACTTTGCTAACTTCTATGCTCACTCGATTGATGAGATAACAACAACTGAGCGATTGGATGGAGTTACCTTCATTCCTCACAAGCTAGTTGTCGTTACCCCGCCTTGGAACTTCCCTGTTGCTATTGCTGCCGGTGGTGTTCTAGCTGGGTTAGCAGCAGGAGCTGCTGTGATCATAAAACCTGCTCCTCAGGTAGTGAACTGTGTTATCGCCATGGTAGAGACTCTTTGGCGAGCAGGAGTGCCTAAAGATGTTTTAAAGATTGCAATCGTTCCAGATAACCAACTCGGCTTACAGCTAGTTGGTAATACCAAAGTTGATTCAGTCATTCTGACTGGTGCTTTTGAAACAGCTCAGTTGTTCAAGAATTACCGCCCACGGATGAACTTGGCTGCTGAAACCAGCGGTAAGAACGCCATAGTGATTTCACCGTTTGCAGATCTTGATCTAGCGGCTAATGATTTAGCGAAGAGTGCCTTCGGTCACGCTGGGCAGAAGTGTTCAGCAGCTAGCCTGGGTATCTTGATTGGGTCGGTTTATAAAAACAAACAGTTCCTAAAGCAACTGGTTGACTGTGTTGAATCAATGAAAGTGGGTTATGGGCCTCAATCAGATGCAACTGTTGGGCCACTAATTGAACCACCTAGCCCTAAGTTACTCAGAGCACTTACTCAGTTAGATAAAGGTGAGAGCTGGTTACTGGAACCTAAGCAATTAGATGACTCTGGAAGACTTTGGCGACCAGGAATAAGGATCGGTGTTCAACCAGGTTCTTTCTTCCACCTCACTGAAGTCTTTGGTCCAGTACTTGGCATCATGCAAGCAAAAGATTTAGAGAATGCTTTAGAAATACAAAATGCAACTGACTATGGTTTGACTGCCGGTGTGCATTCATTGAACACAGCTGAAATCAAATACTGGTTGGACAACATCGATGCTGGCAATCTTTATGTCAATAGAGGTATCACCGGAGCGATTGTTGAACGACAACCGTTCGGTGGTTTCAAGAGATCATCGGTTGGTTACGGTCTAAAAGCAGGTGGAAGAAACTACCTTTTACAGTTCGGTCACTTTGAAGACTCTGCTGATGTTCAGCTAGACACTAAGTTGAACGTTGATGGCTGGG
>CAILDA010000065.1 GCA_903832875.1 uncultured Micrococcales bacterium | reverse complement strand
TCAACACGACCAGCTGAGTCGAGGATTCGCTGCTTACCTGTGTAGAACGGGTGTGATGCTGATGAGATTTCAACATCGAAAACTGGGTATGTGTTTCCGTCTTCCCACTCAATGGTCTTAGTGCTTGTCACGGTTGAACGTGTCAAGAATGCAACGCCTGAAGCTAGATCGCGGAAAACAATCGCTTCATACTTAGGGTGGATGTCAGCCTTCATAAGGAAAATCTTTCAATTCAAATTGGGATTCGGTGTTCTTAGCACCAGTTAGAAACTATACCAGAGCCAAGGGTTCTAATCCAGAGCCTATTTGGCTCTAACGGCAAATCTGCCAGCTAAAAGCACAACTTCAAGCGCTAATCCATAGGCTTCGCTTAGTTTTTCAGTTGTTAGGGTCGAATTTATTGGGCCAGCCGCGGTTATCTTGCCTTCGTTTAGGACCAAGGCGTGGGTGAATCCGGCTGGAATTTCTTCTAAGTGGTGGGTAACCATAATGATTGCAGGTGCACCTGGGTGAGATGCGTATCCTCCCAAAATCTTGATAGTTGCTTCTCTAGAACCTATGTCCAGACTGGCCACTGGTTCATCCAAAAGCAGTAGTTCTGGATCTGGCATCACTGCTCTGGCTATTTGAGTTCTCTTACGTTCGCCATCGCTTAGTGTTCCGAAGGCTCGGTCTGAATACTCGCTAAGCTGCCATTCGGTTAGCACTCGCCTAGCCCGACGTTCGTCAACATCGTCATACTTCTCTTTGAATCTTCCAGTGATGGCATAGATGGCTGTCATTACTGCATCTAAAACGGTTTCTGAATTAGGTATCCGACTGGCAATAGTAGTCGAAGCAAAACCAACTCTGGTTCTTAGATCAAAAACGTTAATCTCCCCCAGAGTTTCTCCGAGTACCCTTGCTGTTCCTGAACTAGGTTGCAGTTGAGCAGCAGCTATCTTCAGCAAAGTGGTTTTTCCTGCACCATTGGGTCCAACAATCACCCAACGCTCATTAGCTTGAACTCTCCAGGTGATTCCATTCAAAATGGTTTTACCTGCTCGGATTACCGAGACATTTTCGAGATTGAGCACTTCATTCATAGATTTTTAGCCTAAGCGAATCTAACGGTCAGTGTTGTTATGACACTCAAAGTCCAGAGATGACTAAGGATGGGCTTTTAGGCAATAAAGTTTCCTTATGACCTCGACCAACCACTGCCGCATGCTCGTGGTGTTTGATGTCGATTCGACCTTGATCGAAGATGAAGTTATTGAACTGCTGGCTGATTGTGCCGGTAAACGTGCAGAAGTAGCCGAAGTAACAGATCGAGCAATGCGAGGTGAACTTGATTTCACTGGCAGCCTTAAGGCAAGGGTTCTCAATCTTGCTGGGTTACCAGAATCGGTTATCCAAGAGAGCCTCTCGAAGATAACTGTTACCAAAGGTGCAAGAGAACTCATAGCTGCTATTCACAATGCTGGCGGTAAAGTCGCCGCTGTCTCCGGTGGTTTTACTCAGTTGCTTGAGCCTTTGGCTAAAGAGCTGAAGCTTGATTACTATCGAGCCAACCAACTTGAGGTCATTGACGGCAAACTAACTGGTCAGGTAACCGGCCCAATCATTGATAAGCCTGCTAAAGCACAGGCACTTACGCAATGGGCCAATGAGCTCGGTCTGAGTATCAAAAACACTGTTGCAGTTGGCGATGGTGCGAATGATCTGGACATGATGGAAGTTGCTGGCTTAAGTATTGGTTTTAATGCAAAGCCTCGGGTGCGTCAGAGTGCAGATGTCCTTATTGCTAAAAACGATTTGAGCGAAGTAATCGGTTTACTTGGTCTTTAGTGACCAGTTGAATGCAATCCACCATCAACGTGAATGATTTCACCGGTTGTCTTAGGGAACCAATCACTTAGCAGTGCAACGATTCCACGAGCAGCAGGCTCGGTGTCAGCTAGTTCCCAGTGCATCGGCGCTCTGTCAACCCAAACATCTTCCATAATTGCAAAACCAGGGATGCTCTTACCGGCTGGAGTTCTAAGTGGTCCAGCAGAGATCAGGTTCACGCGAATGTTGTCTTTACCTAGGTATCTAGCTAGGTAACGAGAAGTTGATTCGAAGGCAGCTTTGGCAACACCCATCCAGTCGTATACCGGCCATGAAACACTGGCATCGAAAGTAAGACCTGCGATGGATGCGCCATCACGAAGAATTGGCTTAGCTGCCATGGTGATTGATTTTAGAGAATAGGCCGATACCTGAATTGCAGTTGAAACATCAGGCCACTCGGTTGAAAGGAAGTTTCCACCAAGAGCAGTTCCTGGGGCAAAAGCGATAGCGTGCACAATGCCATCAAGGTAAGGAAGGTGCTCTTGAACTCTTGACGGAAGAGCCGCAAGGTCATCATCGCTTGTTGCGTCCAACTCAATAACAGCACATGGCTTAGGAAGGCGTAGCGCTATCTTCTCTGTAATTGGAAGCATTCTTCCGTAGGAAGAAAGCACGATGTCAGCACCTTGCTCTTGAGCAAGCTTTGCAACAGTAAAAGCGATTGACGCCTCTGTTAGCACACCGGTAATAAGAAGTTTTTTACCTTCGAGGATTCCCATTTGTTTTAGTCTCTCTTTTATTCATTTAGGTTCCCCCTATGTATTCTGCCAGTTTGGAGCAGTTTTAGGTGTTAGTGACCCATTCCAAGTCCACCATCAACAGGAATAACCGCTCCTGAGATGTATGAGGCGTCATCGCTGGCAAGGAAAAGTACTACTTTTGCAACTTCTTCAGGAGAGGCAAAGCGACCTGCGGGAATCTTTTTCTTGTATTCGTCTTGCATCTCAGGGCTAAGTTCAGCAGTCATATCTGTATCGATAAACCCAGGAGCGACAACGTTGGCTGTTATTCCCCTGCCTCCTAGTTCCCTAGTTAGAGATCTGGCCATGCCGACTAAACCGCTTTTAGCAGCGGAGTAATTCACTTGACCAGCGCTACCTAGCAGAGCAACCACAGAGCCAATAAAGATAACTCGGCCGTATTTGCCCTTAATCATTCCTTTGGAAGCTCTGCGCAGGACTCTAAAGGCACCGGTGAGGTTGGTGTTTAGTACTTCCTCGAATTCTTCATCTGTCATACGCATGAGCAGCGTGTCTCTGGTGATACCTGCATTAGCTACCAGAATCTCTACTGGGCCGAGCTTTTCTTCAATCTCCGCAAAGGCTGCATCAAGGGACGCAGGATCTGTGACATCTGCTTTGACACTTAGGGTCCCCTCTGGTCCCTCGCCAGAACGAACTGTGACCGCTACTTTATGTCCCGCAGCTACAAATGCTTCAGCAATCGCCCTGCCGATGCCGCGGTTACCGCCGGTTACTAATACTGTTCTCTGAGTTGTCATTGCTAATTTCGCCTTACAGTTCGAAGAGCCGATAATGGACGTATAAACAACACAAGTCTATATCTAGCGTTAGATTGACCTTGGAACCGAAGGGCAAAACTTGGCTAAGACCCAATCCGTTACATCGATTCAGGTATCCCCTGAAGCTGAGCGTAGATCGAGATTCATCAAATACACCATTGCCATGGTCATTCGAGTGATCTGCATTGTCTTAGCTGTCGCAGTACCGATTAGTTGGCTGACGCTTATCTTTGTTGCAGGGGCTGTCTTCTTGCCTTACTTTGCAGTTGTCATTGCTAACGCTCAAGGAGCAGGAAACGTATCAAGCAAAAGCAAATCCGCTGAAGCTCCAACTATTCGCATCTCCGCGGATGCATTCAGGAAGGCTGAAACGCCTGATGAGAAGTAACTTTGTTTCAAGATGGCTGACTTGGCTAGCCTTGGCAGTTGTGTTCAGCATCGCCTGCTGGTATCTATCGCAATGGCAATTTGCTCGCCAACAAGAGGTAAGTGACATCAACAGGATTATTGAACAGAACTACGATTCAGACCCAGTGGCACTTGAAGAACTAATGCTTCCAGAAACCATCTGGAACAAAGAACTCGAATTCCGTCAGGTGAGAGTTACCGGTCATTACCTATTAGAGAATCAGTTCTTAATCCGAAATAGACCAAACGAAGGTAATCCTGGCTTCTTGCAACTGATGGCCTTTGCAACCGATGGTGGTGCCGTTATTTGGATTGAACGCGGCTGGTTGCCGACAGGATCTAAAGAAGATGCACCTGATCACATTCCGATCACTAACAAAATTCATCGGCAAGTCGTTCTGCTACTAAGACCTGCCGAGCCCAAGTTAGATAGAACAGCACCTAAAGGACAGTTGCCAAGTATCGATCTTCAAGCGGCAAGTGTTTCACTAAGTGACACTAATGTCTATAGCCAGACCTACGGCAGATTAGTTTCTGAGTCTCCTCAGTCTGCAAAGGGGCTAATGATGCCAAAGCCTGAACTCAACAACGGTAATCATCTGAGCTACGCATTGCAGTGGCTCTTATTCGCTTTGATGGCATTCGGAGCAGTGTTCTGGAGCATCAACCAAGATCGCAGAAGAAGATCGGGACTTGCACCTAAGAAAGTGAAGTTCTTGAATAGGGATAAAGACGCTGAAGCAGAAGATCAAATTCTAGGTTAAAGAAAAATTGGTCAAGCAAAAATGCTTGACCAATAGTTCTAAATGCTTTTACTTGACTGCTCTTAGGGCAACAATTCCAAAACCAACCTTGTTAACCACATCTGCAATTATGTAGATGATTGCTGCAACGCAGATCGATAGTTCTAAAGTCTTTGCGTCAGTTCCATTTAGTTCTAGGAACTCCTGGATAGCGGTTCCAATCGGATAGATTGCCCAACCGAAGATTACAAACTTCTTCATGTTGTTCACTGCCTGCTTCACAGCAGCTGAGCCTTTAGTTGGCTGCAGCTTCCAAACTGTGTATGCAATGTAAAGCCATGCAGCAGAAGAAATAAAGAAGTTTAGATAGTTACCCACAGAGCCAACTGAGCCGATTTCACCAAAGTAGCCGGTAACAACCATAACTATGTCTGCCAATACAAGACGGTAAGTTGTGCCTTTAGCAGCTCCTGCCAAAGCAGCAATGATTCCAAACTCAATTAGCAGTAATGGCGTGGTTAGAACCCAATCCAGGTATCTAAATGGCATGGTGGCACCGATGTGAGCCACATCCGTTACTCCTGGGAAAGCAACGATGTCCTTCATTTGCCAATACATAATTGCTGCAATGAAAGTGATTAGTGCTGCGTATGTTGCTGTTGCCCGGTGTTCAGGTTTTAGTTCATTACGTTCTAGAACAAAATAAAAGGTTCCAGCTGCCATAGCAACGAAACCCAACATGAAAAGCGCTTGTGTGATTGAAATTAGATCCATGGGTTAATCCTTTCAAGATTACTTATTCAACACTATTAGCCATAAGGCAAAAATAGCCCTAAGACAAAACTATGAGGTCCCGATAGCCTTCATTCCAGAGGTCTTCCTGTCCATCTGGCATAACAAGGACTCGCTCAGGATTTAGTGCATCGACAGCACCAACATCGTGAGAGACCAAAACCACTGCCCCGCTGAATGATGCTAAAGCTTTCAAAATCTCTTCACGGCTAGCTGGGTCTAAGTTGTTGGTTGGCTCATCCAGTAATAAAACATTAGCCCTGGAAACTACCAGTGAAGCCAGCGCTAGCCTAGTCTTTTCACCACCACTTAGAACAGCAGCTGGCTTATCCACATCATCTCCAGAGAACAAGAAGGAACCCAATACTTTTCTAGAATCAGTGTCATTTAGTTCCGGGGCTGCTGCCTGCATGTTTTGCAGGACAGTTTTATTGACATCAAGAGTTTCGTGCTCCTGGGCGTAGTAGCCGATCTTGAGTCCATGACCTGGATCAATCTTTCCTGTATCAGGATTCTCAATGCCGCCAAGGATTCGCAACAGTGTTGTTTTACCGGCACCGTTGAGTCCGATGATAACTACCCTTGAACCTCTATCAACAGCAAGGTCGACAGCTGTGAATATCTCTAGTGAGCCGTAACTCTTGCTTAGATTGTGAGCGAACAAAGGAGTCTTACCGCAGGACTGCGGGTCCGGGAATCTAATGTTTGCAACTCTGTCTTTTTCACGAACGTCATCCAAGGAACTTAGAAGTTTTTCAGCTCGTCTGTTCATCTGATGAGCAGCTGATGCCTTAGAAGCTTTAGCTCCAAATTTCGCAGCTTGCAACTGCAAGATGCCGGCCTTTTTCTCTGCTGTTGCCCGCTCGCGCTTACGTCTTTCTTCATCTGATTCACGTTGCTTGAGGTATGAACGCCAACCCATGTTGTAGATGTCGATGACAGCTCGGTTGGCATCAAGGTAGAAAACTCTGTTCACTGTTTCTTCAACAATGTTGATATCGTGACTGATCACAATCAAGCCACCTTGATAGTTCTTTAGGAACTCTCTAAGCCAAACAATGCTGTCGGCATCTAAATGGTTTGTTGGCTCATCCAAAATCATTGTTGTTGCCGCAGAGAAGAGAATTCGAGCAAGTTCGATTCTTCTTCGCTGACCACCAGATAAAGTTCCAATCGGTTGGCTTAAGACATTCTGCTTTAGCCCTAGGTTGCTAGCGATAGATGCAGCTTCTGCTTCGGCAGCGTAGCCACCGTTAGCTTCAAACTGAGCTTCCAGCCGCTCATACCGAGCCATAGCAGCTTCATAAATCTTTTCATCAACCGAGCCCATCTCTTCTCGAGTGGCTTCCATCTTCTTGATTACTGTGCCTAATCCCCTGGCGTTAAGAATTCTGTCGCTAGCTAGTTCTTCTAAATCTCCGGTTCTTGGGTCTTGCGGTAAGTAACCAATTTCCCCAATACGTTCAACGGAACCGCCACTAGGGACGAAATCTCCTGCAATGACCTTGGTAAGAGTGGTCTTGCCCGCTCCATTACGCCCAACTAGACCAACTTTGTCGCCTTTAGAGACTTGAAAATTGACCCCAGCCATGAGTACGCGAGCACCAATGGTGATCTCTAGGTCGCGCACGCTAATCATGTTGCTCCAATTGGGGTGCGATTAATAAGAAAAATGTTGCTGGTTCGCTCTACTAGCCTACAATTAAGAAAACACCAGAACCTCGAAAGGCACATCTTGAGCATCGCCCAACCAAACAAAATCACACTTGTTGACAGAATCATTCCTCGTAGCTTCGTTGGAGACGTCGTTTTGGTCCTAGCCGGAGTATTACTAACCACTCTTGCAGCTCAGGTTCAGATTCCAACTAGCCCAGTTCCTTTCACTTTCCAAACTTTCGCTGTTCTAGTTATCGGTGCAACCTATGGTGCATCTCGTGGAGCTATCACCATGGGTTCTTACGCGATACTGGGTCTTCTAGGTTTGCCTGTCTTCGCTGATTGGTCAGCAGGACCTCAGGTTATCTTCGGTGCTACCGGTGGTTTCATTATTGGTTTCATTTTCGCTGCAGCTCTAACTGGTCGTTTGGCTGAACTTAACTGGTCTTCACACTACGCAAAGATGTTTGCAAGCTTCGCTCTTGGTTCAGTCGTGATTTACTCACTCGGTATTCCAGTTTTGGCTATGACTGCTTTTGGTTCAGATCTAGTTGCTGCAACAATCTTTATGTTGCCTTACCTAATCTGGGATGCTGTGAAAGCTCTACTTGCAACTGCTCTTATTCCAAGCGCATGGCTGCTAGTCAAGAAAATCAAAGGCTAAATAGCAAAACCTATTGCTCGCATCTGTTCTTTACCGTCGTCGGTAATAAGTTCAGGTCCCCATGGTGGCATCCATACCCAGTTGATTCTGAATGCCTCAACAACGCCGTCTAGTGCCATTCCCATTTGCTCTTCAATAACGTCTGTTAACGGACATCCTGCTGAAGTTAGTGTCATGTGAATCAAAAGTGATTCATCTTCTGCCTTCTTCAAGTCATAGATCAAACCAAGGTCAACAATGTTGACACCGATTTCAGGATCGATAACTTCCTTGATAGCTTCAAGGACCTCGTCATAACGCTCAGGTGTTAGTTCTATTTCAGTCAAGGATTAAGCCTTCACATAACGGTCGTAACCTTCAGCTTCAAGACGGTCAGCAAGTTCTGCTCCACCTTCTTCAGCTACTTTGCCGTCAACGAAAACGTGTACAAAGTCAGGTTTGATGTATTTCAAGATACGGGTGTAGTGAGTAATTAGCAGAACACCAAGGTCATTAGCTGCGTGTGCTCTATTGACACCTTCAGCAACAATCTTTAGAGCATCAACATCCAAACCTGAGTCGGTCTCATCCAAAACTGCAAAGCGAGGCTTTAGCAATTCCATCTGCAGAATCTCGTGACGCTTCTTTTCTCCACCAGAGAAACCTTCATTGACATTTCTTTCAGAGAAGGTCGCATCCATCTTCAGGTTGTCCATCGACTCGCGAACTTCTTTGATCCAAGTTCTAAGCGCAGGTGCTTCACCAGTGATAGCTGTTTTAGCGGTTCTAAGGAAGTTAGACACTGATACTCCAGGAATCTCGACCGGATACTGCATCGCAAGAAACAACCCCGCACGAGCTCTCTCGTCAACACTCATCTCAAGAACATTTTCACCATCGAGAAGTATTTCACCTTGGGTGACCTGATACTTCGGGTGACCAGCAATTGAGTAAGCCAAAGTTGACTTACCCGACCCGTTAGGACCCATTACAGCGTGTATCTCTCCACTGCGGATAGTTAGATCGACTCCCTTAAGAATCTCTTTGGTGCCTTGGTCAGTCTCAACACTTACGTGCAGGTTCTTGATTTGCAGAATTGCCATTTTGTTTTCCTTTTGGCCTAAGCCTGATCGTATTCAATAAAAACTTCGCCGTTATCTACCAGAACTTCATAGACGGCAACTGGTTCGTAAGCTGGCAGGCTAAGTGGTGCTCCTGTTTCAAGCGAGAACTTTGCTCCATGAGCCCAGCACTCGATGGTCTTGTTATCAACAAAACCTTCGCTAAGAGAAATCTCACCGTGTGAGCACTTGTCATCCATAGCGTGTATTTCACCATTAGGAGTATGAACAATTGCGATGGCGTGATCGCCAATCTTCACTCTGATGGCACGACCTGGTTTGATATCGCTTACATTGCAAATTCTTAGGGACATTAGCTTCTACCTAACCGCTCTTCTAGGACTGATGTCATGCGTTCAATTACATCCTCAACACCAGTGCGCTGCAGGATCTCAACCAAGAAACCAAGAACCACTAGACGACGGGCTTCATCAACGGTGATTCCTCTTGCTTGTAAATAGAACAGTTGTTCATCATCGAATCTTCCTGAAGCACTTGCGTGTCCAGCTCCTTTGATTTCACCTGTTTCAATTTCAAGGTTTGGAACTGAATCTGCTCTAGCGCCATCAGTTAGCAAAAGATTACGGTTCAGCTCGTAAGTGTCAGTGCCTTCAGCAACAACACGAATCAGAACATCGCCAATCCAAACTGTGTGAGCCTTGTTGCCCTGCAGTGCACCCTTATAGGTAACTCTAGATTTACAGTTCGGGGCAGCATGGTCAACAAAAGGTCTATTTTCGATGTGTTGACCAGCGTCAGCAAAGTAAACACCGTTCATCTCAACTTCGGAACCAGGACCTGTGAAAGTGCTTACCGGAGTAATCCTGATTAGATCTCCGCCGAAAGTAGCAACAGAGTGCTTCAAGTAAGAGTTACGACCTAGCTTTGAATAGTGAGCTGCAACATGAGAAGAGCCACTCTCCCAGTTCTGTACTGAAACAAAGTTCAATTTAGCTTCATCTTGGATATCAATTTCGATGTTTTCACCAAGAACTCCAAGACCGCTGTGCTCAAGGACAATCGTTGCCTGACTAAATGGTTTAGCAACGATTATTAAATGAAGAGCACTTGCAACACTTGATGACCCGACAACGTTGATTCTTAGTGGCTCTGCAAGAACTGCTTCCTTAGCTATTTCAACCAACAGAGTCTTACTAGCGTTGGTGTATGCAGCGGCTGCTACACGGTCTTCTGGAAGACCGATAGAACCAACTCTGGAATCCGAGCTAGCTATCCAGGTAAAGGTCACTCCAGTAGTTTCTTCAAACTGCACTTCGTTACTGTATTCAGCCAGAACATCTGCATCCAAGCCTTTTAGAGCTGATGCATCTAGGTAGCGCCAAAGGTCCTGACGCTGATCTATAGCTGGGAAGTTTGAAACGGATTTGGAACGTGGTCGATCACTTCTAATTTGAAGTGGGACACCTGCACCGTGACTGTGTTCAGTTAATCCGTGTTGCACGTTAGTTGAGGTATCAGTCATTAACCGACTGCCCCTTCCATCTGCATTTCGATCAACTTGTTAAGTTCAAGCGCATATTCCATAGGAAGTTCTTTAGCGATTGGCTCAATGAAGCCTCTGACAATCATCGCCATTGCTTCATCTTCAGCCATACCTCTTGATTGCAAGTAGAAAAGCTGTTCGTCACTGACTCTAGAAACAGTCGCTTCGTGACCCATAGAAACATCATCTTCACGAACATCAACAGCAGGATAAGTATCACTTCTAGAAATAGTGTCGATCAAGAGCGCATCACAGCGAACTGTGTTCGCTGAGTGATGTGCCCCTGGGTTTACTCTGATCTCACCGCGGTAAGAGGTTCTGCCACCACCACGAGCAATTGATTTAGAAATGATTGAAGAAGATGTGTATGGAGCTAGATGTATCATCTTTGCGCCAGCATCCTGGTGCTGACCTTCACCAGCAAAAGCAACAGAAAGAGTTTCTCCTCTAGCGCGCTCGCCAGCAAGAATAACGGCTGGATACTTCATGGTTACCTTAGAACCGATGTTGCCATCGATCCATTCCATGGTTGCTCCCTCATGAGCAACTGCACGCTTGGTCACTAGGTTGTATACGTTATTAGACCAGTTCTGAATGGTGGTGTATCGAACGCGTGCGTTCTTCTTCACAATGATTTCAACAACTGCTGAGTGCAAAGAATCGCTCTTATAGATAGGAGCTGTACAGCCCTCAATGTAATGAACGTAGGACCCTTCATCAGCAATAATCAAGGTTCTTTCGAACTGCCCCATGTTCTCAGTATTGATTCTGAAGTATGCCTGCAAAGGAATCTCAACGTGCACTCCCTTTGGAACATAAACGAATGAGCCACCAGACCAAACTGCTGTATTCAAGGAAGCAAACTTGTTATCCCCTGCCGGAATTACAGTGCCGAAGTATTCTTTGAAAAGTTCAGGATGCTCTGTCAGTGCAGTATCTGTATCAAGGAAGATAACGCCTTGCTTTTCTAGCTCTTCGTTGATCTGGTGATAAACAACTTCAGATTCATACTGAGCTGCAACACCGGAAACCAGTCTTTGGCGTTCTGCTTCTGGAATACCAAGCTTCTCGTAGGTGTTCTTGATGTCATCAGGTAGTTCATCCCATGAGCCAGCTTGCTTCTCAGTTGAACGAACGAAGTACTTGATGTTGTCAAAATCGATACCACTCAGATCGGAACCCCAGGTTGGCATCGGCTTTTTCAGGAAGTATGAATAACCCTTTAGACGCATGTCTAGCATCCACTGTGGTTCAGATTTCTTGCCGGAGATGTCGGTAACGACTTCTTCGTTTATACCTCTGCGAGCAGAAGCTCCAGCATCGTCTTTGTCAGACCAACCGAATTCGTAGATGCCGAGACTGTCAAGTTCTGGGCGGGAAATCGCTGCATCTGTCAATCTGATCCTCTTTCTAAAAGGTCTATCTCCAAGTGTGAAAAACCATAAAAGAGGCTCTTCATAGAAACTTGATTCGAAACTTAGCGGAACTGAAGATTCGTTCCGAGCTTCGCGAGTATTCTAAGTTTATCGAACCGTTACCGAAAGCGTAACCCCCGAAACGACCCGAAAGGTCCAATTTTGATTGACTTCCTGTTCGGTAGAACACGTATAAAGTTCTACGCTTGGGCTTCCTTGGTCAGCCAAATTTTGATTGTGGTCACCGGTGGTGCTGTTCGATTGACTGGTTCAGGGCTTGGCTGCCCAACCTGGCCAGAATGTGAGCCTGGTTCGATTACCAATGTTCCAGAGCTTGGTATTCATGGAGTTATTGAGTTCGCCAACAGGTTACTTACCTTTGTTCTTTTGCTAATCGCTCTTTTCACCTTCATAACTGTGTTGCGTTTGCCTAAGAACGAAAGACCTGGTTATTTCTGGACGTCTCTGGTCCTAGGCCTTGGAATTGTCGCGCAAGCGGTCATCGGCGGCATCACCGTTCTAACTGGTTTGAACTCTTGGATTGTTGGAGCCCACTTCATAGTTTCCGGCGCTCTAATTGCCGTTGCAACTGTTTTGGTTTGGCATGCCAGAAATCATCCATTTGAGCCTGTTACTAAATCTTTCAGAGCACATCTAAAACTCACCTTCTTCGTGGGCATCCTGACCGTAGTCATTGGTGTCGTTGTTACTGGTTCTGGACCCCATGCTGGTGATGCAGATACACCTCGCAATGGTTTGAATTCTGATCTCCTAGTTCATGTTCACTCTTACCCTGCCTATGCCCTGCTCGCGCTAGTTCTAATTCAGGTTTTCCTTCTAACTCGTTTGAAACTAAAAGTACTAAATTCTTTGGTGCTAGTTATTGCCATCGCAGCGCAAGCTCTAGTAGGTCTAGTTCAGTCTTGGTATGGGCTTCCTATAGCTCTTGTTGGGCTGCACATGCTTGGAGCGTCAGTGCTGTTGAGTTTGCTAACCAATCAATTACTGGTCTATCGAGTTAGCGCTAAATAGGTATGAGTTCAATCTTCTGGTTTCGCAAAGATCTTCGACTGCAAGACAATGAAGCGCTAAGCGCTACTGTTCGGGCAGCTAGCCAGAATTCGGATAACACTGTCTTCTGCCTCTTCGGCTTTAATTCAGCAAGTTTTGAGCAATTAGAAGGCATACGTCAGCACAGTCTCACCGAATCTATTCGTGCATTAGATAAATCCCTTGACGGCAAACTCAACATTGTTGCAAAGAGTAATGCACAAGAATTCTCTAAAGAATTAGTTGCCGCTTGCTCCAAAACTTCAAGCCTAGAAGTTTATGCAATGCAGTCCTTTGATCCTGAAGGGGTTGCCGAGCAGGAAATAGTTGCTAAGGAACTTATCGCTAACGGCCTAGCTCTTCACCTTGTTGGCTCTGCATACGCTGTGAACCCAGGCACTGTCACTAAGCAAGATGGCTTGAATTACCGTGTGTATACCCCGTTTTATAAGGCTTGGAACCAGCTGGCCAACATCGAGCCTGTGAAGCTTCCTTCATTGCAAACAACATGGGGAACATTGCCTAAGCAAAACATCAGCATCGAACCATCAAAGTCTTCCCCGTTGAAAGTTATCGCTGGTGAAGAATTTGCACTTAGAACTTTTAGAAGATTCAAAGAAAGAGCACTAGACGATTATGACGAGCAAAGAAATCGCGCTGATCTAAGCGGCACCTCTCACCTATCTCATGCTCTAGCCCACGGTGAAATACATCCAAGAACGTTGTTAGCTCAATTAGGTGATAGCAACGCTCATGAAGTTTTTAGAAAAGAAATCGCTTGGCGTGAGTTCTACGCTGATGTGCTCCACCACTACCCACACACAGTCAATGACTATTACGAACCTAAATTCAAGCAACTTAAATACGACACCGGTTCAGATGCTCAAAAGAAGTTTGAGTTGTGGTGCAAAGGTGAAACTGGTTTCCCGATGGTTGATGCTGGTATGCGTCAGTTGTTAGCAGAAGGCTGGATGCATAATCGAGTTCGAATGATTGTTGCCTCGTTCCTAGTCAAAGACCTTCATCTCGAATGGACTTGGGGTGCAGCTCACTTTGAAGCTCATCTGAGTGATTTTGATCCAGCTTCTAACTCGCATGGTTGGCAGTGGACTGCTGGCTGTGGAACTGATGCATCCCCGTATTACAGAATCTTCAATCCAATTCTGCAAGGTCTAAAGTTTGATCCAAACGGTGATTACGTTCGTAAATACATTCCAGAGCTTAGGCACCTGAGTGATTCTTCTGCTCATGAACCATGGGAAGTATTTGATGGTTATTCCAATGGTTATGCAGAGCCAATGGTTGATCACTCGTTGGAACGAAACGAAGCGCTCGCTCGTTTAGAAGAAATTAAAGCTAAATAACTCTTATAAAGAACAGTGGATCGATTCCAACTGCAATAAACAAAACAGTTAGATAAGTTATCGAGAAGTGGAATAACCTCATCGGGTTATCAACTGCATCACGGTTAGCTTTACCTTGCAGAATGTGTGCTTCGGCAATGAACCAAATGCCACCAACAACTGCAGCTAAAACATAAATCAAACCCATCGGGTTCACCGGAACTAGTAATAAAGTGCTAGCAACCATTAAGTAGCTATAAATGACTATTTGCTTTGCAACGACTTTGACATCACTTACCACTGGAAGCATTGGAACACCTGCTGAGGCATAGTCTTCTTTGTATTTCATGGATAGTGGCCAGTAATGCGGTGGAGTCCATAAGAAGATGATCAAGAACAATGCAGCTGCACTCCAGCTAAGCGTGTTAGTTACAGCACTAAAGCCAATTAGCACCGGCATAGCCCCAGCAGCTCCTCCCCAAACTATGTTTTGAGAGGTTCTGCGCTTTAGCAAGATGGTGTAAATGAAGATGTAGAAAAGCTCTGCAGCAAGAGCCAGGCCAGCAGATAGCCAATTGACTAGTAAACCGAGCCACAGGACCGAAACAAGTCCGATAACCGTGGCAAAGATCTGAGCCTCAAGTTTGGACAATTCCCCGGTAACCAGAGGTCTTTTCTGGGTTCTACCCATGATTTTGTCGATATCGGTGTCAATAATGCAGTTGAAAGCATTGGCTGAACCAGCGCTAAGAGCCCCACCGATCAAGGTAGCCAGGACAAGCCAAAGGTCTGGTATGCCCTGTTTAGCCAAAATCATGACCGGAACGGTAGTAATTAGCAGTAATTCAATGACTCTTGGCTTGGTTAAAGCAAGGTAAGCCGCCAGCTTTTTGCGCAAAGTTAGGGGCTTTGCGGGCTGATTTTGAAGGGTTTGGGCTGTCTTGCTCATCTAGGCAAGTCTAAGCCAAACTGCACACAACGTTACATTTCCGTAATCAAATCGCCGTCGGGTATAGACTTCAAAGGTTGCAAATCATGCTCGAAAGAGCGAATCCCGTAGCTATAAAACTGCGATTTACTGGGCGAAGAAGCCTCAAATTTAGATTATTCGCCACAACTATAAGGAGAGAGTCCTTTGTCACTTATCTGGGACAGTATCGATTCAAAATCTGTTGACACCGCAAGAGTTCTTGCAGCTGATGCCGTCGAAAAGGTTGGCAATGGCCATCCAGGCACTGCAATATCGCTTGCACCGGTCGCCTACCTGCTATTTCAAAAGGTTATGTGTCACGACCCAGCTGATGAGCGCTGGTCAGGTCGCGATCGTTTCATCTTGAGTGTTGGTCACTCTTCGCTGACTATTTACAATCAGTTGTACATGGCGGGTTACGGTTTAGAACTTGATGACCTCAAAGCACTTCGCACCTGGGGATCAGCCACTCCAGGGCACCCTGAGTATGGACACACCAAAGGTGTTGAAATCACTACTGGCCCACTTGGTCAAGGTCTAGCTTCTGCAACTGGCTTTGCGTACGCTGCTCGATTTGAAAGAGGACTGTTCGATCCTGAAACTGCTCAAGGTGAAAGTGCTTTCGATCACTTTGTTTATGTCATCGCTGGCGATGGCGACATGCAAGAAGGTGTCACCAGCGAAGCCGCTTCCCTTGCTGGTCACCAAAAACTTGGCAACCTGGTAGTTATTTATGACAGCAACCAGATTTCTATTGAAGATGACACCAACATCGCCTTCACTGAAGATCTAACTGCTCGTTACAACGCATACGGTTGGCACACTCAGACAGTTGACTGGAAGAAGACCGGTAACTATCACGAAGATGTCCAAGAACTCTATGCAGCAATTGAGAAAGCTAAATCGGTAACCGACAAGCCATCGCTAATTACTCTTCGCACCATCATCGGTTGGCCTTCACCTAAGAAACAGAACACTGGAAAAATCCATGGTTCAGCTCTAGGTGCAGAAGAACTGGCTGGACTCAAGAACGCTCTCGGCTTTGATCCTGAAAAAACTTTTGATGTTGCACCAGAAGTAATTGCACACACTCGCACCAATGCTGCTACTCGTGCAGCTCAGGCAAGAAGTGCATGGCAAATCAAATTTGATGTTTGGGCTAAAGCTAATCCAGAAAAGAAAGCACTCTTTGATCGCGTGCAGTCAGGCGCAGCTCCTAAAGAGTTAGCTCAATCACTGCCGTCTTTCGAAGCTGGCACAGAAGTTTCAACTCGTGCTGCTAGCGGAAAAGTTATCAACGCTATCGCCAAGGTAATGCCTGAACTTTGGGGTGGCTCAGCAGACCTAGCTGAATCAAACAACACCACTATCGAAGGATCGAAATCTTTCGTTCCTTCGCAATGGTCAACTCATGAGTGGTCAGGTGATCTATACGGTCGTGTATTGCATTTCGGTATTCGTGAGCACGCCATGGGTGCAATCCTCAACGGAATTGTTTTGCACGGTAACACCAGAGCCTTCGGTGGAACCTTCCTAATCTTCAGTGATTACATGCGTCCAGCTGTTCGTCTTGCAGCTCTTATGAAGGTGCCTTCAATATTTGTTTGGACACATGACAGTGTTGCATTGGGTGAAGATGGCCCTACCCACCAGCCAATTGAACAACTAGCAACTCTTCGAGCTATTCCTGGACTTGATGTTGTTCGTCCAGGCGATGCAAATGAAGTTGCTGTTGCTTGGCAGACCATGCTTGAGCGTCGCCAAGGACCTGCAGGTATTGCACTTACTCGCCAGAACATTCCAGTGTTCAAGCGCGGCGAAGCAGATCCAACTGGTGCAGTTTTCGCTTCAGCTGAGAACACTGCTAAAGGTGCATACATTCTCGTTGACGCCAGCAACAACTCCCCTGAAGTGATTCTTATTGCTACAGGTTCTGAAGTTCAGCTTGCTGTTGCAGCTCGTGAAAAACTCGAATCAGAAGGAATCAAGACACGCGTTGTCTCTGCTCCTTGTGTCGAATGGTTTGATGAGCAGAGCGAAAGCTATCGCGAATCTGTCTTACCTAAGAATGTTGTAGCAAGAGTTTCAGTTGAAGCTGGTCTATC
>CAILDA010000064.1 GCA_903832875.1 uncultured Micrococcales bacterium | reverse complement strand
ATCGAATACACCGCCATCGTTATTGTTCCTCTGGTAGCTCTGATTCTGTTCAAAGAGAAAATCAAAGCCAGATTATGGGTAGGCATTGGTGCAGTACTGGTTGGTCTTGCCATTGTTAGCAACATCTGGGATTCACATCTAGATCCAATTGGTGTCGCTTGGGCATGTATGGCTGCTATCTGCGTGAGTGTTTACTTCCTGATAGGTGAACATACTCAACGTAAGCGTGATGCCATGAGCACCCTGTTTTATACCTTTGCTGTTGCAGCGGTATTCTGGGCAAGCATCAACATGTTCAACCCATCAAAAATCCCTGACATCAACAAAATTGTTTCTCTCTCAGGCAATCTTGCTGGAGTGCTGTGGCCAACCTGGGTTGCTTTACTGTGGCTAGGGATCATGGGTTCATTCGTGCCTATGTATTTGGATTACATAGCCCTAGGCAACCTGTCGGCAACCGCTGTTGGCATCATTGCAACATCGGAAACAGTCTTTGCTTCGGCTTTTGCCTGGGTGTGGCTAGGTGAATCAATGACCACTCTTGGCGTTATTGGCGGTTTAATAGTGATAGCCGGAATCATTCTGGCTGAAACATCTAGAACTAATACTTTGAAGGCATAAATGGCTAAGCGTGAAATAAAGAACAACAGCATGGCAATGATTGCAACCGTTGCCCTAGTAGGCATTCTTGCCTCAGCCATCGGCTTTTTCAGCCCTGATTTTTGCACCGTCCCGCAAAGCGATGACTGGACTAGCTGTGAAGCTATTGCCCAGCAGAGAAACATCGGTTCTATAGTTCTTTTTGCGGTTTGCCTCCTAGGTTTTGCTGTTTCCTTGACCAAGCGTCGCAAGGGATAACTTGAGATTAGGCTTTAGTCGTGACTAACAAAGCCGCCGCAAAGATGCATAGTTCTTCTCCAGCCACTATCGCCTTGAGAGAAGAAGTACTCCAATATGCCAAAGACCGTATGGCTATGGACCCAGCCCCTCTTGATGGTCCGCAATCTCTTGAATATCTAAAGAAGCATGCTTCTGGAACTATTTCTGAAAAAGGTTTAGGCGGACATAAAGCTCTAAAAGTCTTTGATGAAGTTTTAGCACCAGCCTGTATTTCAACCGATCACCCTGGCTACCTTTCCTTTATTCCAGTTGCTCCAACCGAAGCGGCTACTTTATTTGATCTTGTTGTTTCAGCAACATCTGTTTACGGTGGCTCTTGGCTTGAAGGTTCTGGTGCAGTATTTGCAGAAAACGAAGTTCTAGCCTGGCTTGCAAAAGAAGTTGGTCTTCCTAAAACATCAGGCGGTGTCTTTGTTCAAGGTGGATCCCTTGGAAATCTTTCAGCTCTAGTAACAGCTCGTCACACAGCAATCCAAGAACGTAAAAAGAACAAACAGAAGATGCCTAAGCGTTGGTCCATCATCGCATCTAAAGAATCTCATTCATCACTAAAAGCAGCAGCTCGAGTAATGGATATCGATATTGTCTTAGCTGATGTTGATAAAGATGGTCGACTCAGAGGCAAAGCAGTACTAAAAGCCGCAAAGAAAATAAAGGATGGCTTATTCGCAGTTGTTGCAACAAGCGGAACTACAAACTTTGGCATCGTCGATCGCTTAGATGAAGTTGGAACTGCTGCTAAGAAACTAGGTGTTTGGTATCACATCGATGGCGCTTACGGACTAGCAGCCATCCTTGACCCTAAATCAAAACATCTGTTCAAGGGTTCTAACAAAGCGGATTCATTTATTGTTGATCCACATAAATGGCTCTTTACTCCTTTTGATTGCTGTGCTTTGGTTTACAGAAAACCAAAGCTTGCCTCAGCAGCACATACCCAACATGGTGAATATCTAGATGCCCTAACCGATGGTGATGAATTCAATCCAAGTGATTACGCATACAACCTCACAAGACGCGCAAGAGGATTACCACTTTGGTTCTCACTGGCTACCTATGGTGTTGGTGCGTATAGAAAAGCAGTTGCTGAGAACATCGAAGTGGCTCACAAGATTGCAGAAGTCATTGCCAAGCGAAAAGATCTAAAACTTGTTCGTGAACCAGAACTATCCATAGTTGTCTTTGAAAAAGAAGGCTGGCAGTTAGCTGATTACCAGAAGTGGTCAGACCGCATACTTGCCGAAGGTTTAGGTTTTGTAGTTCCCAGTTCACACCAGGGTAAACCAAATGCGAGATTTGCAATCGTGAACCCAAGAACAGACTTGAAACTACTTACCCAACTCATTGATTCAATGGACGAAAAGTAAATGAAACTAAGCACAGCAGAAGCATTACCTTCCCTTTCAAGAGTCAAAGACTCAACTCGCAAACCAATACGTGTTGCCCTCATCCAGACGCACTGGGAAGAAAACCAAGCAAAGCATCTGAATAACATCAATGAGGGCATAGCCCTTGCGGTATCTGCTGGTGCTCAGATGGTGTTCTTACCTGAACTGACACTGAGTAGATACCCTGCAGATAAGTTACCAACCGGGATTCCATCAGCTATCGCAGAAGATCTAGAGGGACCTACCTTCTCATTTGCAAAGCAGGCTGCTGAAACTCATGGGATTTATGTTCATGCTTCTCTCTATGAGAAAGCAGGACTTAGTGATGGCAGAGGACTAAACGTAGCCATCATGGTGAACCCTGAAGGTGAACTAATTGCTTACACACCTAAACTGCACATCCCAGTAACTGCTGGTTACTACGAAGATAAGTACTTTGCTCCAGGACCTAATGATCCAGATGGCTATCCGGTCTATGAAA
This sequence comes from uncultured Micrococcales bacterium, assembly GCA_903832875.1. GTDB lineage: Bacteria > Actinomycetota > Actinomycetes > Actinomycetales > Microbacteriaceae > Rhodoluna. Next base: position 3,278 of record CAILDA010000064.1, on the reverse strand, counting down.
TAGATGTCCAAGGAACTGCCGCATCCTTTGGATTACCAACCTGTTGGGATGAATGGTTCCCTGAGGTAGCTAGAAGCTATTCACTTAAAGGTGCCGAGGTTTTGGTTTATCCAACTGCTATCGGCAGTGAACCAGATCATCCTGAATTTGACACAGCACCGCTATGGCAACAAGTCATTGTCGGTAACGGTATAGCTAATGGCACTTTCATGATTGTTCCTAACCGCTGGGGTAACGAAGGTGCATTGAATTTCTATGGCAGCAGTTTTATCAGTGACCCCTATGGGCGAGTGCTGATTAGCGCTAGTAGAGATGAAGATGAAGTTCTCGTTGCTGATTTAGATCTTGACCAGAGAAGAGATTGGTTAGACCTCTTCCCTTTCCTTGCTACTAGAAGACCAGATACATTTGGTCCCCTGACTAAACCTGTTGTTAATGCAAGAACTGATTCAGGTGATGGCATTGATGGCGGAATTGCGGGAGTAAAGAAGGAAGAACTACCTTGAGTCTTCTAATGCCACCTGAGTGGGCTAAGCACGAGAGAACTTGGTTGGCTTGGCCAGCTGCTGATTACACCCAGCAGGAAGATGCATATCTTGCCTGGAGTGAAGTCGCGAACACTGCAGCAGAGTTTGAGCCGGTAACTGTTCTAGTTGATCCAAAAGATGTTCATCTCGCCAAAAAATATCTCTCGGGCAGCATCGAGTTACTCGTCTGCCCACTTGATGATGCATGGATCAGAGACTTTGGAGCAACATTTGTTTTTGATGGAGAAGCTCTTGCTGCAATCAACTGGATCTTCAATGGTTGGGGCTCTGCAGAAAGTGCAGGCTTTGATGTTGAAAACGATGCCAAGGTTGCAACCTTTATGGCCAATCACGTTGGAGCAAAACTAATCAACAGTGACTTAGTCAATGAAGGTGGAGGAATTCACACCAACGGCAATGGCTTGCTGCTAGCAACTGAGACTGTTCAACTAGGAATAGAGCGAAACCCGGACTGGACCAGACAAGAAGTTGAAGTAGAACTAAATCAGAAGCTCGGCACAGATAAAGTCATCTGGATTAGACGAGGTCTAACCCGTGACTACGAAACCTTTGGAACCAAGGGACACATCGACATCGTTGCTTGCTTTGCAGACGAGAACACTCTCCTAGTTCACGACCAACAGAATGAATCTCACCCTGATTACTCGGTAACTCATGAAGTTATTGCCAAGCTTGAAGAAGAAACCAAGTGCCAGATAGTCAAAGTTCCAGCACCTAAGCAGCTCAGAGATGACCTAGGTTTTGTTGATTATTCCTATATCAACCACTACATCCTCAACGATGCGGTTCTACTCTGTTCTTTTGATGACCCTCAGGATCAGGTGGCCAAAGGTATCTTGCAGGATGTCTATCCAGGCCGAGAAATCAGGCTTATTGACGCCAGACCCATCTTCGACCGAGGCGGCGGCATCCACTGTATTACCCAGCAACAGCCTGCTATCTAGAGCTTTCGGCGTGGGTGAAAACCGTAGCCCAAAAAGGGCGTAAATTAGCCCTATGCCTCAAACCCCATTACACGCCGAACATGCTCGCCTTGGTGCTAGCTTTACCGATTTTGGCGGTTGGGATATGCCAGTTAGATACTCAAGCGATCTAGCGGAACACCAAGCGGTTAGAGAATCTGCAGGACTATTCGATATCAGCCACATGGCTGAAATCTTTGTTACAGGTTCAGGGTCAGCAGAATTCCTCGACTACGCATTAGTTGGCCAAGCATCGGCTATTGCTATTGGCAAAGCCAAATACTCTTTGATTTGCAACGTTCAAGGCAACATCATTGATGACCTGATTGTTTACCGTCTTGCAGATGAAGAATTCTTAGTAATTGCTAACGCTGGTAACAGAGCAGCTGTTGTTGAAGCCCTGGAACAAAGAGCTAATGTAATGAACTTCAGTGGCGTAGAAGACTTGAGCGATGACTTTGCTCTTCTTGCCATTCAAGGACCAGCCGCAACAGCCATCTTGCAAACTCTCACAGATTCAGATTTATCGATACTTCCTTATTACTCGATAGGAACTGGAAAAGTTTCAGGTATTGATGCCTACCTTTGTCGCACTGGATATACCGGTGAAGACGGTTTTGAGATTCTGTTCAGTTCAGATAAAGCAGCATTAGTTTTCGATGCACTGATAACTGCAGGTGCGATTTCTTGTGGTTTAGCTTCAAGAGATACTTTGCGATTAGAAGCAGGCATGCCTCTTTACGGACATGAACTAAACCTCGATATCAACCCATACCAAGCAGGTCTTGGTCGTGTTGTGAAACTAGATCGAGATGCCGACTTCGTTGGTAAGGCTTCACTAACAGCTCTTTCAACTGAGGATCCAGATAAGCAACTGGTTGGCTTAGTCGGAGAGGGTAAAAGAGCTGCTAGAGCCGAATACCTTATTTATCCAACTGAGGATTCAACTGTGCCTATCGGTGAGATTACCTCTGGTGCTCTCTCCCCTACTCTTGGTTACCCAGTTGCAATGGCGTATGTTGAATCAGCTTGGTCAGAAGTTGGTAATACTGTGAGTGTTGACATTAGAGGAACCAGGCTCCAAATGTCTGTTGTGAAACTACCTTTTTATAAGCGTTCAAAGTAAACCAAAGGAAAATTATGAGCAATCCAACTAACCTCCAATACACCAAGGAACACGAGTGGGTATCCATCGACGGTGATGTTGCAACTATCGGTATCACTGCATATGCAGCTGAGAAACTAGGAGATGTTGTCTTTGTTGACCTACCTAAGGTAGGAACCTCAACTACATACATGAAGATTTGTGGTGAGATCGAATCAACTAAATCTGTTGGTGAACTTTACGCTCCTCTAGATGGTGAAGTAGTTGAGATCAACAACTCTGTTGTTTCTGCTCCTGAAACTGTGAACACTGACCCTTTCGGTGCTGGTTGGCTTATCAAGGTTAGATTCACCTCTCTTCCAGAACTTATGACAGCTGAGGAATACAGCGCTCTTACCGGTGAAGGCTAAATTACGAATGGTTCACGCTCACGAAGATTTCAAATATCGCCATATTGGTCCTAACGACCAAGACCAGAAAGACATGCTGGCAACCCTTGGCTACAAGGATCTAGCAGCTCTGCTTGATGCAGCACTACCTGATGCAATCAAGTTCAAAGGTGACTCGAAACTTCCAGAGGCATTAAGCGAAGCTGAGGCTATTGCTGAACTGAGATCTATCGCTAAAAAGAACAGAATCACTACCTCTCTTATTGGACAGGGT
>CAILDA010000063.1 GCA_903832875.1 uncultured Micrococcales bacterium | reverse complement strand
TTTTGTATTGGCACGTTTCAAAGCTAACTTTGCTTGGAAGCTACTTTCTATTGCTTCGCTGCTAGCTTCAGCTAGTGCTTTGGTCCTAGGTCCACTAAGTGATTTGTATTCTCTGGGGTCTGGATCATTTGGTTGGTTAGCTGCTACCTGCACCGTTGCTGGTGTTGGACTTGCTCTAGTTAGCAAGATGGTTGCTAACTATAGGTATGTTGTCCCTAAAGACAGCCAAGATGTTGACTACGAGAAGGACCTTGCTTCTCGTGAAGATGCAGTAGTTAAGACAGTTGCAAGAATTGCAACAGCTTTGCTTCTAGGCGGGGGCCTTGGCTACGTTGTAGTTGGTTTACTAACAACTCTTATCTCAGGTATTGAACCTTTGTCTTTCACTGCCTTTGCTCTGGTGTGGGTGGCAGCTGGTGCTTTCCAAGAGAAATGGATTTCAGTTCTTGGAGCAAGTGAATCAGGTCAGAAGAATCTGAATTTCTGGCAACACATTGTTGGGTTTGTGTCTTTAGCTTTAGCACTTAATTCTTGGGTGCTATTCCTATCAGCTGGAAACCTCTGGGTAGGTGTTGCTGGAACAAGCGCTCTGTTCTTTACTAGTGCTGTTCTGGTTGCAAAAGTTAAGCGAGTGGCCGCTCATCCAGTTGCGATGATGATTGCGCAGTATGCACTGCTAGCAACCTGGTTCTTCTGGTATTCACCTGTTGAGCTAACTCCTGATATCGGCTTGCCTCTAGTTGGTTCAGTATTGATCCTGTTTGCTTTGTCACAGATGCTCGAGCACGCTTTGAGCTTCAGCAGACGTGCACTCATAGGTGGGTTAGTTACCAACACTCTTGGTCTATTGCTGCTGGCGCTGAATGTTCGAATGGATGCTGCAGGTGATGTCTCAAGTGTTGGCTTTGTTGTAACAGCTTTGGGTCTAATTGTCCTTTCAGCTTCTTATTCACCAATGCATGAACTGATCAATGCCAAACACAAGAAACAGTTCACAGATACCTTCAGCAAGTTGGTTTTGGGAGCAACCGGAGCAATCACTGTTGTTCTAGTGATGCCAGTTGGACTGATTTCTGACATTTCCACTTACGTCCCCCTAACCAGTGTTTTGTTTGTTGCTGCAACTGTGACCGGATTAGCTTCCGTGATATTTAGGAAGTTGCCTGATGACATTCGGTCACTGCTTCGTTCATACGTCTATCTATTCCAAGCTGTGCTGGGAGTAATACTGGTTCTAAGTACAGAAAATGTTGCGAATGCAACAACGATTGCTATCCACCTAGCAGCCTTAGCACTCATGAATTACACATTGGCCTGGCTAGGTAAGCGTCACTTCGAAGGTTGGTTGGGCTATGGCCTTGCGCTGGTCAGCCTGTTGATGGCGTTGAGTGCTCAGTTGCCTTACTGGCAGCTCTGGTCTCACCTTGCTCTTGCAATAGGAGCATCACTTGTGATTGCTATCGCTCACAACCTGGTTACTAAGCGAGCAGGTTTAGGATCTGTTCCTTATGTGTCCTATGTGGTTTGTTTTGCATTCGCATTGGCTTCATATGTCATGAACTTCGAAGCATGGCGTAATGGTTTGAACCCTGAACAGATTTGGCTTGGGTTAGCTGAAGTATTAGCAATCGCTATTGGTGGAGCATTAGTTGCTGAACGTAAGGGCATCAAGTCTGATTCAGCACTTCGAATCAATAGCTTGGCTTATCTAGTATTTGCTTTCTTTGGTTTTGCAAATGTTAATTTCCTTAGCTTGTTGATGGTTGAGGAGGGAAGAATCAATTCTCTGCTAATCAGGCAGATGATCGTTGCTATCGTATTTGCGGCTATTACCTTTAGGCAGCTCTCTAGGGTAAGCAGAACTGAAACGAAGTCTTTGACACTGGGTTGGTTTGCACTTAGCTATCTAGGTCCAGTTGCTCTTGGCGTCTATTTACCGATGTATGTTCAGTACTGGTTGCCGGCAGGAACTTGGTTAGACGAGTTATCTGCTCTGCCTTTTGTATTAGCTCTAGCTATTCCAACTTTCTTCAACAAGTCGATTGCTAAGGGAAAGAGATCACTAACAGCACTAGATGTTCCAGTGTTAGTGCTGGTGCTTATTGAACTGAATAAAGCGTTAGCTGCTGGAATCAATACCTATGAAGGCTTAGATCGTTTAGCTATTGTGCTTATTCTTGCTGCTGTATTTGCTTACTGGAGATCAGTTGCAGAAAAGCAAATAGCTTGGGTCTATGGTGGCTACGTTCTAGGTGGTCTTGGTGCTCTAGTTATTGGTAATGAGTTACAGAGAAGACTGCTACCGGATCTTGTAGTTCCAGAACTTTACACAGTCTTACTTTCATTGAGCCTCTATGTTGGTGCAATCTTCTTGAGCAAGAGAACTGAACTCAAAGCAGTAACTAAGTCGATGTTACGAGTTGATATTCCAGTTCTGATTCCTGTTGTTGTTTCTATTGCTTACTCAACCACTCAGGATCTATCTGATCTGTTGAATGTGTCAAGGCTGTTGCTATCTGCTTTGGTTTTCACTGGCTATGCAAGATGGAAGTTAGCTTCAAGCAAGATCATGACTTGGTCAGCGCTTAGCTATCTCGGAACAATAGGTAGTGCTCTAGTGCTAGTTAGATTGCTATACATCTTTGCTCCTGGTATTTGGACTGGTCCTGAGATTATGAGCCTTGCCCTTACTGGAGCAGTGTTTGTTGGTAACCAGGGCGTAGCGAAGGTTAGAGAGTTCAAGACATCGTTGATTAGATACGGTTTACCGTTTGCCACGTTGATTGTTCCTTCGATCTTCTACTCTTACGCAGCTCTTTCTGATTCGTTTGATGTCATGGGCATCGACCAGTTGATTCGTATTCTCACATTGGTTGTTGTGTCTTTGGTTTCATTCGTATTAGCAATGCGTGCTGGAAACCTAGGTATCTCAATTGTTGGTGGATCTTCACTAGCACTCATAGTTCTGCCACTTTCATGGGTACGAGCAGGAGACAGCGTCAACTCAGAGTCAATCGTTTCGCTTCGATCAATAGTTATTGCTGCATTCCTATGGGCACTGCTAGCACTGCTAACCAGAGTGAAGGCGTTACCTAGAACTAGCTATATCTATCTAGGTATCCCGATGGCTGTTGCTCTTGTGCCAACCCTGTTTATCAGCATTCAAGCATTAGGTAACCCAGAACTAACCTCGGTTGACTGGTGGCGATTTGGAATCACAGTGACTGTGTCTCTGGTGCTGCTGATTGTTGGATCACTTCGAAACCTTGGTGGTTTGTTCTTCCCAGGTTTGGTTGGAGTATTCCTAGGAGTATTGCCTTATGCGTTCAAGCCAATAGCTTCACGCAGCTGGTTCCTCTGGATGATTCTTCTGTTTATTGCAGCGATCATGATTTGGATTGCGGTGAGATTAGAGCAAATGCGCAAAGTTGGTAAGAGCTCAATCTCATGGGTTAAAGCTCTCAAGTAGTCGGGGAGAAAACAAAAGTGCCTGGTGTCACCACCAGGCACTTTTGTTATCCGCTTTCTTATAACAACCTTAGAGCTTTATCCAAACTGTGTGGTCGTGTTCTAGTTCACCTTCAATAGTTAGATCATGTTGCGTCGTTGCAAGGATCTCACCAGCTGGGATGACTGCTGGATCTCCATTGAAGTTTGATAGCACCAAGATGCCGTTATTGATATATGCAAGTAGCGACTCATCCATGAATTCTGGAGCCCAACGGAACTCACCGTTACCCATGTCGAATTGCTTACGTGCTTTTAGTAAAGCTTTGTATAGCTCAAGTGTTGAACCGGCAACGCCTTCCTGAGCACTACGTGCATATTTCTTGTATGAGTCAGGTTGAGGTAACCAAGATTTGCCGGTAGTGGAGAAACCGTTCGAGTCATTTGCTCCCGCTTCCCAAGGAAGCGGAACGCGACAACCATCGCGGCCGACTCTTTCACCATTGGTTCTAAAGAAGGTTGGGTCTTCACGGTACTTGTTTTCAAGTGTGGTGTGTTCAGGGAGTCCTAGTTCTTCACCCTGGTAGATGTAAGCACCACCAGGAAGGCCAAGCATGAATGCAGATGCTGCTCTTGCTCGTCTTTGACCTTTGGCTTCATCTGGTTGCTGATACTTAGGACCAACACCATCACCTTGGCGAGGGATCTCGTCATAACCCATGCGAGTTGCATGACGAATCACATCGTGGTTTGAAAGCACCCAAGTTGAAGGAGCGTCAACAGAACCAAAAGCGTTTAGTGATTCAGTAACAACTGCTTGAAGTTTCTCTTTGTTCCAAGGAGTTTCTAAATAACCAAAATTAAATGTCTGGTGGTATTCACCAGGACGAACCCAACGAGCCATGCGAGAGATTGGGTGCACCCAAGCTTCACCACACATTACTCTTTCGTCATACTCATCAAGAATTTTTCTGAAGCGCTTGTTGATTGCGTGCACACCTGGTTGGCCCCAGAAAGGATTTTCTTTTTCAAGGCGAGAGATGAGTTCATCTTCCGATTCCTGTGTCTTCACATCATCTGGTGAATCTTGACCAGACATAGTTGAAGAGTGGTGAACAACATCAGGAAGACCATCGACCTTGATCATGCCGTGCGCTACATCGATACGGAATCCTGCAGCACCTCGGTCAAGCCAGAATCTAAGAACTGAATCGAATTCTTCTCTTACTTCTTCGTTCTCCCAGTTGAAATCAGGTTGGGTTGAATCGAAGATGTGTAAGTACCACTGGCCAGGGGTTCCATCAGCTTCATTGATTCGAGTCCAAGCTTGACCTCCAAAAACTGATTCCCAGTTATTTGGAGCTAGTTCGCCGTTTTCGCCTTTGCCATCTCTAAACATGTAACGGTTACGCTCGGCTGAACCAGGAGCAGCTTTCAGTGCAGCCTGGAACCAAACGTGCTGGTCGCTTGAGTGGTTAGGGACAAGGTCAACGATGATACGAAGGCCTAAGGTCTTGGCTTTAGCTACTAGGGCATCAAAGTCGGCTAGATTGCCGAATAGCGGGTCAATGTCCTTGTAATCAGAGACGTCGTAGCCGGCATCTTTCTGCGGGGACTTGAAGAAGGGGCTGAACCAGATAGCGTCAACACCTAGCTCTGCAAGGGATTCCAGGCGGCTAGTGACCCCCTGGAGGTCTCCCATGCCATCACCATTGCCATCTGCAAAGGAACGAGGGTAGATCTGGTAGATAACGCTAGTTCTCCACCATTCCGCGTCTTTACGGGTTTTGGATAAAAATTCTGTTGTGGTCATAGACATAACTTCCAAAATACGACATTCAGGGGCAAATTTCTCCCATATTTACCAATCCGTAATCGTTTCCATAAATCGAAGGTTATTTACAGTTACTTTTACGGAGCTTGATCTACAGTTTTGCATGTTTTGCAGAATAACCTTGCAAATAGGGGGATGTAGGGGTACTTTTCGCCAGGGTGCCCAATATCTTTACGATACTGTTATCGTGAAAGCGATTTCACATTTGACTAAATAGGCATTTGTTTGGCTTACTTGTATCAGTACAAAATTGTGCTAACTCAATATCGATATGGAGAGTAAATGTTTTCAACGAATAAGAAGCGCGCAGCGATGCTCGCCGTCTTTGCAGTTGCGCTAGGTGGAGTTGCTTTAACTCCAGCTCACGCAGCGACAAAGACTCTAACCATCTGGGCAGATGAAACCCGTGGTCCTCACTTGATCGAGCTTTTCGGAGCTGTTGAAGATCAGGACGAGGGTGACTTTGTTTCTGGTTACGTAATCGACGTCAAGCCACAGACAAACTTCGACGCATTGAAGGCCGCCCTTGACAACGCAACCTCAGCTTCAGGTCCAGACATCGTTCTTGGCCCTAACGACTGGGTACCTTCAGGTGTAAAGAACGGCAAGCTTGCTGCTCTAACACTTCCAGCTGCTATCAAGGCAGACTACACAGCTAACCAGCTTGGTGACTTGTCATACAAGGGCAAGCTATACGGTGTTCCTCTAGACGTAAACAACGTTGCTATGGTTCGTAACACTGGTGTTCCAAAGCCAGCTACTTTCGGCGCAATGGTTAACTACTACATGGACAACAAAGATGCACAGGGTCTAACCGCTGGTCTTTGTATCCTTGGTGGAGGAACTGAGTGGGGCGGCATGTCCGTTTACTCAGCTCTAGGAATGCAGCCATACCGCATGAAGTCTGGAAAAGTTGACCTTACACTTTCAAAGGTAGGCAAGGCACCTGCTTCAGGTGACCCTATCTCAGCTAACTTCGTCAACAACCTAAAGACATACGTCTTGACTCCTGATGGCGCTAACTGGAAGAGCAACGGTTTCTACTCACCTTGGAACACTGGTGTTGTTGACTGTGAAGCAGACTTCAAGGCTGGAAAGATTCCTTTCGCAATTCTTGGAAACTGGCAGCCTGACCTAGTAGCGACTTCAATCGTTGCTACAGCTCAGCCAGTTCCTGGTATTACTGCAGGAACCTACGGAAACGCATTTGGATCAGTTTCAGGTGCTCTACTAACCTCATTCGCTGCAACCAAGGGTAACCTTGCTGCTGCTAAGTCATTGTTGAACTACTTTGGTTCACGTGCGGGTCAGAGAGACTACCAGAAGATCGAAAAGCGTCCTCACGCAAACGCTAAGGCATCGAAGTTCGGTAACTCATTCCAGAAGGCATTTGCTAATGCTGCTGGATTGGCATCGGTCCCTCAGATTGGTAGCTACCTAGATGGCACCGGAGGAAACTCTTGGTGGTCACTAGCAGGAAACTACTGGTACAGAGTTGCTATTAACGGTGAAAACCTAACCACCACAACTACTAACCTCGCAGCTTTGCTGAAGGCTAACGTTGTAGCGGGAAGTAAATAGTAAATAGCTAAGTTATCTCACGAGTAATTGGTGGGGAGTGAAAACTCCCCACCAATTCTTGCGAGAGCGACATCTAGCACAATGCAACATCTCCTAAGATTTTCTTAGGGCAACAACCAGGAGCAATAGTTGAGAATTTTCAAAGGTAACATTTACGCCGTAATCGCGAAACTAATTTTCGTGACTTTGGCTATGTCAATACTTGGTTACCTTATGTTGGCAGCTTTCGGCACTGGAGATACAAATATCGCAATATTCCTGGCCGTTTGTATTTTGATGGTTGCCTTTGCATACCTGACAAACATCTCAATTCCACTGAAGTTTTTTGCACCAGGAATCATGTTCCTGATTGCTTTCGTAATAGTTCCGATGGTCTTTACACTGTCGATGTCTGTGTTTAAATACCAGACTGGAAACATGCTTTCTAAAGAGCAAGCTATTTCCACTATTGATCAGCAAGGCGTCACTTCTGACGAAAACGAAACCGCTTACGATGTCGTACTTGGTTATTACGGTGACAAGGCCAGCTCCATCGCTATTTTGGGTAGCGAAGAACAACAGGTCGAAGGCGCAGCTCCAGGGGTTACAGCCAAATTCGATACCGTTCTTGGCTACCTCGATGGAGATAAAACAAAACTTGCAGTATTGGCAACTGACACTTGGGGCGACAGTCAGTATGCATTCTTCTTAGCAAGCCCTACCACTTTTACACCACTTACTGACGCTGATGTAACGCTTGAGGAAGTCAACTACACAGCTATCTCCACTAATGGATTCACTCGCTTCAGCAAAGCTGAGCTTTCGGCGATGATCGAGAGCATCCCGGGTTTGAAGTTCAAGTATGAAACTCGATACTTCTTGAAGCTAGGCGCACCAATTAAGGGTTTCTTTGAAGGTTCTGTAAACCAAAGCATGTCTGTTTACACCTACTTTATTTCGACAAAAGATAAGTTCAGAATCGTGCCGGCAGCTGATGTTGTAAAAGACGGCAGTGGAATGGCAATCAAGGCCAAAAACTTTACTAAATTTACCAGTTCTCAGATTGCCAAATATTCTGAAGAAATTGGAAAGGCTCACTTGGCTTACAAAAAGCCTGCTCCTTACTTCATCGGTATCGAAACTTTGCCTAGCCCTGGCACCAGCTTTGCCTACTCAATCGTCCAAATCAAAAACATTCAGTATGACAAGAAGGCCGACACTTTCACAAATGTCTTGAGCGGAGATGTTTACAAGGATGACGGCAAGGGTAACTTCCGTAACATCAAAGAGACTAAAGATTACTTAGACCCAGGCTGGCGTCAAGGTGTATGGTTCGAAAACTTCGCAAGCCTTCTCAGTGACACACGAATTCGTGATCCTCTAATCCAAGTTTTCATCTGGACCATCGCGTTTGCTTTCCTAACAGTTATGACGCAGTTTGCTTTAGGTTTGCTCGTTGCTATCGCAATGGATAAGAAAATAAGGGGACGTGGAATTTATCGTTCGCTAATGATCTTGCCTTATGCCATGCCCTCGATTATGTCGATATTAATCTGGGGTGGAATGTTAGATACCAACGGAGCTATCAACTCTCTGTTTAATCTCGACGTGCAGTGGTTGCAAGACCCGTGGATGGCAAAGATTTCTGTTCTACTTGTAAACCTTTGGCTCGGTTTCCCATACTTCTATCTAATCGCAGCAGGTTCGTTGCAAGCGATTCCGAAGGAACTAGCAGAGTCCGCAGGTATTGATGGTGCTAACCCAAGACAGATCTTCCGTCTGATCACTTTGCCATTGTTGCTAAGAATGTTGACGCCTCTGCTTGTCGCATCCTTCGCATTCAACTTCAACAACTTCAACATTATTTATCTGTTGACTGGTGGTGGGCCATCATTCGAATTCGGTAGCGTCGCAGGAGCTACCGATATTCTGATTAGCTACACATACAAGCTGGCTTTTGATACAACTATTCAGAATTATGGTTTGGCTAGCGCTATCTCAGTAGTAATCTTCATCATCGTCGCAGGTATGTCGATGTATGGAATTAGAAAATCTAAAGTATTGGATGACTTCGCATGATAATTCTTCGTTGGTTTCAGCAAAACTCTTGGCGTCACTTCGTTGGCCTTTTCGGAACTATCTTCGCGATATTTCCGCTCTACCTGGTAGTGCTTGCCTCATTCAGTCCTAGCCAATCTTTGCAGTCGACATCATTCATTCCTAAAGCTTTCGTCTTGGATAACTTCACGATGCTGTTCACTGATCCAACAGTCCCATTCTTATTGTGGATGAAGAACTCTGCTTTGATTGCCGGTGCGGTTTCATTGCTGTCTGTATTTATTGGTGCCGCCTCTGCTTTTGCTTTTAGCCGTCTTCGTTTCAAAGGTAAACGCGTTGGCTTGCAGGCTCTTTTGTTAGTTCAGATGTTCCCTTCAGTACTTGCTCTAAGTGCTATTTATGTGATCATGGAACGCGTATTTGTGTTTGCACCTGAATGGGGTCTAGGAACCTTAGGTGGTTTGGTCCTGGTTTATCTAGGTGGATCTATGGGTGTGAACATTTGGTTGATGAAGGGTTTCGTTGATTCGATTCCGCTTGAACTAGATGAAGCAGCGAAGGTTGATGGTGCATCAGCTATGCAGACTTACTGGCAGATCTTCGTTCCTCTGGCGATGCCTATCTTGTCGGTTGTGACTTTGTTGTCCTTTATCGGTTTGTTCAATGAGTTTATTTTGGCTCGTATGTTCCTACCTGAAACAGAGAACCGCACAATTGCTGTTGGTCTTCAAGGCTTCATTGGTGGTCAATACAGTGCTAACTGGGGTCCATTCGCGGCCGGTTCATTGCTAGCTTCAGTTCCGATCATCATTGTGTTTATGACGCTTCAGCGTTACATCATCGGTGGTCTAACTGCTGGTTCGGTTAAGGGCTAAAAAGCCTTTAGTTATGGTTAGCAAACTAGATAACGTTCCGCATGCGCTATGGCCTCATCACGATGGTTCAGCGCTTTATGTTGCGAACCAGAAACCTCAGTTACTTGAGAAGATAAAGCTTCGTATCCGTATTCATAATGCCTTTGGCAAAGTAAAAACAGTTCAAGTGCGTTTTAGTGAATCAGGTGAAGCATTTCCAACCCCGCCAGCTAAGTTACTTTCTACTAAAGATGGCTGGTCTTGGTTTGAAGCAGTCATCACAATGCACAACCCATACATGAACTACCGCTGGTTTATTGAATTCACAGATGGCTCTAGTTACTGGTTGAATGCCAGAGGCATAAGCATTTTAGAACAGCCTGATGTTGAAGACTTTAGAATCAACACTTTCTCTTCTGCTCCGGACTGGGGCAAGAGTGCAGTGATGTATCAGATATTCCCTGATCGCTTTGCAAGATCTGCACACGCTGATAAACACAAGACTCCTAGCTGGGCATTGCCAAAATCTTGGGGAGAGAAAGTTATAGCTTCAGGGCCTGGCACCAGCGAACAGTTCTTTGGTGGTGACATTTATGGCATTACTGAACACTTAGATCACCTAAAAGCTCTTGGCGTTACTTTGATTTATCTGACCCCTGTTTTCCCTGCTCGTTCTAATCACAGATACGACGCCAGCAGCTTTGATGAGGTTGATCCGTTACTAGGTGGCGATAAAGCTCTTATTGAATTAGTTGAAGCTGCTCACAAAAAAGGTTTCAAAGTTATTGGCGATCTAACCAGCAACCATTCTGGTAATGCTCATGAGTGGTTCAAGGCTTCTTATAAGAAACCGGGAGCTAAAGAGTCAGAGTTCTATTACTTCAGTAATAAGAACAAAGATTACGATGCTTGGTTTGGTGTTCCATCTCTTCCTAAGTTCAATTGGAATTCAACAGAGCTTAGAAAGAGATTTATCTCTGGACCTAAGTCCATCGTTGCTAGATGGATTAAGAAGCCATTCAATATGGATGGTTGGCGTATTGACGTATCGAATATGACTGGGCGTATTCGTGAAGAAGATATGTATATGGAACTTCAGGTTCTAATCCGTGAATCAATGCAGAAGATTAACCCAAACACTATTTTGCTCGGTGAATACACCGGAGATGCTGCCTACCAGATACAAGGTGAGGGTTGGCATGGCGCGATGACCTATTACAACTTCACTAAGCCGGTTTGGCGTTGGTTCTATAACACCAATGTGAAAGCTGAAGCAGGTTTCCTAGGCATTGGCAGAACCAAGATCTCAGGTTTTGAAATGGTGAAACAGCATTTGGATTTTGCTGCTGGCTTCCCTTGGCATGTTCGTCTTCACAACATGAATCCTTTAGACACCCATGACATTCCGAGATTCAAATCATTCACTATTCCAGGAGCTCAACGAGTAGCTGCTGGTATGCAGTTCACTTTCCCTGGCATGCCAGTGATTTGGGCTGGCGATGAGTTTGGCCTTGATGGACGTAATGGTGAAGAGTCAAGAACTCCTATTCCTTGGAATAATGAGCGAGCGAACGATAGAACCATGCTGGTAAATTACAAAGCCTTTGCCAAGATCCGTAAAGAAAATAGTGCTTTGCACGATGGTTCAATGCGCTTTGTCTATGTCTCAGATGAAACCATTGCCTATGTTCGTGAGAACAAGAAACAGAGCATTTTGGTGGTTGCCTCAAGAGGTTCAAACACCAATGCGAGCATCCCATTAGATGCTGTGAAGGGTCTAAAACAGGCGGAGAATCTCTTTGGTGGGGCCAAGATCAAGGTCGAAGGCAAGAATGCCATCCTGCCATCCGATGCCCTCTCAATCAATATTTGGCGCTTACCAGCTACTTACTAAGGTTTGCTTGAGCCTAAGCCCAGGTGGTAATCTCGTCTAGTGCCTGCGCTGTGTTTGTTGGTAGGTCACGCCCCGATAGCTCAGTGGTAGAGCACTTCCATGGTAAGGAAGGGGTCGACAGTTCAATCCTGTCTCGGGGCTCTGCGGCGGGGTAGCTCAGGTGGTTAGAGCACACGACTCATAATCGTGGTGTCGCGGGTTCAAGTCCCGCTCCCGCTACCAGTTGCCCTAAAGCAATCTAAATCCCAATAAACCTGCGAAACTTGACCTGTGGTAAATCCAAACGTGCAGGGTAAAAAATACCCAGAGACAGCGCCTTATCTAGTTGGTCGCGAGAAGATTCGCGAGTTTGCTAACGCAGTGTTCTCAACTAACCCAATCAACCATGACCTCTTTGCGGCTCAAGCTGCTGGCTATCCAGATGTTGTTGCCCCACCAACCTTTGCAGTGCTTATCCAAGAGCGTTCACTGAATGCAGTGCTTTCAGATCCAGAAGCAGACATTGACTTTTCAAGAGTGGTCCATGGTGATCAAAGATTTATCCATGTGAGACCAATAGTTGCTTGGGATGAACTTACTTCTGTTTTAGAAGTTGATTCAGTGAAGTCTTTGGGTGCTCACTCGATGATTACTTTCAAGACTGAAGTTTTTGATAGAAACAAGATCTTGGTTTGCACCGCAATCAGCACACTTGTTGTTAGGGGCGGCGAATGACACACATCAACATTGCTTCTTTAGAAGTAGGTCAAGAAATCGGTTCAGAAGTATTCACTTTTACTAGAGACTCTTTAGTTAGATACGCAGGTGCTTCAGGAGATTTCAATCCAATTCATTATCGTGATGACTTTGCTAAATCGGTAGGGCTTGATGGTGTTCTAGCGCACGGCATGTTAACTATGGGAGCTGCTGTTCAGGTAGCAGTGAATTGGGTAGGAGATGCTGGAAAAGTTATCGACTACGGTGTTCGCTTCACTAAGCCAGTATTTGTTGATGCTAATGATGGTCCTCTAGTTACTGTTGTTGGCAAGGTCGGTGCAATTAATCTTGAAGCAAAAACAGTTCGCATTGATCTAACCGCTGTAAGTCACGAACTTGCTGTCTTGGGTAAAGCTCAAGCTGTTGTGAAACTATGACCCAAGCTTTGAGTTCACTAACCACCATTCATGTTGGTGGTGTTCCTGAGGCTATTCATGTAGCTAAGACTCGTGATGAACTAATCGCTATTGCTAAAGATGTTTGGAAAAGAACAGAAAACTTTCTAGTTCTTGGTGGTGGCTCTAATCTTGTTGCTAATGATGAGTTACCTGGCTTAGAAGTAATCCAGGTTTGCAACCTTGGTGTTGAACATGTTGGTAATGGCATCATCAGAGTTCAAGCAGGAGAGAACTGGAATGACTTTGTCATTCATGCAGCTAAATCAGGCTGGCCTGGCATTGAATCCCTTGCAGGGATCCCTGGCACTGTTGGAGCAGCCCCAGTTCAGAACATCGGTGCTTACGGCCAAGAGTTATCACTTACTTTCCATCAACTAGAGTTCCTTGATTATGAAACTGAAACAGTTCAGCTCATGTCCAAAGAAGACTGTGAATTTGGTTATCGTGACAGCATCTTCAAGCAAGGCAAACTAGGAATCATTACCTGGGTTGAGTTTAAGTTTGAAACAGATTTACCAGCAGAACACAAAGAGCTATTGGAATCTAGAGTTCAAGAAGTGTTAGCACTTAGAGCATCTAAAGGCATGGTGTTAGACGATAGCGATCATGACACTTGGTCATGTGGATCATTTTTTACTAACCCAATCGTGACTGAACAGTTCGCAAGAACACTTCCAGAAGATGCTCCTAGATGGCCAACTCTTGAAGATGATGGAGTAACAGTAAAGCTTTCAGCTGCTTGGCTTATTGAAAACTCTGGCTTCAGTAAAGGGTTCAGCATGCCTGGTTCCAAGGCGGCTATCTCTTCTAAACATGCACTAGCGATAACTAACAGAGGTAATGCAACAGCTAAAGAAGTAACTGAGTTAGCTAGATACATTCAGACTCAGGTTGCTAATACCTTTGGTATTACCTTGGTTCCAGAACCTAACCTGATTGGTTTCTAATTCAGCTTTGCTAGAGCAAGTGTTATCGCCAAACTAAACATCACTGCTGCAATAAACACATCGAGTATCTTCCAGAAAACTGGCTTAGAAACCAAGACCGATGCTTTACTTGCGCCAAAACCTAAGCTAAAGAACCACAAGAAGCTTGAGGTCACCGCCCCTAGAGCAAACCACCATTTCTGATCACCAAACTGATTAGCGATACCACCAATAAAGATGACAGTGTCTAGATAGACATGAGGGTTCAAAAAGGTAAGCGCAAGGGTAGTTACAACCGCTTGTTTTATTGAGCCAACAGAAGACTCTGCTGCTTTCAAAGAATCCTGCTTCATGAACCGTCTTAGTGAAGAAGAGCCATACCAAACTAGGAAGGCAACCCCTACCCATCTGATTACTTCAAGTAACCAAGGAAGTGCTGAAATCAAACTTCCAAGACCTAAAACTCCGAGAGCAATCAGCAATGCATCGCTCAGTGCACAAATCAAAACAATTACAAAGACATGTTTTCTGAGTAGCCCTTGTCTTAAGACAAAAGCGTTCTGAGCACCGATGGCGACTATAAGAGAAAGACCTGTCAGCAGTCCTGGAAGAATAGCTTGCACAAAACCCTCTAGTTCTTTGGAATCTTTAATTTGCCTTGGACTAAGCTAACGGAGTAAATTCCGCCATCGCCTTCCCACACTGCTGCACGCAGATTATCTTGCTTATCGATGACCATTGAGCCAACATATGTTCCGGTTGCCAAAGGAATGCGCATAACTCTAGCGGTGTTGTTAGCTAATACGGTCACGTGGGTTCCAGCAGAAAATTGATATGCAAAAAACGGGATGGATCCAGACGAAGTGCCAGTAAAAAGCGGATCAATCTGGTCTCGTCCATTTTCTAATGTCTTTATATTTACCTTCCCGCCGATAGCGGACTGGACAGCCGTTAGAAGTGAAGTAGCTCCATTTTTTTGATCATAGGTGCTGTATTGGACCGCTAGTGAAGACCCATAAGTGGTAGCAGAGATTTTTTGAAAAACAAATCGATTTGGAACAGGTTGCCATAGTTCAGATAAGCCTGTCCATCTCACATTTGCTAAGTCAAAATTGCGAACAGCCAGACCACCAGCGTTGATTTCTGAGGCGATAACGAGTGAAGCTAATTTTGAATTTCTTTCAACCCATTTGATGTGGAAAGAAGTATTTGCGGTTTTGAATGAAGCCCGCTGGACTTTAGACCATGAACTTCCCGCATCTGAAAGATGGCTCATGTAAACCGAACTCGCTTCAGTTTGGCCTCTTGAAGATGTCGCGTAACCGATGATAAAACCTTTACTGAGTCCGGTAAGGTCGACATCAGAGTCGGATGAGAAGCCACCAATCCTTGTAAGCTCAGTCCAACTCGATCCCGTCTTAGACGATGTGACCGATAGCTTGCTTTTGCCTTCTGATTGATAAGTAGCGGTAGCGACTGTCAATTGTTTTTGTTCATTGATTGCTGAGTAAATATTGAAATAACCGCAGTCACCCATTGAATAAAAGTCTTCGCAAACGCTGTCGAGCACAAAAATTCTTGTCGGGACAACGGTAAAAGGGACGGTCCAAGTCTGGCCATCTGATGAAGTTGCACCAAGAATTGTTTGATTTATCTCGGATTCAGTCGTGGCTTGGGTTACCCAGGTGGCGAAAAGGTCACCTTTTTCGTTGCTACTGATATGGGGCAATAGATTTACACCGGTGCCGGGGAAGGCCGGAGAATCTTGGTTGACAGTAACGGTAGGCCCGAGTGTATTGCTAGGACTCACCACTCTAGTTTTAAGCCAGGTGGTATCCTCAAATTCTTCTAGCCAAGAGACCAAGGTGTTACCGTTTCTCAGCAGGTATGCAGATGATTCTCTGAGGTTTGTGTCTGTAAGGTTTGCGACTGTAACCGAAGTAGAACTTACAAATGCTGAATCTACTGGTTTAGCTTCGGCTATCCCAGGGTTCATTATCAGGATTGAAGTTGCTGCCAGTGCTATCCAAAAGCGTCTAACTTTGTGCATATTTTCTTCTCCTAAGTACTTTCATAAGGCTACCCCTACTAAACGCATTGCAAGAGATTAGGCTTCGGTAGGCTTGTCTAGTGAACGAATTCCCTAGAATCTCCCATCGAATCGGCTCTATTGCTGAGTCAGCCACCCTAAAAGTTGACGGTAAGGCTAAGGCTTTGCAGGCTGCCGGTAAGCCAGTTATCTCTTATGCAGCGGGTGAACCAGACTTCCCAACTCCAGCACACATTGTTGAAGCTGCTGTTCTAGCTGCAAGAGATCCTAAGAACCACCGATACACACCAGCTATTGGTTTACCTGAACTTCGTGAAGCTATTGCTGAGAAGACCAAGCGTGATTCAGGAACTGAAATCACTGCTGCCCAAGTTGTTGTTACCAACGGTGGTAAGCAGGCTGTTTATCAAGCCTTTGCAACACTTTTAGATCCAGGTGATGAAGTTATCGTGCCAACTCCGTTCTGGACAACTTACCCTGAGGCAATTCATTTAGCCGGTGGAGTTCCTGTTGAGATCTTTGCTGGCAGTGACCAGAACTATCTAGTTACTGTTGATCAACTAGAGGCAGCAAGAACACCTAGAACCAAAGTTCTTTTGTTCGTATCTCCTTCTAACCCAACCGGTGCTGTTTACTCTCGTGAAGAAGTTGAAGCTATTGGTAAGTGGGCTTACGAAAATGGTCTTTGGATTATTACTGATGAGATTTATCAGAACCTTACCTATGACGGTCTAAAAGCATATTCAATTACTGAAGTTGTTCCTGAGCTAGCCGATAGAACCATCATGGTCAACGGTGTTGCTAAGAGCTATGCGATGACCGGTTGGCGTTTGGGATGGATGGCAGGTCCACTCGATGCAATGAAGGCAGCAGCTAACTTGCAATCACATTTATCCTCTAACGTGTCTAACATCAGCCAGCGAGCAGCTATCGCAGCTCTTACCGGTCCTCAGGATGAAGTTCTCGCAATGCGTGAAGCATTCAACAGAAGAAGACTTGTTGCAGTTGATGAACTAAACAAGATTCCTGGCTGGGTTGCTCCAATGCCGCAAGGTGCTTTCTATGTTTATTCTGATGTCACTGGGTTACTAGGAAAAGAGTGGGGTGGCAAAAAGATTGAAACCAGCCTTGAACTCTGCGACTACATTCTTGATGCAGCTGAAGTTGCTCTTGTGCCAGGTGAAGCATTCGGTCCTTCAGGTTATGTGAGATTGTCTTATGCCTTAGGTGATGCTCAACTAGTCGAAGGTATTCAAAGACTTCAGAAACTATTTAGCTAAGTCTTTTTGATTCAGCGATAAGTTCGTCCCAATTATTTGGTACTCTGCCTGACTCAAGCATTCTCTTGAAGACAAGATAGGCGTCTGACTTGGATCCGTACGCGCGAAGTGTTTCCGGGTTATTTACCCAAGCATGGACAATAACCTGGCTTCGAGTGCTGTATCGAAAGAAGACCCGATAT
>CAILDA010000062.1 GCA_903832875.1 uncultured Micrococcales bacterium | reverse complement strand
GGGTGCTCTTCAAAAGGTGTTTGGCAAGGTTGGGGTAACTTTCAAAGGAACTGGCTTCTATCGAACCGATAGCAAAGCTGCACCTAAGAAAGACCCTCCTAAAAAAGAAGGCTAGTTAGCCCCAGTGTGGCGGCTTATCGTATTTTAGACGATCAACGTTCGAGGTGTTTTGGTCTCCCCCGGCAGAATCAGTATCTTCAAATACTCTGGCTACCGGTTGAGTGTTCAACATCGTTGGAGTTATCTCAACACCAAGTCTGATTCCGATGCGTTCAGCAACTAACTGAGGGTCACTAAAGATTTCAAAGGAATAGACCCGTTGGTATCCCCAACCTAAAGATCTAAGTAGTGCTGGACGCAATCTGATGCGTTCACTGAGATCAAGTTCAGCGTTAGCCCAATCTGGTTCAACTAGCAGTGACTGGTTACCGAAAGATGCGACTAACGGAATTCGCTCACCAAAGCCTTCAACCACTCTGATGCCAAAGCGCTTTAGTCTTCTAGCCAAATCTGCCAGCATTGGATCGCTTTCAAAGGTATCGCTCTCCACGCTTTCGTTATAGATAGGTCTTAGTAGCCTCTCGAGATAGGCGGTAGCGCTCTCAGCTCTAAGTTCTGGGAGGTCATAGGCACTAAAGCAACTAACGATTGTCATCCGGTACCTAGCGCTAACTAACATGTTGGCTAGCCAGCGCTTAGCCTCAGGTTCGTTTAGCAAACCAAAGTGATTCAAGACCTTACCCTGAGGAGTTCTACCAAAGCCAATGGTGAAGATAATCCGATCTGCTAGTCGGTGATTCAAATCAGCCAGGGTAGCTATCTCGAATTTCTCTCGACCGTGCTTTTCGAAGAACTCCATCAAATCGGTGTTTAGTTCAAGCGCTTGCTGCAAAGC
Organism: uncultured Micrococcales bacterium; assembly: GCA_903832875.1. GTDB lineage: Bacteria > Actinomycetota > Actinomycetes > Actinomycetales > Microbacteriaceae > Rhodoluna. Next base: position 1,411 of record CAILDA010000062.1, on the reverse strand, counting down.
AAGATGCAGGTTCTCAACATGTTGAGCACTAGCGCTAACTACAAGTAGGGATTGCTCAGGAGTCTTCCTGACATGCTCCATGATCAGTTCAATGACTTTATTTACTTCAGCTGCCGGAGATTCGGTGCTAGCGGATTTATTGCCGTTGGCTCTGTTATCGCCATCAACTATTACTAGTTCTAAATCAGATTGACCATCGAACTCAGCAGCGGTTGGCTCTATCTCCAAACGTCCCTGGTAAAACTCTTTATTTATTAGCTGACCAAACAGTTGACCTTTTATTCGGTAGGAACGCTTAAGTACTTCTCGACCAAATACTTCAGAGGCAACATCGAAGATGCTTGGGTGTTCAGCAGCCTTTGCTTTCAAAGCTAACTGCCACTCGACTTCGAAACCGCTAGGAACAGCAATCATCGGATCGCCAAAAGCTATTAACTGCTTGCTTCTTAGAACACCAGATAGGTTTTCGGCAACAGTGGTGCCAGCAGCATCCATGACTATGACAACATCAAAGTTCTTTTCTTGCAGTAACACATCTGGTAATTCATAAGGAGATGCAGCAACATGGCTAACTAGGTTAGGCCAAAGCTTTCTAGCATTTGCAGTTAGTGTTGGCATCCAAGATACCCGTTGCTTCAAAAGGTTCTTTAGCGCTGTTGCCTCTTGAGGTGAATTAGCTACCGCCTGGTTCCAACGGTTAGCAGTTATGTAAGAGATCTCTTTTCTAGCCTCATACATCAATCTCTGGTCAGCTTTGACAAACTCTGACTCAAGTTCAGCTAAGAACTCAGGAGTGTATGAAGCAAAAGCGTTGTCTCCTGCTAAGAGATATTCAAGAGCCGATAACCACCAGCACTGATCAAACTCAGCGATCAAATCTTCGTTGCGAGCTTGGCTAATTGCCAATGACCTAACTAGAGAACCTAAACCAGCATCCTGGATTTTTCTTCGAAGATCATTTTTAGCCACCAGGTTATCTAATGGCGCAATATCGGTGGCAAGGGAACGAAGCTTTGCACTTAGCTCTGGGATGGGTAGTTCAAGAAGGTTCTTGCGCTTAGGGTCAGGATCTAGATGTGAATCGAGTTTTATGAGATCCGCTACCAATGACTGGTAGATAACCTGAGCATCATCTAAGCCAAGCGGCACTACTGGACTAATTGGTTGAGTACAGAGTGCTTTCCACTGTGTAGCCTGCTCTTCTATCTGCAATATAGAGGTGTGCAGATCACTTACGGTAACACCAGCTCGAACATACTCTTTGGCGTGCTTACTAAGAGCACGCCTAGTTTTACCCGACATAGCGCTCTTCTCACGACGAGGGCTAGTTGCGGTAATCAGATCAGTAAGTGGTCTATCAAATACCTCTGGCTGGAATCTATCCAAGCTATTTCTGATGCTGATCAGAAGT
>CAILDA010000061.1 GCA_903832875.1 uncultured Micrococcales bacterium | reverse complement strand
CCTCGCGATATTAGGTTTAGTTGTTCACAACCGTGAATAACGAGAGATTTTAGGCGAAAGCCCAAGTGAGTGTGGCCTAGGGCTTTTACCGGGCATGGAGCACCTTAAATGGTGAAGAAAAAGAACACAGAGCAATCTGTAACTGAAGAACAAGTAGAACTTACTCCCCAGAAACAGCCGCGTAAGCGCGGTAAGGCTGAGGTGGCGATCACTGAACCAGCTAAGGCTGAAAAGCCAGCTAAGACTGAAAAGCCAGCTAAGGCTAAAAAGCCTCAGGAAAAAGAAGTAGTTGAAACCAAAGCACCGGTAGCTGCTTCTGGTATTTCACTTATCTTCCAGGCACCAGATCTGCCAACCCCAAAGGTTGATAAGAAGCGCGGCAAGATCGTTGACGCTGAAGAAACTAATGCCGATGGTTCACACCGTCGTGTTCGTTCACGTCGTCGTTCAGGTGAAGCTGTTGAAGGTGAATTACCACCGAATGTAGTGGTGAAGGTTAGAACTCCTAGAGAACCTAAAGTTCCTAGCAATGAACCAACCAGAATTAAAGGTTCGACTCGACTAGAAGCCAAGAAACAACGCAGACGCGATGGCAGAGATACCGGTAGAAGATCTACTCGTATCACCGAATCAGAGTTCTTAGCTCGTCGTGAAGCGGTTGACCGCATTATGGTGGTTAGAAGCAAGGACGACAAGATTCAGATTGGTGTCCTTGAAGACAAGATCTTGGTTGAGCACTATGTTGCTAAAGCTCAAGACTCATCTTTGATTGGAAATGTTTACTTAGGTAAAGTCCAAAACGTTTTGCCTTCAATGGAAGCAGCTTTCGTTGACATTGGTCGAGGGCGTAACGCTGTGCTGTATTCCGGTGAAGTTGACTGGGAACTAGCCGAAGTTGGTAACCAGCCTAGAAAGATTGAGCTTGCGCTTAAATCTGGCGACAAGGTTTTAGTTCAGGTAACTAAAGACCCAGTTGGTCAAAAAGGTGCTCGTCTAACTTCACAGGTTTCACTTCCTGGTCGTTACCTGGTTTATGTTCCTAACGGCAACATGAATGGCATTAGCCGCAAGCTTCCTGAATCAGAGCGCACCAGACTAAAAAAGATTTTGAAAGAGATCTTGCCTGCAGATGCTGGAGTAATTGTTAGAACTGCAGCTGAAGGTGCTACCGAAGAGCAACTAACTGAAGATGTTCAAAGATTGCAGATTCAGTGGGAAGAGATTAGCCGTAACGCTGAAATCTCAACACCACCAGCACTACTAAGTAGCGAACCTGATTTGCTTATCAAGATCGTTAGAGATGTCTTCAACGAAGACTTCCAGAAGATGATCATTGATGGCGATGTTCCTTTCGCAACCATCGAAGGATATCTAAAGGATGTTGCACCAGATCTGCTAGAGCGTGTTGAGAGATTCTCTGGAACTGGCGATGCTTTTGATCACTTCAGAATCAACGAGCAGATCATCAAGGCACTAGACCGCAAGGTTTATCTACCTTCTGGTGGATCTCTTGTTATCGATAGAACTGAAGCGATGACAGTTGTGGATGTGAACACCGGTAAGTTCATCGGTTCAGGTGGAAACCTTGAAGAGACTGTTACCAAGAACAACTTGGAAGCAGCTGAAGAAATCGTTAGACAGCTTCGTCTTCGTGACATCGGTGGAATCATCGTTGTTGACTTTATTGACATGGTCTTAGAGTCCAACCGTGATCTAGTGCTTAGAAGAGTCATGGAATGCCTCTCTAGAGACAGAACCAAGCACCAGGTTGCTGAAGTTACTTCCCTAGGCTTAGTCCAGATGACCCGTAAGAAGATTGGTATTGGTCTTCTTGAAGCCTTCAGCGAGCCTTGTGAAGTTTGTGCTGGTCGTGGCCTGATTGTTCACCATGAGCCAGTTTTGAAGAACAAGCACATTGAGGATGATGACCGTCCACAAAAGCAAAACAACAACAAAAACAAGAACAACAAGGGTAAAAACAAGGGCAATAGGGACAACCAAGCCCCCAAGGAAGACTCCCAAGAGCGCAAGCCAAGGGTAGAGCCAACCAAGGTGGTAACCGCTGAAAAGGCTGAAGAAGCTAAGAATCTGATGTCCAAGATTGCGGCTAGCAGCAGTGTAAACAGCGATTCTGCCCCTAAAACACTTGCAACCGTAATGGATGCATTACCCGAAGCAACACCTGTTGGAGAGCCGAAACGCAAGTCCAGAAGGGTTACCAGCGGGGGAGAGATCACCCCTGGCAACACACAACAGCAGTAAAAACAAGATCAATAAGGTTTGACCAGCGCCAACTTGGACGCTAAGATTAGACCTTGTTGCCCTAAGAGCAACCAAATCCAAGATTTTTTCGAACAAAGGGTATATCTGTGGTTTACGCAGTAGTCCGCGCGGGTGGCCGCCAAGAAAAGGTGTCAGTAGGCACCATCGTGACGCTTGACCGTCTCAAGGCTCAGGCTGGTGGCTCTATCGTGCTACCTGCTTTGTTGCTGGTTGATGGTGACAAAGTCACACACGAAGCTGAAGCATTAGCAAAGGTAAAGGTAACTGCAACCGTGCTAGGTAACCTTCGTGGTCCAAAGATCGTTATCCAGAAGTACAAGAACAAGACTGGTTACAAGAAGCGCCAGGGTTTCCGCGCTGACCTAACCCGTGTTCAGGTCACAGAGATCAAGTAAGGATTAGCAAATGGCATCCAAAAAAGGTGTTTCCTCAACCCGTAACGGTCGCGACTCTAACGCTCAGCGTCTAGGTGTTAAGCGTTACTCAGGTCAAGAAGTCAACGCAGGTGAAATCATCGTTCGTCAGCGTGGCACACATTTCCACCCAGGTCGTAACGTTGGCCGTGGCAAGGACGACACTCTGTTCGCTCTGGCTGCTGGTGCAGTTCAGTTCGGCGAAAAGGGCGGACGTAAAGTCGTAAACATCGTTGTTGCGGCGTAAGGTTCGTTTTTAGAACTAAGTCTTTTATCTCAGTTAGGCGAGCCAATGTGCTCGCCTTCTGTGTTTAACTAAGCAGAAAGGAGTTCCTCATGGTTACATTTGTCGACCAAGTGACTCTTCATCTGCGCGCTGGTAATGGTGGCGATGGTTGTATTTCTGTTAAGCGTGAAAAGTTCAAGCCACTAGCTGGTCCTGATGGTGCTGACGGTGGTAACGGTGGAACCATTTCACTTATCGCCGATGCCAACGTAACAACACTTTTGGAATATCACTTTTCACCTCATCGTGCTGGTGGCGATGGTGGCGATGGTGCAGGAGATTTCCGCAACGGTGCCACCGGTAAAGATGTTGTTCTTCCTGTGCCAATCGGAACTGTTGTTCGTTCAGCTGATGGCAAGATAATTGCCGATCTTGATGAAGCTGGTATTGAACTTGTTGTTGCAGAAGGTGGTCAGGGCGGTTTAGGTAACGCAGCTCTTTCATCTTCTAAGCGTCGCGCTCCAGGTTTTGCACTCCTTGGTGTTCCAGGCTGGAAGGGTGATGTCATCCTTGAGCTCAAGTCAGTAGCTGATGTAGCCCTAGTGGGTTATCCATCTGCCGGTAAGTCATCTTTGATTGCAGCTATCTCTTCAGCAAAACCTAAGATTGCTGATTACCCTTTTACTACCTTGCATCCAAACCTTGGTGTTGTCCAGTCGGGGGACGTTCGTTTCACAGTTGCTGATGTGCCAGGTCTGATTGAAGGCGCTAGCGAAGGTAAAGGTCTTGGTCTTCAGTTCCTAAGACATGTTGAACGCTGTGCTGCGCTGTTGCATGTTTTGGACTGTGCAACGCTGGAACCTGGTAGAGATCCAATTAGTGATTTAGATTTGATTCTCAATGAACTTGCTCTCTATGAAGTTCCAGAAGGTGAACTACCGCTAACCGAGCGACCACAACTAATTGCACTAAACAAGATTGACGTTCCTGATGGCCGTGAACTTGCTGAGTTTGTGAAGCCTGAACTAGAAGCTCGTGGTTACCGTGTCTTTCTTATCTCTGCTGTTGCTCGTGAGGGCTTAAGAGAGCTGCTATTTGCTCTAGGAGAACTAGTTAAGGTTCACCGCGATGAACAGGCAGCTAAACCTGTTCAGCCTCGTATTCACTTGATGAACTCTAAGCGTGAGGACTCTAAATACACCGTTAAGAAAGAGTCTTATAGCGGTGAAGAGATATTCAGAGTTATCGGTGCTAAGCCTGAACGTTGGGTTGCTCAAACCATGTTTGGTAATGAAGAAGCTGTTGGTTACCTAGGAGACCGTTTAGCGAAGCTTGGTCTTGAGGAAGAACTTCTCAAAGCAGGTGCTGTTTCAGGTTCAACCGTTGTTATTGGTGAAGGCCACGGTGTCATCTTCGACTGGGAGCCAACCATCTCATCTGCTGGTGAACTTATCGCTGCTCCTCGAGGAACAGACCCAAGATTGGATCTTCGTGAGAGAAGAACCAACATCGACCGTCGTCGTGAATACCAAGAGATGATGGATGCTAGAGCTACTATGCGTCAAGAGATGGCTGCTGAAGGTAACCCAGTTCAGTCTTATGTAATAGGTTCTGATGAAGACCCTGATGCGAAACCTGCAGGTGCAGAGGTTCAGGAATGAAACTCTCAGATCACAGGGATATCCCAAAAGCTAAAAGAATTGTCGTAAAGGTTGGTTCCTCTTCTATTACTGGAGAGAACGAAAAGAACCTCGATCTTCTTGTTGATGCAATTAGCAAGGTAAAGAGCAACAACCAAGAAGTTATCTTGGTTACCTCCGGCGCTATCGCAACCGGTATGCCATTACTTGATTTCACCTCTAAGCCAACAGATCTCGCAACATCTCAAGCTCTTGCATCTGTTGGTCAATCAAGACTGATGCTTAGATACCAAAACAGCTTTGATAGATTCGACACTCTTGTCGGTCAAGTACTACTAACAGCAGGGGACTTAGAACAAGAAGAGACCAGCACTAACGCAAGAGAAGCAATCAACAGATTGTTAGAACTTGGCGTTATCCCTGTTGTCAATGAGAACGACACCGTAGCCACCCAAGAAATTCGTTTCGGTGACAACGATCGCCTAGCTGCCCTTGTTGCTGTTTTGTTAGAAGCAGATGCACTGGTTCTCTTATCTGATGTTGATGCTCTTTACGACAGACCACCATCAGAAGATGGTGCTCAGAAGATTGAATGGGTTGAACCTGAAGATGATCTATCTTCAATCAAGATTGGTGGCAGTGGTTCAAATGTTGGTACCGGTGGTGCTGAAACCAAACTAGGTGCAGCCAGAGTTGCAACCGAAGCAGGGGTAACTGTTTTGCTTACCTCTATCGGTAACTGCGACAGAGTCTTGCAGGGTGAAAGAGTTGGTACTTGGTTCAGAGCTAAGGATGCTAACTAATGTCTGCGCTTGAGCTAATCAAAAAAGCTAAGGCAGCATCCCACTCACTTGGACTTCTAACCACAGCGCAAAAGAACGAAGTTCTAAAGACTGTTTCAGTTTTACTAACTGAAAGAACTCAAGAGATTCTAGAAGCTAACCAAGCTGACTTGATGGCTGCAACGCAACTAGAAATGGCTATTGGGCTGCAAGATCGGCTAACCCTTACCCCTGAACGAATTGATTCGCTGAAGTTTGCTTTGGCTGAACTAATTGCACTGAATGACCCAATCGGTCAAACAGTAAGGAAAATTCAAAGATCTAACGGTTTACATATCAAAGAAGTTCGTGTTCCTTTTGGTGTTATCGGTGCCATCTATGAGGCAAGGCCTAATGTCACCATCGACATCGCAGGTATGGCTCTAAAAACCGGCAATGCCATTGTGCTTCGCGGTGGAACAGCTGCTGAGAACACAAACAAGGTCTTGGTCAAGATTCTCAAAGATGCATTAGAAACTAATGGCTTCAATCCAGATGCGGTTCAAACAGTTGATGAGTATGGCCGTGATGGTGCTACCGAGATGATGAAGGCAACCGGTTTGATTGATGTTCTAATCCCTAGGGGATCAGCATCACTTATCAAAACAGTGGTTCAAGAATCTAAGGTTCCAGTAATTGAAACTGGCGATGGCATCGTGCATATATTCTTGGATGCAACTGCTAAGCAAGAGATGGCAGTGTCAATTGTTACTAACGCTAAGGTTCAAAGACCTTCTGTGTGTAATTCTTTAGAGACACTTTTGGTTCATAAAGATGCGCTAGGTATTCTTTTGCCTGTTCTTGAGGATCTAGATGCTAACGATGTGACCATTCATGGTGATGAGACAGTGTTAGGTATCTTTCCTAAAGCAGTTCCTGCAACTCAAGATGACTGGGCAACTGAGTATTTATCATTAGATCTGTCTGTGAAGGTAGTGGCTAGTTTTGATGAGGCTTTAGAGCACATTGCTAAGTACTCAACAGCACACACTGAGAGCATCATCACTGAGGACTCAGCTAACGCTGAACGGTTCTTGGCCGAGGTTGACTCAGCAGTAGTCATGGTGAATGCTTCAACCAGGTTCACTGATGGATCTGCGTTTGGATTTGGGGCAGAAGTGGGTATTTCCACACAAAAGCTTCACGCCAGAGGGCCTATGGGCCTTACAGAACTTACTAGCACCAAGTGGCTAGTAAGAGGCAGTGGCCAGAGCAGGGCATAGTAAGCCTCGCTAGGGTAGATTTGATTTAGTACTTATAGGAGATAAATTGAAGTTTTTAGAGATTTTGTTCCAACACGGTGATGAGCACGCAGCTGAAGCCGTGCAGTATCCGTTCCCTGCATTCGTGTTTGGTGTCATAGCTATGGGTATTTTCCTAGCTCTAGCTCTAGTTACCTGGTCTTACCGTGATGTGGCTAACCGCCACGAGCACAAGGGTAAAGACTCTCACGGTAGCTCACACTAAGAAAGCATCCCCTTTTGAGCATTAAGCGCCGTATTGGAGTCATGGGTGGAACCTTTGACCCGATTCACAACGGTCACTTAGTTGCTGCAAGCGAAGTAGCTGCTGCTTTCAATCTAGAAGAAGTTGTCTTCGTTCCAACCGGTTCGCCATACCAAAAGCAGAATGTAACCCCTGCCGAACACCGTTATCTCATGACTGTTATTGCAACGGCATCTAACCCTAGATTCAAGGTCTCAAGAATAGATATTGACCGTGGTGGCGACACATATACCTTTGACACTTTGACTGAGATGCAGAAGATGTATCCAGATGCAGAACTTGTCTTTATCTCAGGCGCTGACGCAATTGCACAGATCTTGACCTGGAAAGAAGTTGACCGGTTATGGTCACTTGCTCACTTTGTTGCCGTTAGTAGACCAGGGCATAAGTTAACTATCCCAACAGCTCCGGAAGGTGCTATCTCTTCACTTGAGATTCCAGCTCTGGCTATCTCCTCAACAGATATCAGAGCAAGAGTTGATGGCAATAAACCAGTTTGGTATCTAGTTCCAGATGGTGTTGTTCAATACATCGCCAAGAACGAATTGTATGGTCAGCATGACTGATTACAATCCTGGCCAACCGCTAACACGTAAAGCTATGCGCGAGCAGGCTGAGGCTATTGCTGCGCGTCAAGCAGCAGAGCAAGGGTTATCCGTTGATTCAGTTGTTCACCCGCTGATAGAAGAACAAGCCCCAGTGCAGGATGTAGCTCAGATTGAAGCTGCTATTACCCAGGTGCAAGTAGATGATGAAGGTAACCCGCAATTCAAAACTTCTAACGCTCTAACTGGGGAATTTACCGGGGCAAACCTAATCATTGAAACACCAGTGGATATCACTCAGGGTGGAGCTCTTATTACTGATCTTGGTGAAGTTGTTAGCACCGGAAGTATTGATATCACTGATCTGATTACACCTACCGGTGAAATTCCAATCATCGCTATGGTTGATGGCTCTGATGATGATCTTGATAGAGATGCTCAGGTGAACTACATTCCAGGTATTCCACCAATGAGAGCATCAGGAGTTATCGCTAAGACTCAGGGCCAACCAGGTATTCCTGGTGGCGCTCACAAGGGAATCAACCCATACTTGTCTATAGGGTTACTAACTCTCGCTGCATTGCTAATTGCCGGTGGCATAGCAATATCTGTTTATTTCGGCTTATTCAACTAAAACAAGAAAGTAATTCATTGACTGCAACTAAACGCGCCATCGACATGACCATGGTTGCAGCCTCTGCTGCCTCAGAGAAGCTAGGGGAGAACCTAGTTGCTCTTGATGTGAGTGTTCCTTTCGTCCTTGCTGATGTCTTTCTAATCGCATCAGGACGAAACGATAGACAGGTAGCAGCTATCTCAGATTCAATCGAAGAGAAGATGCTCGAAGCCGGACACAAGTTACTTAGAAGAGAAGGTAAGACAACAAGCCGTTGGATCTTGCTTGATTTTGGAGACATCATCTGCCACGTAATGCATGAAGAAGACCGAGTCTTCTATGACATTGAAAGACTCTGGAAGGACTGTCCAGTGATCTCTCTGGCTGAAATTAAAGTCCCGCAGGAGATGTAGTAATCTAGAGAAGTTCGGGCCTATGGCGCAGCTGGTAGCGCACCTGCATGGCATGCAGGGGGTCAGGGGTTCAAATCCCCTTAGGTCCACAAACACAAGAAAGCCACCTCATAGTAGGTGGCTTTCTTACTTAGACTTAGACTCATGCCTACATACCGCGGATACACCCAAGAGCAGATAGTTTCACTAATCGATCACACTTTGCTAAAGCCAGAAGCTACCCAATCAGATCTTGAGAAGTGTATTGATATAGCCATTGCCAGCAATGTAAAAGCTATGTGTATTAGACCTATGGATGTCTCTTATTCAGCTAAAGCTTTAGAAGACACCAATGTCTTACTCTGCACAGTGATCGGCTTCCCTCATGGCACAGTAACCACACACACCAAAGTTCAAGAAACCATTGAAGCTGTCTCCAATGGAGCCATCGAAGTAGACATGGTCATGAACCTGGGTCTTTTTGCCAGCAAAGAATATGCTGCAGTGCAAAAAGACATTGAGGCTGTTGTCACAGCCACCAAGCAGACCAATCCAAAAGCAACTGTGAAGGTTATTTTGGAGACATGTCTTTGGAGTGAAGAAGAGATTGTTAAGGCTTGTGAGCTTTGCGAAGCTGCTGGTGCAGATTATGTAAAGACCTCAACCGGTTATGCAGCATCTGGTGCAACTCCAGAAGTTATCGCTCTTATGCGTAAAACAGTAGTCGACAGACTAGGGGTGAAGGCTTCTGGTGGAGTTAGAACCCTAGATGCACTCATTGACATGGCTGAAGCAGGAGCTTCTAGGGTAGGGGCCTCAGGCACCACAGCCATACTCTTAGAGTTTGCTGATAAAGCCAGCTAAGAACCATAACTTCTAAAAACCCAAACAAATAGGATTAACCCATGAGTAATTCACATAACCCAGTAATGAACCGCATGCTTCCTGCTGATATTCAAAAGAATCAGGCAGAAATCGACGCTCAGTTCGATTCCATTGTTTCCTCACAAAAGATGACCGTTGGTGGCACAGCCATCAAGATCGCAGGTCTCTTCATCCTTCTGCTAACCGGAGCAGTAATCGCTTGGAACGTAGATGCTGTTAAAGGTCTAATGATCCCTGCAGTATTCGTGGCTCTTGGTTTAGCAATGTGGATCACCTTCTCTAAGAAGGTAAGACCAGGTGCAGTTATTGCTTATGCATTAGTTGAAGGTGTCTTTGTTGGGACCATCTCTTGGTTCTTTGAGTCGATGTATCCAGGCATAGTTATGAACGCTGTGCTTGGAACCCTAACAACAGCAGGCGCTATGTTCACTGCTTACTCAATGGGTTGGGTCAAAGTAACTTCAAGATTTACTAAGGTCATGACCTTTGCTCTTATTGGTTACGCAGGCTTTGGTCTCGTAAACCTGATTGTTGGATTGTTTACTAACTCTGCAGGCATCTATTCATCTCAGTTTGGTTGGGTAGCAGGTCTGATTGGTGTTGGACTAGCAGCTTTCACCTTGAACCTAGACTTTGAAGACATTGCTCAAGGATCAGCTCAAGGCCTTCCAAGAGAATACGAATGGAAAGCAGCCTTTGGCCTTCTAGTAACTATGGTTTGGCTATACCTAGAAATCCTAAGGTTGCTAGCAATCTTCAATAGAGACTAAGAAACTTTAGTTAGAACGGCATCTGAGAGATCAGGTGCCGTTTTTCTTTGTGCTGACCACTGATCCCATAGCTCATCTAAACGCCAAGCGTTTTCAGCCATGATGGAAACACCTCTCATGCCTGTTCTTCTAACCTTGCCTGCAATGAGCATCAACTTGGTATTGAACAACAGATGAGAACATCTGTTCTGAGCATCTTCAAAGAAGGTTGCATCAGAACAACCTGCTCCATCATCTAAAGAAACAAAGACGACTCTTTTACCTGAGCGCATAGGAGGTGTTTGGGTTGCAACCCGAACACCAGCGACTAGAACATCACTCTTATTTCTAATGTCAGCTAACTCATTGCTATAAACCACACCTAGTTCATCAAGCATCGGTCGATACTTCTCTAAGACGTGTTGAGTGATATCCATTCCTAGTAATGAAAGCTCTGTGTCGACCTTTGCTTCATTACTAGGTTCAGGATTACCTTTAGGGAGAACTTCATCAAAACTAAACAGCGAGTCATCTTCATTGACTCTCTTCTTGATCCCATTTAGTTCTCTAACTCGAACTAGAACATCACCTCTTGTTCCGCCCTTAGCCAAGCCATCTAAGGCCCCTATTTGACCTAACCGGTCAAAGGTTCGCCTAGAGGGCTTAGCCCTTAGGTAAACATCTGTGATGTCTTTGAAGGGTTGATTGCTAATGATGCGATCAATCTCAGCTTCACTGATTGAATGTAGATCAACAAAAGACATCCTGATAGCAGTATCTTTACCAACCTTCTCAACATGAAACTCTCTAGAGGACTTGTTGATATCTATTGGCAGTATCTTGACTCCCAATCTTCTAGCTTCAGCTAGTAGTAATCTCCTTGGATACATTCCTGGGTCATGGGTCATAAGACCTGCAATGAACTCAGTAGGGAAGTGAGTCTTAAGCCAAGCCGACTGGTAAGTCGGCATGGCAAAGGCAGCACCGTGAGCCTTACAGAAACCAAAAGAACCAAAGCCTTCAAGAATCTTCCAGACTTTGTCCACTACCTCTTTGCTATAACCATTCTTAGTTGCTTCCTTTCTAAAGAACTTCTCTATCTGCTCTTTAGTGCCTGACTTTTCTAAAGATCTTCTAAGT
>CAILDA010000060.1 GCA_903832875.1 uncultured Micrococcales bacterium | reverse complement strand
CCGATTGATGTTCTAGTGCTTGAAGTTGGTATGGGTGGGGAATGGGATTCAACGAATGTTGCCGATGGTGATGTTGCAGTCTTCACACCGATAGACATCGATCACGTTGAGCGTCTAGGGGAGACCATCACAGAGATTGCAACAACTAAATCAGGCATCATCAAATCAGGCGCTGCTGTTGTCTCTGCTGTTCAACCAGCAGATGCTTTGTTGGTTCTAGAGCAGAAGTCAGAAGAACTAGCTGACACATTCAAGGTTTTAGGTAGAGATTTTGCGGTTACCGAGTTTGTCGAATCAGATCTTGGCGTTACCTTCTCAATGCAGGGTCTTGCAGGTACCTACGAGAACCTCTTTATTCCACTGCATGGCGCTTACCAAGCAGCTAACGCTGCTTTAGCTGTTGCTGCTGTTGAAGAGTTTTTAGGTTCTGCAACTGCTCCACTAGCGGAACATATCTTGAAGCCAGCGCTCGCTGATGTTTCATCTCCTGGAAGACTTCAGGTTGTTAGCCGTAAGCCAAGAATCATCTTGGATGCAGCTCATAATCCGCACGGTGCAGCATCTCTTGCGAGTGCTTTAGAGAACTCATTTGGTTTACCACACACAGTGGCAGTTATGTCTGTGTTGAATGATAAGGATGCCATCGGTATCTTTAGTGCTCTCGAGCCGGTCTTGGCTGAAGTAGTTATTACTAAGAGCACCAGTGTTAGAGCTCACGATGTTGAGGTTCTTGCTATTACTGCAAGAGAGATATTCGGTGATGACCGAGTAAGCGTTGCAGAGGATTTCAGAGATGCACTCTCTCTTGCTGAAGCGAAGCTGCCACCAACTCCTAATGCGACAATTGTTGTTACAGGTTCCATCAGCCTTATCGGTGATGTTCTCAAGTTCAGACAAATCCAGGAGGATGCAGATGTCTAATCGATCAGTAAGAAGAACACTCGGTTCAATGGTTTTGGCTTTTGAAGCCTTCATAGTGTTCTTTGGAACTTTAGTGGCCTTTGGTTTGAAGGTAGCTCCTGCTCCAACTGTTTGGGCTATTGGTCTGAGTTTTTCAGCAGTAATGATTTTGACCCCAGGTTATTTGGGTAAGAAGGGTTCCTACTGGTTTGGCTGGTTCTTGCAGCTAGTTTTGTTTGTGATTTCTTTCTACGTTGATTTCTGGATGATTATCGTCTCAGTTATCTTCGTAAGCCTTTGGGCTTGGGCCATGATTGCCGGAGCCACCATTGACCTTGCACGTAAAGCACGTGAAAGTGTTGATACCTTTGAAATAACAGTTGAATCCAAGGAGAGTAAATAATGTCTGAACAAACACTGGTACTTATCAAGCCAGATGGCGTTAAGCGCAACCTCATTGGTGAAATCATCGGACGCATTGAAGCTAAGGGCTATGTGATCTCTGATGTGAAGAAACTAACTCCTTCAAGAGAACTACTTGCCGCTCACTATGCAGAGCACGAGGGTAAGCCTTTTTATGAGCCTCTAGTTGAATTCATGGCATCTGGTGATGTTGTTGCTCTAAGAGTTGAAGGCAACAGAGTTATCGAAGGTTTCAGAGCATTAGCAGGAGCAACAGATCCAACAGTTGCACTACCTGGAACTATTAGAGGAGACCTTGGTCGTGACTGGGGTCTAAAGGTTCAGCAGAACCTTGTTCATGGTTCAGATTCAGTTGAATCGGCTAACCGTGAACTTGCTCTTTGGTTTTAGAACCAACCAAGCTTTCTAAAAGTTGGGCCCCAGTTAGCCCAGAATCTAATCACAATTGTAAGGATGATTAGTAGTTCAAAAACCAATGTGATCGTCCAAGGTCTAGCTGCTGCCCAATCCCAGAATGAAGTTGTTCTAATTGGCATTGGCACAATGTCTTCTTTCGCACTAAATAAGAACAGGTGCCAGAAGATAGGAATCATTCCAGCCCAGGCAACCATGCAGTAAGGGCAAAGAACGTTGATTACAAACAGTGACTGACTGAACAAGAACAAGACAAAAATAAAGCCAAGAATATTTCCAACTAGGAATAATCTCCAGAACCACATCGCAAACTTAGCTCCAGCAAGAATTGCAAAGCCAACAATGATTGGTGCTGCGAAAGCAGCTAGACCAATAAGTGAGTTAGGGAAACCAAACAATCTCGCTGTTGGGGTGAGCATCACAGACTTGCAGGAAATGAAAACATTTAGATCGCAGCCAAGTACTGCATCAGGGTTAGCTGCCACATG
>CAILDA010000059.1 GCA_903832875.1 uncultured Micrococcales bacterium | reverse complement strand
TTACTCAGGCAACAAATAAATTGTTGTGGGATGCTGGTCTATTTAGGCTCTGGTTTTTGTCGGTCATAGGGTGACCAAATGTGAAAAGCTTAGTTTTCTTTGATAAACGACCTGCGACTTCTTCTCTTATAGAGCCAAAGATTATCACCCCGACAGGATTCAAGATGTCAATTAACTCACAAAGTCCAGTTTCGAAGATCGACCGTGATTGAGAATCTCTAAAATTGCCGTAAGCACCAACAGCAAACACGCTTTCTTGGGGGATGCCCTCTGCTACAAAGTCGAGATCGCTCAATTCAACCCATCTCAATGCAGGGATTACGTTCAGTTGACGTGACAAAAAATATGCTCCAACGCATCTTGATAAGTGGGTTCTTTGAATGCGCACCCATCTCGGCATTTCCACAGTTAGGGTCAAATCAGGAGTCAAAATCGCTCCTAAATTCATAAACTTTCCTACGTAAGTTTGAGGATTCATAATGACGTTTCTAAATTTTCGGTCATGAACAAAAAAGTGAACGCCTGTGTCTCTTTCTGAGAGTATTCTGCTCGGTTGATCGAATGAGCACAAGGCTTTGGGGACATCATCAAGTGTGAGCCGGGGCATCACAATCATCTGATTTATCTCTGTCAATTCAACCCCAAAAGGAAACCATCCAGGAACGGCTGCGAACAACAAGATGTCGAACTCGGACGCCAAATTAACCTTCAATTTTGGTTTCCTAGCTTTTCGAAGAAAGTTCCATGAGATTTCTTTCTACGTAATACTTTTGATTTAGATCTTCGTCAAATCTGCCATGTGTGTAAGGCATCAGTTCTTTAGATGAATCATCAAGGTAAGTTACTTTGATGACAGGTTGGTGATGGTCATGTTTGGCTATGCAAATGTATCCGGTGTCAAACTTCAAAAAGATTCCAGAATGTGATTTGTAATCAAAGTTTTTGATGTTATCAAGCTCCCCGATTATTTCATCTACGATTACGAATACTCCTCGCACAATTTCCCCTATATGTTTTCTATAGGCGAAACCTTCTTGAACGCATTTTTCAACCTCTTCTTTGGTCACCGGAAGTAGCTGTAACCGAGAGAAGTCTTCCCATTCGCCCTGCACTTCTTCTTCATCGCTAAAAGCCTGAACACCCAGCGTTTTGTTGTCACACACTATATAGACCGAGGTGCCGGTCAACGCATGCCAAAGACCCGGACCAGCGAGATATTGAAAAGTTAATCCAATTAGGCCTCTCAGTGAGCCGAGCTCTTCTTCGCTGAACATTTTTTTCATTGTTTTTCCTTCTTTGGCATCCAGCCGGTCTGTTCGAAGTGTATTTTATAGTTCTGATTTTTGCTGCCCGTTGTAATAAGTAGATTCACGCTAGGACTCCCGCTCTTACTGTTCGGTCGATATGAAACCGATGAGCCGTCTATGAACTTCGTGATCTTCATCCCCTTTTGATCAGATTTTGACACAGTTGATGTCATTCCCCCTTTAGATAAATCCTTGAAAAATGCCTTGGCTGTAGCTGGAGGGTTGTCCGAGATTATGACCCTAGCTGATCCATTTCCTTTGACCCCGAACAAACCTGAGTGGCTGTTATAGGGATATTTGTTCACTACCGCCTGCACATTTCCCTGCAAACTTGGCCCTAAGTTGGCGTACCCGCCTCCGCTTCCCGCACCCATAAAGCTCCTTAACCACTTTTATAACGTTTTGGTAACTTTAATATAGTTGTTATACGGGAACACGCAACTTTGACTGATATTGGGCGTGTCTCGTGAAAGTTTTGAAGTTTTTCAGGGATTTGAATACTCATTTGCCACGCCAAATGATGTTGATTGAGTGGTAAGGATCAAGCAAACCGGGCTAGGCAGGCCCGATTTGACTTCTGAGGCAATAAGGATCGTTTTTTAGACGGCTACTTGATGCCGTTCTGCTTCAAAAGATCAGCAACCTGAGTGCGTCTGTTCCCCACATACCAAATGGTTCTGTTTTGTTCAGTTCTAATGTCATCTAGATATTTCATTGTTGAAAGGTTCTGACTGTATTGACTCTGCAGGGCAGGAGCAATAACTTTTGCAGCATTAGAGAACTTAGTTGTGAGCCCTATTGAAGCTGCTTTAGCAGAAACTGCTTTTAGAGCTTGAAGATAAGCCACCTTGCAAGGTTTGTAGTTTATGCATTGAACATACAACCTGCCGCGGTCTAGGTTTTGAACCCAAGGTTGATCTGACCTGTCAGACAGCATAGGCATATCGAATGTGTCACCAACTTGTTGTGACCATCTGTTTTCACCAAAGGTTTGGTCTGTTCCCCAAGGAATGAAGGTGAACTTACCTTGAGTATTACTTCTAATGAAGTAATTGTTTTTATCCGGCCCTGAATAACCATCCCAGTGACCTATGAAGTTCTCAACTGCAAAGAACTTGAGTAGCGACGCTCGATCTGTAACAGTGTTCAAACCTGAATACCAGGTTGCAGGGTCATTGAGGTATGTGTAAGCGATGAGGTTATTCAAGTCGTATTTATTTGGAGTAACTTTCCAGCCATAGTCAACTAAGAATGGACCGGTCTTGTTATCTCCATAGTCTGCCCCCATCCAGAAATCTGAACCCGCACCTTCATAGACATGTTGGGTGATGTCTCTGAATTTTCTAGACATAAAGGTTTCATCTGGAGTCTCAACGTTTATGTAAAGACCTTTATCTTTGCCGTTTACATAAACTCTTGCCCAACCGGTTTTAGAAGCTTGGACCCCCATGGCGTTGAACAGAGTGTATGCGCCAAACTCATGCAACTTGCTGTCATCCTGAGTCATCGCATTTAGTGTCATGCGACGAAGACCAAGATAGCCAAGACCAGTAGGACCCTTCTTGAACTTAATCTTGAAACTAGGAGTCCAGTCAAGTTTTTGTAATGAGGTAGAGCCTTTTAGTCTTACCTGAATCTCTTGGGCACCACTGGTCTTAGTTCCGCTAGTTAGAGTCACTGATCCTGGAACATAGGTCTCAAGTGTTTCTTTAGTATTCAAAGAAGTAACAGAGCTAGCAGGTAAGTTGAAATCAATTCTTGTTATTTTTGCTGGGTTATAAATATCTGTGAGCGTAAGTGGTGAAGCTGCCTCGGCACTGCCGGCAAACAGACCCACTAGGGTCAAAGGAGCTAATAGCCCGATGGCTATTCTCCGAATAAGTGCTACTTTGCTCACATAAGCAGTCTATGGCTCTGCTACTTAGCTATAAGCCCTAATCTTCGCAATCTATCTAGCGCACCGTCTTCAATAGGTGAATCGTTACCGATGATGAGCTGAATTGATCTGAGAGTGAATCTAGTTAGTGGGACAACCAACCATTTAGGGAGGACTCTAAGTCCTAGTAGTTTTCTATGCTCTGGTCTAAGGGAGACAACAGCTGCCGCAAATAGCAATCTATAGATAGGCAAAACAGTTAGCGGTATGCCAGGGGTTCTAATGAATTTGATGACTTTACGAGTGGTGTCATCAACCCTAATTTCCCCTCTGTTGAGGTACTCACCTATTTGCCTATCAAGTTCAGAGTTGGTATGCGGAACATTAGCTAAACCTAAAGGTGCAACTGATCTTGCCCACTGATCTACGTATGCATCAGCACCACCTGGAATTGTTCTCCAGGCATAGTCCTGGTGACAGGTTAGAAATGAATCAGTAAAAGCAATGTGGACCCAAAGCAAAAGATCTTCATCCTTTGCTTTGTATTCTTTAGCCTTACCAGTTGAGTCTTCATACTGACCTTTTACTCGATCATGCAATCTGTTGACTCTGCTAGCTTCGCCTGCAACTGCTTCATGAGAGCCGAAGGTAGTTACAGTTAGCCATCTAATGGTTCCAGCCAATCTTCCTAAAGCATCTTGCTCATACCTGGAGTGCTGAGCAACACCTGCAAGAGTTCCTGGATGCAGTGCTTGCATAAGTAATGCTCTGATGCCACCAACTAGAGTTCCAAAGTCTCTGTGCACAATCCAAGGTGCATCGGTAGGCATGAACAAGCCACCGGTTTCGCCTTTGGCAATTGTGTCAAGCCATGGTGGTGTTCCACTGGGCTCATTAGATAAAAGTGCTCTGAACTGTTTAGAGAAGAAGTCTTGCAGTTTGTTATTTGGCATTACTTCTAACAGGTCTTTTCTTTAAGGGGAAGTTTGTTCCTAATTAGGAAGTCATCAACAGTGTTGGCAATACAGGCATTTGAAGAACCGTAGGCGGTGTGTCCTTCACCCTCGTAAGTTAGCAACCAACCATGAGCTAAAACATTGTGAGCAAAGTTAACTGCTTGCTTATAAGGAGTTGCTGGATCGTTAGTGGTTCCAACTACCAACATGGTTGGAGCTTTCTTCGCTGAATAGTCTTTAGGTCCCGTAACAACGCCAAAAGGCCAACCGTGGCAAGCTAACCCTCCGTACTGCCAGTAATGACCAAAGACGGGGCTCAGCTTTTCAGCTTTGGCATTCTGTGCCAACATGTCAGACATCTTTGCTGATTCTCGAGAATCTAAACAGTTAATAGCTTTGAACGCTTCAGTCTCGTTTGATTCAAAAGTATTGGTCTCATCGTTGTAAGTGTTGTATGAATCGGCTAGTAGAAGGAAGATTCTGCCATCTTGCTTTTTCTTGTTGAAGAATTCTTTGAAAGCGGCAGTTAGATACTGCCAGCTATCTTTGGAATACAAAGCAGCAATCATCCCAGTGAAACCTGAACCAGCAGAGAGCTTCCTGCCCTTTTCTGAGGTGGTTATTGATTTCTTCTCTAGGGGGCTCAAGAAATCAGTACCAACTTTTTTCATAGCCTGGTCAACAGTTAAACCAGTGAATGGGCAAGTCAAATCAACATCGATACAGTCAGCTAAATATGCTCGCATGGCCCCTTGGAATCCAACTAGCTGATTTAATGAATCCTCTTCAGGAGATGTAGTTGGATCAACTACACCATCGAGCACAAACTGACCAACCTTAGTTGGATAGAAAGCAGCGTATGTTGCACCAAGCAATGTTCCATAAGAGAAACCTAGATAGTTCAACTTCTTGCTACCAAGAACAGCTCTAATGATGTCCATGTCCTTAGCCGCTGATGATGTGTCAACGTGGCCAAGTAATGCTCCGGTGTTTTTCAAACAAGCTGCACCAAAATCTTTTAATGCTGCTTTGCTAAAGGCAATGTCCTTAGCAGAACCCCATTCATAAGGTGACGGGTCATAAAGGAAAGACTTCATGCCTTTAGTGTCATAACACTTGATAGCAGTTGAAGCTCCAACGCCTCTAGGGTCAAAACCAACGATGTTGTAATGAGCACGAAGTTTTGCAGTTCCCAAACCATCAATGTGTTGGGTGATCCAGTCTCTACCGCTACCACCAGGACCACCTGGGTTCATTAGAAGATAAGGGGAGGTCTTCGGATCACTTGCTGGGTTGATTGCAACAGCAATCTTTATTGCACCTTCAGAGGGCTTAGACCAGTTCAATGGAACTTGGATGAAACCACAGCGAGCCTGGGTGTTATCCCCTTCGCAGTCTTTCCATAACGGCTTCTGGGCATAGAAGCCATCGAGGTCTTTAGGAACAGTAGCTAGTTCTGTTTCTGTCGAAGGTTTATTCATGCTGGTTTGAATTACTGGATAGACCAAAGTGCCTGCAGCTACTAAACCAGCAATGATACTTAGGGACAAGATAGCTCTATTCAAAGCTTTCATTTAGTTGCCTTTCGTCTAAGCGAAACTGCGAGTGAATTTAGTAGCAGGTCTTCTCGAACGTTTCTATCCATGCGGGAACGCACTTTCTCAATCTGTTCAATGCAGTGTATGGTCTGAGCCTGAGAAGTCTCTGATGCTAGCTTGTTTACTTCTGGCACTAAATCAACATTTATCAAAGCTTCCCCCGCACCTAGTTGAACAGTCAAAACATCTCGATACAAACCCATAAGGTCAACAAGAATACGATCTAAACCATCCCGCTTTGACCTTGTTGCTCGTCTCTTCTGGGATTCTTCAAGCTTCTTTAGTTGTGACCTTGAACTTGCATTGAGTTTCGCATCTTCAGCGACCCCAAGACGATTCATTAGTTCTTTGCGCTCGAAGTCATCCTGCTCGCCAGTTAGCTGAGCACTATCACTTTCAGCGAGCTTGCCTAAGGTTTCTGCTGCCTTCACAGCTGATGGGATATCGGTGATTCCAAGCACAGTCTGAAGTGCTTGCTTTCTTCTGTCCCTAGCTCCAGAGTTTGATGCCAGTCTTCTAGCCATGCCCACATGGCTCTGTGCTTGAGCTGCCGATTGCTGAGCTAAATCAAAACCAATTCCATACTTGTCAACCAATAGCTGGGCTACCGCTTCAACAGTAGGTACCTTGAGCTGAATCTTTCTAACCCTAGAACGAATAGTTGGAATCAGATCAGCTTCACTTGGTGAACAGAGCATCCAGATGGTACCCCTCGGTGGTTCTTCTAAAGACTTGAGCAACACGTTACTGGTTCGCTCGCTCATACGGTCAGCATCTTCAACAATCATGATGCGATACTTACCGATTGCGGGCATGTGTATCGACTTCTCAATGAACTCATTGACCTCATCGATGCTGATCTGCACTCGCTCAGTATTTAGCACTAAGACATCTGGATGATTACCAATACGAATCATTTCGCAAGAATTACAACCTGAACAGCCCCCTTCCGAACACAACAGAGCAGCAGCAAAAGCCAAAGCTATTTGTGATCTGCCAGAACCAGGCGGTCCAGTAAAGAGCCAAGCATGATGAATGTTGCCTTTAGCCTGATCCATTGAACGCAGAAGTTCCGAGACTGCTTCCGGTTGGGAAACAACATCTCTGAAAACTTTTGGTGTTTGCATTTATTTAGATAAGTCCCGCAACTCGTGCGCGAATCTGAGCCTGCATTTGCTCAACTGACACTGAAGCGTCAACTACTAAGAAACGATCTGGCTCCGCCTTTGCTAAATCTAGATAAGCCGAACGAACAGTTTCAAAGAATTCTGTCTTCTCTCGTTCCAGGCGATCTGGTTCAGTTCCAGAAGTATTACGTCTTGATCTGGCCTCTTCTGCAGGAAGGTCAAGTAAAACTGTTAGCTGAGGCAATAGCCCAGCAACAGCCCACAATGACAAATCTCTAACTTCAGTTCTAGATAAATCTCTGCCAGCACCTTGGTAGGCAACGGATGAATCAAAGTATCTATCTGTAATCACAATCTCTCCGCGCTCTAAAGCAGGACGAATCTTGCTAGCAACATGGTGAGCACGATCAGCAGCGAACAGAGCAGCTTCTGCTCTTGGTGCTAAATCACCTTTGTGATGTAAAAGTATCTTTCTGATTTCAACACCAACATCAGTGCCACCTGGTTCTAAAGTTCTAACAACTGTTTTACCCTGTTCAGATAACCAGGTTTCAAGCAGGTCTGCTTGGGTTGACTTACCAACACCATCGATACCTTCAAATGAAATAAACAGACCCGACACTATTCGGCTTTCTTTCTCGTTGCACCTTTTTTGACAGTCCTAGCAGGAGACGTACTTCTTCTGCCAGCCTTTGAAGCCTTAGGTGCAGGTTGACCAGGCTCTAGACCTAGCTTCTCTCTTCTAATAGCAAGCAGTTCGAAAGCACGCTCTGGAGTTAGCTCATCGAGTGGTTCATCTTTAGGAACGGTTGCGTTGATTGCGCCATCTGAAACATAAAGACCGAACTGACCAGACTTAGCAACAACGTTGGTCTTAGCCGCTGGGTCTTCACCGAACTCTTTCAACGGAGTTGCAGCTGTTCTGCGACCACCGTATTTAGGCTGAGCAAAAATCTCTAACGCTCCAGCTAAATCAAGATCAAAGATCTGGTCTTCTGCTTGCAGGCTTCTAGATTCTTTACCTTTGAGTAAATATGGACCAAACTTACCGTTCTGCGATGTGATGTCGATGCCAGATTCAGGATCTTGGCCAATAACTCTAGGAAGAGATAACAACCTAATTGCTATTTCTAGATCTAGGGCATCTGCGGACATGGTTTTGAACAAAGATGCAGTCTTAGGCTTCTTGGCATCTGGATCATCAATCAAAACGTAAGGACCGTAGCGACCATCTTTGAACAAGATGTTGTGACCTGTTGCTGGATCTTGACCCAAGATTCTGTCCTGCAAGATAGGAGCTTCAATCAATTCATGAGCCTTAGCAAGAGTAAGTTCATCAGGAGCTAGGCCTTCAGGGATGTTGATAATCCGACGACCATTCTCGTCAGCACCTTCGGCGTTAGGTTCGATATAGATCTCAAGATAGGGACCGAACTTTCCAGTTCTAAGCGTGATGCCATCGCCTAGATCTAAAGAGTTCAAAGCCTTAGGGTCAATGTCCCCGATGTTCTCAACGATGCTGTGTAAGCCTGGGTTATCCCCTGCGCCGAAATAGAACTGCTTCAACCAAGCGCCACGTTCAATGGTGCCATTGGCTATCTCGTCTAGATCTTCTTCCATTCGAGCAGTAAAGGCATAGTCAACAAGTCTTGAGACATTTTCTTCAAGGAAACGAATAACGGTAAAGGCAATCCACTCAGGAACCAGAGCTTGACCACGTTTGATGACATAACCCTTATTCAAGATGTTGCTAATGATTGCTGCATATGTTGAAGGACGACCAATACCATCTTCTTCTAGGGCTTTCACCAAGCTTGCTTCGGTGTAACGAGGAGGAGGAGAGGTCTGGTGGTTCTTAGCGGTGACTTCAACTGCTTCTAGTTTCTGACCAGCCTCAAGGTTTGGGAGCTTGCTCTCTTGCTCTTGTTCGTCATCTTCATTACGTGGCTCATCTTGGCTTTCCTCGTAGGCAGCCATAAAACCACGGAAGGTAACTACAGTTCCACTTGCAGTGAACTCTGCTCTATCGCCGTTAGCTAGCGGGAATACCGCTATCTTGGCGGTAGTTGTTGAAACCTTGGCATCTTGCATTTGGCTAGCAATGGTGCGCTTCCAGATCAAGTCATAAAGATCAAAAGCACGACCGTGAAGTTCTGATGCAACTTCACTTGGCTTTCTAAATACTTCACCAGCTGGACGAATAGCCTCGTGCGCTTCTTGAGCGTTCTTGTTTTTACCCTGGTAAACCCGAGGTGCAGGGGATACGTATTCTTCGCCAAACATTTCTTTGGCCTGAGATCTTGCAGCAGTAATCGCTTGAGATGAAAGAGTTGGCGAGTCAGTTCTCATATAAGTGATGTAACCCTCTTGGTATAAAGACTGAGCAACATCCATAGTCTGCTTTGCCGACATACGAAGTTTTCTTGAAGCTTCCTGCTGCAAAGTTGAAGTTGTGAAAGGAGCAGCCGGTCTTCTAGTTGATGGCTTCGCTTCAACAGAGATAACTTCAATCGGAACATCAGGAGATCTAACTGCATCAGCAAGAGAGGTTGCCTTCTCTTCATCAAGCAACAACACTTTTGCGGTTAGTTCACCTTTGTCGTTAAATGAATCTCCAGTTGCAATGCGCTGACTGTTATAGGTGTGCAGTTTTGCTTCGAACTTAGGCTCTCCTGCAACTTTGGTATCAAAGATTGCTTTGATGTCAAAGTAAGCAGCTGAAACGAAAGCCATACGCTCACGTTCACGCTCAACAATTAGACGAACCGCCGGAGATTGAACACGTCCTGCAGATAGACCTCTGGCAATCTTGCGCCAAAGCACTGGTGAGATCTCGTAGCCATACAAACGGTCCACTACACGTCTGGTTTCCTGAGCTTCAACAAGGTTGTCATCAATAGCTCTGGTATTAGCAACGGCTGCCTGAATGGCTTCCTTGGTGATTTCATGGAACACCATTCGGTGCACTGGAACCTTAGGCTTTAGGACATCTAGTAGGTGCCAGGCAATAGCCTCACCCTCGCGGTCCTCATCAGTTGCGAGGAAAAGTTCATCTGCATCTTTTAGAGCTGCTTTAAGTTCTGAGACAGTCTTGTTCTTACCGGCTGAAATTGCATAGTAAGGCTTGAAGTCATCCTCAACATCGATGGAGAACTTACCGATGGTGCCCTTCTTCTTGAGCTCAGGTGGAAGGTCCTTTAGGTCGATCAAGTCGCGGATGTGACCAACGGACGCGAGTACGCGGAACTCATCACCAAGATACTTGGCAATCGTCTTAGCCTTCGCTGGTGACTCTACGATGACTAGCTTTGAACCTGTTGACACTAAATCTCCTACCTTGTAGAACTCAAACCCGGAGCTGCCCGAGCATGAACCCTATGAACTATACCCATAACTTGCTGACGCACACTTATATAGATGTCAGAACTGACTATATGGCATGTCTCTAGGGTCCCGCCAAATCCTTGCACAATCTGCTCAGCCGTTTCACAGGGATAACCGATGGCCAAACCCCTTAAAACATCCTCAGCAGCCAATGCTGCGTTGTCAGTCTGGGTCTGGAGCCTAGCAATTGCAAGGCTTTGAGCACTAACAGCCATACTCATGGTCATTATTCCCAAAACCGCTGAAATAATACCAAATCCCAAAATAGACCCAGAACCTCGGTCGCTGTAAAGGCTCATAAACCAGACTTTCTGGCACATTGTCGCTCCCAAACCGGAATTGCCAAAAAGTTCCCAAACAGCGGGATTTTGACGTTTTGGACTAGTTCAAGACAAATCGATAGTTCTTCATAGACCCAGTTGACCTCAGGTGGAGGAGTTAGCTTTCGATCCCGAATCAAACTACTCAAAACAGCTTCCGATTCCCCCCTGGCCACGGATCTTGACCCTTCCGCTGCAAGCTCTATCAGAGCCATTCGGTTGGTCTGTATGGCTAGCACCGAAATTGAAAACACAAGAATCAGTAACACTGCTGGAAGGATGATTGCAAATTCTGCTGTGACAGAACCTAGTTCTGCACGGTCAATGCCGACCTGATTAGATCCAGCAGCATTGTCCTTACTTCTTCGCTTCTTAGGATTGTCAGCAGCAGTCCCGCAAAGCCAACTGCAGCCAAAGTGATAATCACATATTCCGCTGTGGTAGCACCATCTTCGGCTAACCAGATTTCTTTCATTTCTTATCTCTTTCATTTTGGACCCAGCATGGAAAACATCAAAGGAATAACAGTCAAAAATAGGAACGCTGGCAATACAGCCAAACCCAATGGCAACATCAGTCGAACACTGAGCTTCTCTATTTGGATTTCAGTTGCAGTCAGTGACTCTCGCTGCAGTTGCTCAGCCTGCCTTCGAAGTAAGTCCCCCACCCTGGCTCCGGTTTGTTCAACAAGTAATGCCACCTGAGCCATGGCAGTCAGTTCTGCTTTAGATGGGTCCTTACCAAACACGGTGGCATAAATATCTAAGGCACGATTTTGAGCTTGGTTAAGGCTTGCTCCACCAGAGCTCTCAAGAGCTACCCCCATCAGATAGAACCCAATGTTTGTATCCTTAGGCTTTGCTCTTCTAATCAATCGATTACTCAGTGCTCTAGCTAATAAGAGCAACATGAGCCCAAGTCCCAGACTTAACAGCATCAGTGGTGTGGTGGCTAAGGTTTCTAAAATATTCATCCCAGCTAGCTCAGCCATTGCCAATGTTAGTAACGGTAACCAGAGCACAAGTCTCGCGCTAGCTTTTGGGCTGGCATGGGCAACAGTTATCCTCTGCAGGGATCTCTCCTTGAAAGTAAACAGGTCAGCAACAACATCAATTTCATTTGCAACGCTCGCGCCGGCGTCTTTAGCTACTTCTAATAAGTACCTAAGTCCAGATGTATCCTCTGGAATACCGCCAATGTATTCAATGGCTTTATCTAGGTCCACTCCAGATCGAAGTAAGCCAGCAAATTTCGTAAGGGTTAGCGAATCAGACATCTACTAGAGCCAATCTCTCAATCGCGACAACAGCTCTACCAGAAGTGGTGCGCTTGACTTCAATCACCCAATGCAATGCTGCTGCAATCAGAACCTTTGAAAGTTTAGGTTCCATTCCGGCAACTGCGAGAATTGCCAACATTCTTGAAACCGTTTCGGAAGCAGAATTAGCATGCAAGGTAAATCCAGCACCGGAATGTCCTGTGTTCAGCGCTTGCAAAAGGACAAGTAACTCTTGGCCACGAACCTCGCCGATTACTAAGCGATCTGGTCTCATGCGTAATGCTTCCCGTAGTAACAAACTTGTACTCATTTCACCAGCTCCTTCATGGTTAGCAGATCTCGTTCTTAGCGATACTGCGTTTTCTGTAAGTTCTAACTCAGTTGAATCTTCAATAGTTATCACTCGCTCTTTTGAACACTCTTGGAGCAAAGCTCGCAACAGAGTTGTCTTACCTGAACCAGTGCCACCTACGATTACAAAGTTTTCCTTTGCTTCGAGGATTGCTGAGAGTAACTTTGCTTGCTCTTCGGTTATGAAGTTTGAGTAAACCAGATCTTGTAGTGAGAAATGTTTGGCTGAATGTCTTCTGATAGAAATCTGAGTGTTTTCCGAACACTC
>CAILDA010000058.1 GCA_903832875.1 uncultured Micrococcales bacterium | reverse complement strand
TGAAATCATCTCTTGGACAGCAGCATCACCTTTACTGATTCTTAGATCACAAGGGTCTAAGCCTTCAGGACCAACAGCAACAAAGGTAGAAGCAATGAACTTGCCTGAGGATTCAAATGCTCGCATTGCTGCTTTTTGACCTGCAGCATCAGGGTCAAAGGTGAAGATAACCTGAGCACCTTGATCACCGGAACCAAATAACTGGTTGATACGTCTGATGTGGTCATCACCAAAAGCAGTTCCACATGTCGCAACAGCTGTGGTTACCCCAGCAAGATGACAAGCCATCACATCGGTATAACCCTCAACCACAACTACCTGGCGGTTCTTGGCGATATCCTTCTTAGCCAAATCAAGTCCATAGAGCACCTGCGACTTGTGATAAACCGGGGTCTCTCCCGTGTTGATGTATTTAGCTAGCGGGTCATCTTCATAGATTTTTCGAGCACCAAAGCCAATAACAGCATTGGTGGCATCCTTGATTGGCCAGACCAGCCTGCCCCTGAACTTGTCATAGCTTCGACCCTCTTTAGCAACTATCAGATCAACCTTGACTAGTTCTTCTTCAGTGAACCCTTGTGCCTTTAGAACATCTCCCAGCGAGTTCCAACCCTTAGGGGCATAGCCCAAACCAAAGTATTCAGCTGCTTCTTTATCGAACTTACGTTGCGATAGGAAATCTCTTGCTGTTTGAGCTTCAGGAGTTTGTAGCGCGGTAGCAAAGAACTTAGCTGCTGCTTCATTCGCTGCTAGTAGTCTGCCTCGGTTGATGCCGTCGTCTCTACCAGAACCTGCTTCATAGGTAATTTGGTATGAAATCTTGGCAGCACATTTCTCAACGGCTTCATAGAAGGTGATGTTGTCTACTTTTTGCAAGAACTTATAGACATCCCCACCCTCACCACAACCAAAGCAATGATAGAAGCCTTGGTCTGGTCTTACGTTGAATGAGGGCGACTTCTCATCGTGAAAAGGACAAAGTCCCTTGAGTGAACCAACGCTGGCTCCCTTGAGTTGCACGTATTCACCAACGATGTCGGCAATGTTTACTCGCTGCTTAATAGCCTCGATGTCCCTAGGTGGAATTCTTCCAGCCATTAGATAGTTCTTCGCTTAGAGCCAATTAGAGCGTTGTGTAACTTGAGCGCTGCTGCATCAGTGAAGACAGCAATCTGATCAACTATCACGCGATGCTTCTGTTCATCTGTAACAGCTAGGTTCCAGGCAGAAAAACTATATGGATCTAGATATTCACCATTGGATGCCAGCAGTTCATCAGCTAACTCAGTAAGTAGGGTTCTTTGCCATTCATAGAATGGTCTGCGCTTTTCGGTTGACATCAAGAAGTACGAGACTAAACCTTTGAAGATAGCAATCTCTGCTTCGACTTCGTTAGGAACAACAACGTTAGCTGCGTATCTAGCAAAAGTTGAATCAGGGTTAGCAGCAAAGGTGGCTTGAGTAGTTCTAGAAACGAAACTGCCGATCACACTTGAAGTTAGGTTCTTTAGTTGTCCTGCTTCGCGAGGCAACCCGTTCCAGAGCTTCAACCAGTTTGGATTAGCTTGCAATCTGTCTAAGGCAGCCTGTAAGTCAGCTCTTGAGATTCGACTACCGTTCCAACGTTCGATCTCAGTGATGATCTCATCTTCTTTGCTTGCAATATCTAGTTCATGAAGTTTTAGGAAACCTTCAACCACAGCATCTTCAAAATCGTGTACAGAGTAAGCAACATCATCGCTGAAATCCATGATCTGAGCTTCAAAGCACTTAGTTCTTTCAGGAGCGCCAACTCTAATCCAGTCAAAGACCGGAACATCATCAGGATAAACACCAAACTTTATGGACCTATCTGCACCTGAGTCATTCACTGCGAATTCACGCGTCCAAGGATATTTAACTGATGCATCAAGTGATGCTCTAGTGAGGTTCAAACCAAAAGCAATGCCCGCTGTGGAATAAACCTTTTGTTCGATACGAGTTAGTAATCTCAGTGTTTGCGCATTACCTTCGAAGCCACCAAAATCCTGTGACCAATCATTCAAAGCTTTTTCACCATTGTGACCAAAAGGTGGATGACCTAAATCATGAGCCAGGCAAGCAGTGTCAACAATGTCCGGATCAATTCCAAACTCAACTGCCATCTCACGACCAACTTGAGCCACCTCTAAAGAGTGAGTTAGCCGTGTTCTAGCAAAATCCCCAGCTCCTGGAGTTAATACCTGGGTCTTAGCACCAAGTCTTCTAAGCGCTGATGAGTGAGTAACTCTTGCTCGGTCTCTAGCAAATTCGGTACGAGCACCTCTACCGGTGCCGGTTTCTTCTAAGAACCGCTCCTGGTCAAAATCTGTATATCTGTCGTTACTCATCCGCCCGAAACTCCAAGCTCCGCTTCTAACAAAACCTTACGCTGGTCACCGACCAGTTCACGTGAATCAAGCCAATTCTCCGGCAGAGCACAGACTTTTGCTCCTCCTAGGCGTCCTCTAGGGCCTTCAGCGAGCTCGCCTGGGTATGGAGCAAGCCAGTCAATGGTTCCTAGAATGTCATCCATCTGCTGTAAAGACTCAACCTGAGCCAGGCTAGCCCTGAATTCCCCGCCAACTGGATAGCCCTTGAAATACCAAGCAACGTGCTTTCTTATATCCCTGCAAGCCCGCTCTTCTGATTCAAAGAACTCAACCAACAGAACTGCATGCTTCTTGAAAGCCAAAGCTACTTCACCAAGAGTTGGCTGGACAGGGTCAATAGCCTTATTCGAATTCGGGTCTCTTGCATACTCTTCGAAAGCAGCTTGGAGATCTGCAAATAGCCAAGGTCTACCAAGACAACCTCGACCAACAACTACCCCGTCACAACCGGTTTCACGCATCATTCTGATGGCATCACTAGCTGACCAGATATCTCCATTACCTAAAACCTGAACATCACGGAGTTGATCTTTGAGTTCATGGATTGCAGTCCAGTCAGCGTTACCTGAGTAATACTCAGAAGCAGTTCTGGCATGCAGTGCAACAGCGGCAACACCAGCATCTCTGGCTGATTTACCTGCCTCTATAAAGGTCAGGTGATCTGCATCAATGCCTTTACGCATCTTGACAGTGACAGGAATACTTCCAGCAGCTTTCACAGCACTATTCACAATTGCTGCGAACAGATCTTGCTTGTATGGCAAAGCTGCTCCGCCACCTTTGCGAGTGACTTTAGGAACCGGACAACCAAAGTTCAGATCAATGTGATCTGCTCTATTTTCAGCAACCAGCATTGTTACTGCTTCAGAAATAGTCTTAGGGTCAACACCGTATAACTGAACTGAACGAATATCTTCACTCTCGTGATGACCAATTAAACGCATTGACTCTTCAGTTCGTTCAACTAGCGCACGAGAAGTTACCATCTCGCTGACGTATAGACCTCCGCCGTATTCACGGCAGAGTCTTCTAAATGCGGTATTGGTTATCCCTGCCATTGGTGCAAGCACGACAGGTGTGGCGATAGCTATATCGCCATACTGCAGTGCTGCACCTGAGGTATTCAATTGAACTATTTGACTAGCTTGGCTGCTAGGTATCCGGTTAGTTTATCTAGTGACACGCGCTCTTGCGCCATGGTGTCACGCTCACGAACAGTAACAGCTTGGTCTTCAAGAGAATCAAAGTCGATGGTGACACAGAACGGAGTGCCGATTTCATCTTGACGACGATACCTTCTACCAATCGCACCTGAATCATCAAAGTCAATGTTCCAGTGCCCGCGAAGCTCTTGAGCCAAGTTCTTAGCAACAGGAGATAGATCTTCGTTACGAGATAACGGAAGAACAGCAACCTTGACTGGAGCGAGACGATAGTCAAGACGAAGAACAGTTCTAACGTCAACACCACCCTTGGTGTTAGGTGCTTCATCTTCTGCGTATGCGTCAACGAGGAATGCCATAAGTGAACGAGTAAGACCTGCCGCTGGTTCAATAACGTACGGAGTCCATCGCTCACCCTTAGCCTGATCAAAGTATGAAAGATCAACACCTGATTCACGGGAGTGAGTAGTTAGGTCAAAGTCGGTGCGGTTAGCAATACCTTCAAGCTCACCAAACTCTGAACCTTGGAAACCGAACTTGTATTCGATGTCAACAGTTCGCTTT
>CAILDA010000057.1 GCA_903832875.1 uncultured Micrococcales bacterium | reverse complement strand
GCATCAAATAACTCTGCACCGTGGGTAGCTAATAGTGCTTTGTTAGCAGTAATAACATCACTACCTGAGTTCAAGGCCTGCAAGATGAGTGTTCGAGCTGGTTCAATGCCACCCATAACTTCAATGACAATATCTGCACCAAGAATTAGAGCATCGGCTTCAGTTGTGATTAGCTCTTGAGGGATGTTGGTTGCACGAGCAGCACGCTTATCTCTAACCAGAACACCAGCTAGCTGCAATTCAGCACCAACACGAGCTGCTAACTCATCCTTGTTTTCAAGGATTAGCCTTGCCACCTGTGAGCCGACAGAACCTGCTCCCAAAAGGGCCACTCTTAACGGGCGATAATCAATCATTTTGAAACCTTTACATCTCTTGAAAGTAAGTCAACTTCAGTTTCTGCTCTGACAATCAGATCAGCTTTGCCATTAGATACAGCAACAACTGCAGGACGAGCCAGGTAGTTGTAATTGCTAGCTAATGAGAAACAGTAGGCACCAGTGGTTGCAACAGCAAGCAAGTCATTTGGTGAAATATCTTCCGGCAAATAAGTATCTCTAACGACGATATCCCCAGATTCACAGTGCTTGCCAACAACTCGAGCTAAGGCAGCAGCCTCAGAAGATTCTCTTGATGCAAGAACTGCTGAGTAATCAGCTTCATACAGAGCTGGTCTTGCGTTATCACTCATACCGCCATCGATGCTGACGTATTTTCTTACATCGGCATTTTCACCAACCAAAACATCTTTAGTTGTTCCAACGTTATACAAAGTGATTCCAGCAGGACCTACGATTGCTCGCCCTGGTTCGAAACAAAGCACAGGAACCTCAACACCGAGCTTCTTGCATTCTTCCGCCACCGTTTCAACTATTGCAAAAGCAATCTCTTCGATATCCATCGGCTTATCGGCTGGCGTGTATGCAACACCAAAACCTCCACCAAGGTTTAGTTCCGGTATTGAACCAGCTTTAGATAGTTCAGCATGCAAAGCAACTAGTCGCTTGGCTGCTTCAATAAATCCCTCAACAGCAAAAATCTGTGAACCGATGTGTGAGTGTAAACCTAAGAATTGCAAGTGTTTGTGTGAACGAATCTTGGCAACCACATCAGGAACATCAGCAATAGCAATACCGAACTTCTGATCTTCACGAGCAGTTGCTAGATACTCATGGGTATGAGCGTGAACTCCGGTGTTTACTCGTAGGCGAACAGGTTGAACAACATCTTGCGCGCCAGCAGACGAAGCAATTCTCTCAACTTCGATCTCACTATCGATGACAATCACACCGAGACCAGCGGTTACTGCTCTGCCAATCTCACTGTGTGATTTGTTATTGCCATGTAAACCAACGCGCTTGGCATCAATTCCACCAGCTAAGGCAACAGCAAGTTCACCACCGCTAGAAGCATCCAGATAAAGACCTAGTTCATCAACCCAACGAACAACTTCAGTGCAAAGGAAAGCTTTACCGGCATAGTAAATCTTTGCTGTTGTGCCATGTCTTCCGGCAGCAGCATTGAAAGCAGCTTTGATTCTCATAGCTCTTGCAAAGAACTCATCTTTATCTAAAACGTACAGCGGAGTTCCAAACTCAGCAGCTAGATCTCCTACCGCTACGCCAGCGATAGCAATCTGACCTTCGCTATCACGCTTGAAACTTGTCGGCCAAATGTTTTGATCTATAGCGTTGGCATCGCTTGGCTTTGCCAGCCAGTTAGGAGCAAGATTTGAATTCACGATTACATCCGCTCCGGTGCAGAAACACCAATAACCCGAAGCCCATTAGCTAGAACAACAGCAGCAGCATTGTTTAACCACAATCTAGTTCGGTGAACACTTTCAACGCTCTGACCAGATAACGGCGTCACTCGGCATGCGTCATACCAGCGATGATAAACACCGGCAACTTCCTCAAGGTATCTAGCAACAAGGTGCGGTGAACGCTCCAAAGATGAGTGCGCCATGATCGCAGGCAACTGAGCAAGTTTGGCAAGTAAGTCCGATTCGCTTGGGTGGGTCAACAGACTCGGGTCAAATTCGCTGTCATCAACAGATAAGGACACAGCGTTGTTAGCAACCTGCTTGGTTCTTGCATGCGCATATTGAACATAGAAGACAGGGTTGTCGTTGGTCTTTTTTGTAAGTTGATCAAGGTCAATATCAACCATCGAGTTGATTGATGATCTTGTTAGTGCGTAACGTGCTGCATCAACACCAACTGCGTCAACTAGGTCTTCCATGGTGACAACTGTTCCAGCACGCTTGGACATTCGAACTGGTTCACCATCTTTAACTAGGTTCACCAATTGACCAATAAGAATCTCTAGATTCACGCCTGGCTCATCACCAAAGGCAGCACACATCGCCATCATGCGTTGAACATAGCCGTGGTGGTCAGCGCCAAGCATGTAAATTGCTCTATCAAAGCCACGCTCACGCTTATCTAGGTAGTAAGCAAGATCTCCTGCGATATAAGCTGTTTCACCGTCGCTCTTGATGACCACACGATCTCTGTCGTCTCCGAAAGTTGTTGAACGCAACCAAACAGCACCATCTTGGTCATAGATGTGACCAAGCGCTCTAAGTCTTTCAATAGCTTTCTGAACAGCGCCTGTTTCATAAAGGGAGTTCTCATGGAAGAAAACATCGAAGTGAACACCAAAGTCTTCTAAAGATTTGCGAATCTCACCGAACATCAGTTCAACACCTTGAGCTCTAAAAGTCTCAGTGGCTTCGGCCTCAGGCAGTGTTGCAGCATCAGGGTGGGTTGCTAAGACACTCTTTGCAATCTGGTTGATGTATTCACCTGCATAGCCATCTTCAGGAGCAGGTTCACCTTTAGCTGCTGCCAGCAATGATCTTGCAAAACGATCAATCTGAGCACCATGATCGTTGAAGTAATACTCACGAGTAACACTTGCACCTTGAGCTTCTAAGATACGAGCAAGTGAATCTCCGACAGCAGCCCAACGGGTTCCGCCAATGTGAATAGGACCTGTTGGGTTAGCCGAAACGAACTCGAGGTTCATTTTGATTCCAGCAAGAGCTGAACCGGTTCCATAGGAATCGCCAGCAAGAACAATCTGCTTAGCAAGTTCTCCTGCTGCAGCAGCACTCAGGGTGATGTTGATAAAACCAGGACCTGCGATGTCAACTTTTTCGATGCCTGAAACCTTAGCTAACTCACTAGCTAGCAAAGTTGCGAAATCTCTTGGAACTAAACCGAATTTAGGAGCAAACTGCATTGCAACATTCGTTGCCCAGTCACCGTGATCGCGGTTCTTTGGTCTTTCCACGACAACCTCGGCAGGAAGTTCAAGTGCGGATAATTTACCCTCTGACTGCAAAGCAGCAAGAATGTGCAGAATCTGACTGGATAAGTCTGCAGGGGTCACTTGAGGCACCTTTATTTATAGGAGGGGTTAGTTGGGCTGGCAAGCCACAACGCCTGAGCCGGTAGTGCTCTAAGTCTAGCGAACTGCCCCTATTGGGCAGAAGTGTGCTCCCCAAGCCCTATAAACACGGCTGGTAGTCTGGGAATATCTTTGAGCCCCCATAGCTCAGGGGATAGAGCACCGCCCTCCGGAGGCGGGGGCGCAGGTTCGATTCCTGCTGGGGGCGCGTGAATATAAACGACATACTGCACCCTGAAGATATCCTTGCCAGCCTTGGGCCTCTGGCACTAATTGTGGCCTGCCTCATAGTTGTGGCCGAAACAGGATTACTACTTGGCTTCTTCCTGCCAGGCGACTCCCTGCTTTTCACTGTGGGACTAATGATCGGTGGCGGAGTTATTGATTCCCCTATCTGGTTAGCCTGTCTAGCCATTGCACTTTCAGCAATACTTGGTGACCAGATCGGTTACTTCATAGGTAAGAGTGCTGGCCCTGCTATCTTCAAGCGACCTGACTCTAAGTTGTTTAGCTCTAAGAACGCTGAGCGTGCGGAAGCCTTCTTTCTGAAATATGGAAGCAAGGCAGTCATCTTTGCTCACTTCGTTCCAATCATGAGAACTTTTATCCCCGTAGCTGCCGGTGTTGGCAAGATGAAATACAGCTATTACACCCGCAATAACGTCATCGGTGCTTTTACCTGGGGCATAAGCGTTCCACTAATTGGATACTTCCTAGGAAACATCGCTTTCATTAGAGAACACGTAATTGTTGTCACCCTGGTAATGATTGGTTTATCTTTTATCCCAGTGATTTTAGAACTAATAAAAGCCAGATCTAAAAAGCACTAGCTACGAAAGTAGTCAATTAGTGCCGATACAGCTTGGCCTCTGTGCGATAAGGCATTCTTCACTTCTGGTTCTAATTCAGCAGCAGTAACTTCAAAGCCTTCTGGAATAAACACTGGGTCGTAACCGTGACCGTTGGTTCCACGTTCTTCAGTTGCAATCGAACCCAACCAAATTCCAGTGAAGCTTGTTTGAACCTCGTCTGTAACAAGTGCGATGGTGCAAACGAATGCAGCTGCTCGGTGCTCAGGTGCAATGTCTTTTAGTTGAGCTAAAAGTAATTGACGGTTAGCCACGTTGTCTTTTGTTCCAGACCAGATAGCAGTAAAGATGCCTGGTGAGCCACCAAGTATTTCAACAGAGACACCAGAGTCATCTGCGATGGCTGGAAGACCAGTGTGTTTATGAGCAGCTTTCGCTTTGATAAAAGCATTCTCAAGAAAGCTAGTTCCATCTTCAACTGGTTCTGGACCGTCGTAACCAACTAGTTCTAAACCAACTGGTTCCAGGATTGCTCGAAGCTCTGCTACTTTGCCTTGATTATGGGTTGCTAAAACAAGTTTCATTAGTTCTGTTCTAGTGATTTAGTTTGCAGTTGAGTCAGTTCTGCTGTGCCATGCAGAGCAAGATCAAGAAGAGCATTTAGTTCTTCTCTATCAAATGGAGCTGCTTCAGCGGTTCCTTGAACTTCAACGAACTTACCGCGACCTGTAACAACAACGTTCATATCTGTCTCTGCTCGAACATCTTCTGTGTATGCAAGATCAAGCATTGGCTCACCTTCGACGATGCCAACTGAGATAGCTGCAATCGAGTCGATGATTACCTTGTTGTTTGCTGGAATGTACCCATGCTTGATTCCGTAGTTTATGGCATCAACTAGAGCAACATATGCTCCTGTGATGGCAGCAGTTCTTGTTCCACCATCAGCTTGTAAGACATCACAGTCAATAACGATGGTGTTCTCCCCTAGGGCTTTGAAATCCACTGCAGCACGAAGAGCTCTACCGATAAGTCTTGAGATTTCGTGAGTTCTACCGCCAACTTTTCCTTTGATGGATTCGCGGTCATTACGGTCATGGGTCGCTCTTGGCAACATTGCATACTCGGCGGTTACCCAACCCTCACCTTTGCCAACTTTCCAACGTGGAACACCTGGAGTGAAAGAAGCTGTGCAGAGCACCTTAGTTGAACCAAAAGATATAAGAGCAGAACCTTCGGCGTGCTCGCTCCAATTACGTTCAATAGTTACCTTGCGTAATTGATTTGCCTCGCGGCCATCTACTCTCGACATTTTCCCTACCTAGTTAGTTGATCTGTTCAACATTTTGAACTTCAGGTCCTAAGAACCTTCTTGCAAGTTTTGCAAAGCTATCCGCATCTCCAGTTGCTTGAAAACGAAGAGTTGGCTTTGAGGTTTCTGTTCGCAACAGGTTGTGCGCCACAAGAGTCCTATAAACATCTTTAGCGGTTTCCTCAGCAGAAGAAACAAGAGTGACATCTTCACCCATGACGTATGAGAGAGCACCGGTCAGCAGCGGGTAATGTGTGCAACCTAGAACTAATGTGTCAACACCGGCAGCCTTTATAGGTTCAAGATACGTTTCAGCCAAAGCAATCAACTGGCTACCACTGGTAACACCACGTTCAACATAATCAACAAACTCTGGGCATGATGCAGTAATTAAATCAAGATCAACAGCTGCGGCAAATGCATCATCGTAAGCCTTGGAAGAAATAGTTGCAGCAGTTCCAATGACCCCGACTTTGCCATTACGAGTTGCTGCCACTGCACGTCTAACCGCAGGTTGAATAACCTCTACAACAGGAATGCTTCTGCCTTCGGTGTATCGCTCTCTTGCATCTCTAAGTACAGCAGCAGAGGCCGTGTTACAGGCAATCACTAGAATCTTTACGCCTTCATCAACAAGACGATCCATAACATCAAGAGCCAGAGTTCTAACCTCGTTTAGGGACTTAGGTCCGTAAGGAGTATTAGCGGTATCCCCTAGATAAATGATTGATTCATTAGGCAACTGGTCAATGATTGCTCTGGCAACAGTTAGACCACCGACTCCGGAGTCGAAGATACCTATAGGGGCGTTATTCACTAGATAAGTCTATTGGCGAGCGTTTATTACTCCGCAGAGCCATCGCCTGCTTCGTTTTTCTGCATTTGCTCATAAATCTCTTTACATTCAGGGCAAACAGGGAACTTCTCTGGATCTCGGTTAGGAATCCAAACCTTCCCACACAACGCAACAACAGGAGTACCCATTACTGCCGACTCAACTACTTTGTCCTTACGAACATAGTGTGAGTAACGTTCATGATCGCCTGGTTCAAGCGGTGCTAGTTGAGGATCAATAACTATTGAAGGTTTCTGCTGTGTTTGCTGTTCCATTTAGCTACCCCTTAGCAACACTTCTAACAGCATCGGCAACTCTTTGAGCAACATCTGCATGGAAAACGCTTGGCACGATGTATGAAGCATTCAGTTCGTCCGGTTCAACACACTTAGCAAGTGCATCCGCAGCTGCCAACAACATGCTCTCGGTAATCTGTGATGCTCCAGCATCAAGCAGTCCTCTAAAGAAACCAGGGAAAGCTAAAACGTTATTAATCTGATTAGCGAAGTCACTTCGACCTGTTGCAACAACAGCTGCATACTTAGCCGCAGCTGCTGGTTCAATTTCAGGTGTTGGGTTAGCTAGAGCAAAGACGATGGAATCTTTTGCCATCTTTGCAATGTCTTCCGCAACTAAAAGATTTCCAGCTGAAACGCCGATAAAAACATCAGCTCCCACCATTGCATCTTGTAATGAACCAGTCTTTACTGCTTTGTTAGTGGCACCTGCAATCCAGCCAAGTGATGAATCCGGATTAATGTCTTTACGACCAACGTGAATTATTCCTTTTTGGTCAACCACTGTTGCGTGCTTTAGGCCTGCTGCAAACAAGAGTTGCAATACTGCTGTCCCAGCTGCTCCTGCCCCACTCATGACAAGTTGAACATCTCCAATTTTCTTACCGACAACTGCTAGTGCATTTCTAAGTGCTGCTAAACAAACAATGGCAGTGCCATGTTGATCATCGTGGAATACCGGGATGTCTAGTTCAGCGCGCAATCTTGCTTCAATTTCGAAACAACGAGGAGCTGAAATATCTTCAAGGTTGATTCCTGCGAACACCGGAGCAATAGCTTTTACAGTTCTAACGATTTCATCGGTGTCTTGAGTGTCAAGACAGATTGGGAAAGCATCGATGTTTGCAAAGCGCTTGAATAGTGCAGCTTTTCCTTCCATAACTGGAAGAGCAGCGAGAGGTCCGATATTTCCCAAACCTAAAACAGCGGAACCATCGGTAACAACAGCAATAGTGTTTCGTTTGATGGTCAGTCTTCTGGCATCACTTGGATCTTTTGCAATAGCTTCACAAATACGAGCTACCCCTGGTGTGTAAATCAGAGAGAGATCATCGCGGTTACGAATAGGCAACTTAGATTCGATGGTTAGCTTGCCACCTAGGTGGGCTAGGAAAGTTCTATCTGAAACTTTGCCCACAACAACACCTGGAACTTGTTTTAGGCTTTCGACTATTTGCTCGGCATGCTCAGAGTTAGTGCAAGCACAGGTCAGGTCAACCCTCACTCGCTCAGCATCAGAGTGATTGACATCGACAGCGGTAACCGAACCACCGGAGCGCTCGATAATCGAAGTGAGCTCACTTACCGCAGTGTTCTTAGCGGGAGCTTCTAAGCGAATAGTTATTGAATACTGTACTGATGGCATCGTTGACATGTCTTTAGTCTGCCATGAGTAAAGATATTGGGATACCTAGCCCTTAGTTATTGGCATCCGCATCGCCAAGTGTTGCCTCTAAGGTAATTTCCTTGCCAGCTCTGGTTAGTTTCAAGGTGACCTTAGAGTTGGCTGATTTGGAGCGAATAGCAGCAGTTAGCTTGGAAGCGCTGTCGATGCTCTCCCCATCACATTCAGTGATAACGTCGCCAACTTTGATACCAGCCTTGTCTGCAGGGCCATTAGGAGTGAGTTTTTCTACCAACGCTCCAACGCTGAAAGAGGCTACCGCATCAGAGTTAGTGGCATCTGAAACAAATGCTCCAAGTAAGCCGTGGCTTACCCTTCCGTTTTTGATGATCTGATCAGCAACGCGTTTACCAACATTAGATGGAATAGCAAAACCAACACCAATACTTCCTGCTTGGGAAGATGTGCTGGTTGCTGTTGCAATGGCAACGTTAATTCCGATCAACTGACCTTTGTCATTGATTAGAGCGCCACCAGAGTTACCTGGATTGATGGCAGCATCGGTCTGAATAACATCTAGATTCACCGGTGGAGCATCTGTGCCATCGTTCCAAAGTTGCAAACTTGAACCGCCATCTTTAGGAACAGCAGCAGATGCCACTTGAATGGTTCTGTGCATAGCTGAAACAACACCTGAAGTTACCGTTGCGTCATAACCAAGTGGTGCTCCAATAGCAACAGCGAAATCTCCAACATTGATCTTTGAACTATCGGCAAACTCAATGGGACTAAAACCCGTGCCTGAGGCCTTAATGACAGCAAGGTCATTAGTTGGATCTGTGCCAATAACCTTCGCTTTGTAAATACGATCAGAACTGGTCTTCACTTCGATGACAACATCAGAAGTTGATCCATCAAGAGTGACCACGTGTGCATTGGTAAGAATATAACCATCTTCAGAGAGCACTACCCCTGAACCAGTTCCCGCCGAAGACTTACCTGAAACAGAGAGAGTAACTACCGAAGGCAATGCTTTAGCAGCAGCACCGGTAACCCAGTTAACGCTGCCTGGGTTATTCACAACAACTTGTTGAGATCCAGATAACAGGGGTAGACCTCCACCAATCGCGGAAGCTCCAACAAAGACACCAAGCAGTGGGCCAAGTACAGCTACCAAAATAAGTGTGGTCGATGCTTTGGCTTTAGGTGCTGGAACAGCTTGAGGTTGCTGAGGCAACTTAACTGGCTCACCTAAGAACTGGTTGTTGTAATGGCTTTTGTTATCTGACATAGAACTTCATTCCCTACTAAAACTTCATTAAAGTAAAACTATGGGTTCAACCTCTTTAGTTTATGAAATAGTCCTGTGAAATTTCTGGAAATCAGCAACCCCAGCTAAGCACTTTAGGAATACATGGTTGGGCCACCAGCCTTGGAATATGTCTTATTGGTGGATTGATCTCCTGTCCAACCTGAAAGGCAACTGGAACGGCATTTGAGTAGATATTCGGTCGCACTCGAGTCCAACTGGTCAACCCGGCAAATAGGTATTCAATTGAGTAACTAATAGCTAAATTCACCTGCACCCCGCCCTTAGTATTTGCCAAATAACTTGGCTGAACTGATGTTGCATTGTTCACTACACCGGCATTGTTTACGATCTGCCATTTATAGCTCAGCGGTTTGAACCTTATTTGAGCTGACAGACCAAGAAGTTTAGTTTTTATCAACTGAATAGTTGCTGAGGAACTTAGTTGCACAGCAGTTCCAACCAGAATTCCTGAATTAGGTTTCACAAATATTCGAGGAGCAGAGGGTCTAAAACTCTTCAGAGCTGCGGTCAATTTGGTTTGACTTGGTTTACCGACGTTGACGATAGCGATGGGTTGACTTGGTGGATACAAACTCCAACAGCCAACATGACCCGATTGTAAGAGCGACGCCATCAGATCTGGACTTAGACCATTTGGGTAAATCAAGCATCTAGGTGCAGTTGAGCTTGGAGCACCTATAGCCAAGCTGACTGAGCCATTGCTTCCTTTGATAAGCACCGCATTACTGACACAAAGCGAAAGCTCCACAGAATCACTCAGGGCACCAACGGTGGTGTTAGTAAAACTAAATGCGGGTGGACAAGATGGGGTCTGCTGCCAAAGACCAGTTACTAGCAATGAGCTCAGCAAGAACATCCAAAGAGCATAGATCTTTTGAACAAAATCTTGTTTGAGTTATCAACAGTAAAAGAAAAA
Source organism: uncultured Micrococcales bacterium (assembly GCA_903832875.1). Classification (GTDB taxonomy): domain Bacteria; phylum Actinomycetota; class Actinomycetes; order Actinomycetales; family Microbacteriaceae; genus Rhodoluna. Next base: position 2,243 of record CAILDA010000057.1, on the reverse strand, counting down.
CCCCAACCGAAGTTGGGGTCTATCTATTTAGTTGCGGAGGCAGGATTTGAACCTACGACCTCCGGGTTATGAGCCCGGCGAGCTACCGAACTGCTCCACCCCGCGGCGAACTTCTACTCTAACACAAGACTGCCTACTTTTTGCTGGCCGCTATCGCTGCTTCAATAGCTGCTCTTAGCCTTGCATCTGCCTTACCAAAAGCAGTCCAGTCGCCTGCCTTCATAGCGGCATCTTTATCGATCATGGCTTGCTTAGCTGCAGCAAGTGCACTGGCTAATTGCTGGGCTTTAGTTTGGCCTGGGTCAACTGGAGTTGGGTTGCCTCCACCAGAGCCTGCATTGCCATCGAATAGCGCATTCAGAGCTAAATCTAGATTGTCCTCGAACGCGATCTTGTCACCAAAGGCAACTAGCACTTTCTTGAGAAGTGGGAATGAAGTTTCACCAGTTGATTGAATGTACACCGGCTGAACATAAAGCAATCCGCCACCAACAGGTAAAGTCAGAAGATTTCCATTTAGCACCTTGGTTGAACCTTGACGCAAAATGTTCAAGAGTTTAGAAACTTCGCTATCCGAGTTGAAGTTGTTCTGCACTTGACCAGGGCCTGGCACAATCGTGGTTCTTGGTAACGTGAGCAACCTGAGCTTGCCATAGTGTGAAGAAACTTTTCCATCGACATTACCCGCATCCGAATCGGCAACCAGATACGCAGTCAAAACGTTTCGAGATGACTCACCAGTAGATCTTGGAATAAAGGTTGAGTAAATAGAGAACGATGGCTTTGGTTGTGTAGGTGCTTGCAAAGTTAGGTAGTACGGAGGTTGCAGAGAACCAGTACCTTGACCCTGATCCACTGGATCATTAGGTGTCATCCAAGCATCTTGCTGAGAATAAAAAGCACCAGCATCAGATACGTGATACTGACCTAGAATTCCTCGCTGCATTTTGAATAGGTCAGCAGGGTATCTAACGTGTGAGAGCAACGCTCCTGACATCTCTGAAGCAGGGCTAACAGTCTTTGGGAAAATCTTCATCCAAGTCTTCAGAATTGGATCTTTGGTATCCCAGGCATACAACTTCACGGAACCGTCGTAAGCATCAACTGTTGCTTTGACAGAGTTACGGATGTAGTTGATTGAACCTCTAGGTATCGCCGAAGTAGTTGAACTATCGGCAATAGTGCCACCTAGACTCTCAGCTCTTGAGTATGGGTAGTTAGCACTGGTGGTGTAACCGTCAACAATCCAAACAACTTTTCCTTTAACAATTGCCGGATAGATATCACTATCAAGAGTTAGGTATGGAGCAACTTCTGCAACACGATCTTTTGGACTGCGGTGATAGAAAATCTGTGACTTGTCGCTAACAGCATCAGATAGCAAGATCTGTTCACTTTGGAACTTCAACGCATACGATAAACGCTTGACGATTCCATCAAGAGTTGGACCACCATTACCTTTGAAGGTAGTCATGGTCTGTTGGTCTGTAGCGCTGGTTGCAGAACCCGCTGGGTAATCAAGTTCGCGATCTGTAGAACCCTTAGGTGAACCAACGATTGAGTACTCGGGAGAACTCTCGCCAAAGTAGATACGAGGCTCGTATTTACCTAGCTGGCCGCTTGAAGGAATACCGGCCTGTAAGAACACTGGCTGACCATCTGCTGAACGTCTGTTTCCATAGGCTGCAACTAAACCGTAGCCGTGGGTAAAGACAATGACGTTGTTATACCAAGACTGAGATGACCCAAGACCTGATTGGTTCAGTTCACGAACTGCAAGAACAGTGTCCTGCACCTTGCCATTGATCTTGTACCTATCAACATCTAGGTGATTCACAAAGTTGTAATACTGACGGTACTGCTCTAGTTGCTTGAAAGATGAGCTAACCAGGTTCGGGTCGATGATTCGAATCTGCGCTGCAGTCTGAGCATCAGCTTTTAGAGCACCGGCAGTTGCGGTTGTCTTAGCTTCGTACTGAATTGTTTCAACTTTGTCTAAGCCATAGGCGGCTCTAGTTGCAGCAATGTTTCGGTCAATGAAATCAGCTTCAAGAGTTCGTTCATTTGGGACAACCTGGAAAGTTTGAACAATGCCAGGCCATGCTCCACCTAGAAGAACTGCACAGACCAACATCAATGCAGTTCCTAGAACAGCAAGCCTCCACTTAGCAATTACTGCCACAGCAAGATAAATAATTGCCACCACAAAAGCGATAGCGGTAAGAATCTGCGCTGCTGGGATT